>NZ_JAQSLN010000002.1 GCF_028649655.1 Halobacteriovorax sp. GB3
TCTGTTTTGTCAGTGTTAAAGGAGCAAAAGTACTTGACCGGAACTTTTGCTAAGTATATAAACCGGT
Organism: Halobacteriovorax sp. GB3; assembly: GCF_028649655.1. Classification (NCBI taxonomy): domain Bacteria; kingdom Pseudomonadati; phylum Bdellovibrionota; class Bacteriovoracia; order Bacteriovoracales; family Halobacteriovoraceae; genus Halobacteriovorax; species Halobacteriovorax sp. GB3. Next base: position 68 of record NZ_JAQSLN010000002.1, read on the forward strand.
TACCCAAATTTAAATTCAAATTTGGGTGTGTCGATAGCGACGAGGAAACACCTGATCCCATCCCGAACTCAGCAGTTAAGCTTGTCAGCGCCGAAAGTAGTGCCAGGGGGACTTGGTGTTAGGATAGGACGATGCACCCATCATATTAAAAAAGGAAGCTTTATTGCTTCCTTTTTTTTTGCCTTTTTTTCAACTTTCCTATTAATAAAGAGTACTTAAGATTGCTTTTTAAATCTTAAGGATTAAAATAGTTGTATGATATCTAAAATCCTTAAAATACAACTAGTTTCGCTTTTTATTTTTACGGCCTTGGCATTTCTTGCATTCTGCTATTCAGATTTATTGCCGGATAATTATTTTTCGATTTCTTCGGAAAATACTTCAATTAATTTCTTTACCTACTTTGTTTCTAGTATTGTAACAATGATTGGATATTATTCTGGTCCGTGGTTACTTGTTTCATTTGTAGGCTTTGGAGCTTTTTATTCATTTCTCTATTCTAAACGTGAATCGGCACTAGATTTACTAAATATCGTTACATTGTCACTAACAGTAATGTTTTTCACATATATCTTTGTACCTTCGTTCTTAGGCCAAGGCTTAAGGTATGTTCTGAATTTTGCTTTTTCTGATATTATGATTGCTGTTTTAGGGATGATCTCAATAATTTCATTTTTAGCAGGTAGTTTCCGTGATTCTTTTAAAGATTTTGTTTTGAAGACTCTTGACTCTATAGCTAATTTTCCACGACTTGTTCACCAGCTTAAGTCTAATATTGATAACAGAAAAGATGTTAAAGCCTTAACAAACGATAAGCCTTCATTGATTGAAAATATTAAAATGAAAGTACCTTCAATGCTCAAAGGCGATGAAGAAGATAAGCCTAAGTCATTGCCTTCTTTTGTACAAAAGCGTTCTGAGTCTAAGTCTGTAAACGAACAAGAGACTCAAGAAGAAATTGATTCTAGAGAAGTTCCTTTGTTAACTAAAATAGGAAATCCTTTCGCCAAACCTGAGAAGAATGAAGAGTTTTTGAAAAAAGATTTTCAGGAAAAACAGCTTGATGATCAAGTTTTAGTAACTAGAGAAGTTGCTCAAGCTAGTAGTGTTGGTGAAGCTGCGGCCACTGATCATTTAATGAAGCAACCAAGGGTACTAAAAAGTACACGTGATGGAAAAGAAGATACTCAGTATTATTCACTTGTTAGTGATCTATCTAGCAAAAAAGAAGAAAACCGTGTTCAGCACCCCGACGATAAGTACTTTGAAGAAATTATTGAGCTTATTGAAGATAAGCTTGGTGAGTTTAAAATTGATGGGAAAATTATCAATGTTTTAAAAGGTCCTGTTGTAGATACTTTTGAACTCGAGCTTGGAACTGGTGTGAAAGTTTCAAAGGTTACGGGTGCAACTGAAGATCTTTCTCTTGCACTATATGGAGCACCGATAAGAATTGTCTATCCTATGAAAGGAAGAACTACTATCGGTATTGAAGTTCCAAGAAATCCGCGTGAGATTATTTATTTAGATGAAGTTTTAAATACACGAGATTTTCAAACTTCTACAAAACAATTACCTGTTGCGATGGGAAAAGATGCCTTTGGTGAATCTTTTGTTGTTGATCTTGCATCAATGCCTCACATGCTAGTTGCTGGAGCTACAGGTGCTGGTAAGTCTGTTTTTATCAACGCTTTACTAGTATCTTTATTAGTTAAAAAATCTCCAAAACAAATGCAGTTAATCCTAATTGACCCTAAGCAGCTCGAATTAGCCCTTTACCAGAACCTACCGCATTTAATTATGCCAGTTGTAACAGATGCAAAGACAGCTTCTATTTCGTTACTATGGGCCGTTCAGGAGATGGAGAGAAGATATTCAATCCTTAAAGAGTTTGGTGTTCGTAATATTAGTGGCTTTAATGAGAAATTGAAAAAAGCTACTCCAGATATGCTAGCAGGGATACATCAGCATTACGAAGACTCAGGCGCTGAGGAATATGAGCTACCTTATTTAGTTGTTATTGTGGATGAGTTTGCTGACCTTATTCTTACTAAGGCTGGAAAAGAAATTGAAAACAATATTGCTAGACTCGCTGCCAAAGCTAGAGCTGCTGGAATCCACCTTGTTTTAGCGACTCAAAGACCTTCTGTAGATGTTATTACAGGTGTAATTAAGTCAAACTTTCCTACAAGGGTTTCTTTTAGAGTGACTTCTCCAACGGACTCGAGAACGATTCTCGATAAAATGGGAGCAGAAAAACTTCTTGGTAAAGGGGATATGCTTTACAAACAAGGAATCGAGACAACCCGTGTTCACTCATCATATGTCGATGAGGAGGAGATTGAAGCGCTGACTGCAAAGCTCTCAGATATGCCGCAAGAATTTAATCAAAATGCTATGGAGTTTCTCGAGAATGGTGGAGAAGTTGAAATGGATGAATATACGTTCGGCTCACATATTAGTGGAGTAACGGACGATAAATCAACAGATAGTCTTTATAAAGAAGCGGTCGGAATCGTTATGGAGCAACGCTCAGCAAGTGCATCAATGCTGCAGAGGCGACTTCGAATTGGATATAACCGAGCCGCTAACCTTGTTGAGGAGATGGAGTCAAAAGGTGTTGTTGGGCCAGCTCAAGGCTCCAAGCCACGTAAGGTATTGATAAGCGGTGAAATGACTGCTGAATAATATGACCGGCTGAAAAGCCGGTTTTTTTAACTGGAACCTTTTTTTATACTCCACTTGCTACACTTTTTCGTGTATGTTAATTACTCAAAAATTACTATCGCAATATTGCGAAATAACAATCACCTTACGTGAAGGTCTATTGGCAATTCAATAGTTGAGGTGATCAGACTAACCTTTAGGAGCATGTTATGTCTAACGAACTTAAGTTGAAAGAGTTACTAGAAGCAGGTGCACACTTCGGTCACCAGACTCAGAAGTGGAACCCAAAAATGAAAAAGTATGTTTACGGTGAGAGAAACGGTATCTATATCGTTGATCTTGCAAAAACAATCCCAATGGCCAAAAAAGCATATGACTTCCTTAAGAAGACAGCTGCTGAAGGAAAGCCAGTTCTTTTCGTTGGAACAAAAAGACAAGCATCTGAAACTGTAAAAATGGCCGCTGAGTCTTGTGGTGCTTACCACGTAACTTCTAGATGGCTAGGTGGAATGCTTACTAACTACAAAACAATCACACTTTCAGTTGATAAACTTAGAAAAGTTGAAAAAATGAAAGAAACTGGTGATTTCGAACTTCTTACTAAAAAAGAAAGATCAAAAATCAACAAAGACGTTGTTAAGCTTGAGAAAAACCTTGGTGGTATCAAGGATATGAGAAAGCTTCCAGGTGCTCTTTTCATCGTTGATCCAAACAATGAAAGAATTGCTATTCAAGAAGCGAATACACTAGGTATTCCAGTTGTAGCTATTACAGATACTAACTGTAACCCAGATGGTGTTTCTTATGTTGTTCCAGGTAACGATGACGCTATTAAGTCTGTTACTCTTTTTGCTGACTACTTTGCAAGTGCAGTATCTGAAGGTTCTGGTACAGCTAAGAAAGGTTCTAAAGCTAAGAAAGATAACGTTAGAGATAAAGCTCTAGAAGATGAAATTCTTTCTAAGTATGAAAAAGACATCGACCTAATCGGTGAAGACGAATAATTATTTTTTTAATCTATAATTTTTAAGAGGTAACAAATGGCCATTACAGCTAAAGATGTTAAAGACCTAAGAGAAAAAACTGGTGCAGGGATGATGGACTGTAAAAAAGCCCTAACTGAAACTGGTGGAGACCTTGAAGCAGCTATCGACTTTCTAAGAAAGAAAGGACTTGCAGCGGCTCAAAAGAAGCAATCACGTGTTGCTGCTGAAGGTGCTGTTGTTACACTATCTGAGGGGAACCTTGGTGTAGTTGTTGAAGTTAACTGTGAAACAGACTTTGTTTCTAAAGGTGATGACTTCCAAAACTTTGCAAAAAGTGTTGCTGAATATGTACTTGCTGAAAAACCAGCTAATATCGAAGCTCTTCAAGAAGCTAAGAATGCATCTGCAACTGAACTTACACTAAAGTGTGGTGAGAAGATCGATCTAAGAAGATTCTCTGTTGTTGAATCTAAAGGTGTTCTTGGAAACTACAATCACGGTGGAAGAATTGGTGTTCTAGTTAACCTAGAGACTACTGCTACTGGCGCTGAAGTAGAAGAACTTGCTAAAGATCTAGCTATGCACGTTGCTGCTGCTGATCCAAAGTTTCTTTCTGGTGATGAAATTGACGAAAGCTTCAAAAATAGAGAAGCAGAAATTTACACTGCTCAACTAAAAGAAGAAGGTAAGCCAGAGAATATGATCGATAAGATCGTTCAAGGTAAACTTGGAAAGCTAGCTAAAGAAGTTTGTCTTCTTGAGCAAGTTTTCATTAAGAACCCAGACTTTACAGTTAAGAAGCTTGTTGCTGACGTAGCTGGAAAAGTTGGTTCTGAAATTACTGTTACAGGATTTACAAAATTTGCACTTGGTGAAGGTATCGAGAAAAAAGAAGATAACCTTGCTGATGAAGTTGCAAAAATGACTAAACAGTAAGAATTATTTCAAAATAATATAGAGGGGCTTTTAAAGCCCCTTTTTTTTCGTAAAATTTCATCAAAAGAGAGAGCGCGTGAAATACAAAAGAATTCTATTGAAATTATCAGGAGAGGCCTTAGCTGGAGATCAAGGTTATGGGATTACACCTGAGGTTCTAGGTCAATTTGCAGATGAAGTTAAAGAGCTTAATGAGCTTGGAATTGAAGTTGCTGTTGTTATTGGTGGAGGGAATATCCATAGAGGTGTTGCCGGTTCCACTAAGGGAATGGATAGAACAACTTCTGATCATATGGGTATGCTTGCGACTGTGATTAATGCGCTAGCCCTGCAAGACTCGTTAGAAAGAAAAGGTGTCTACACGAGAGTTCTCTCGGCAATTAAAATGCAGGAAATTTGTGAGTCTTATATTAGACGAAGAGCAATGCGTCACCTAGAGAAGGGACGAGTTGTTATCTTTGCTGCTGGAACAGGTAACCCTTATTTCACGACAGATACGACAGCTGCTCTAAGAGCAAATGAAATTGACGCAGATATTATTATGAAAGCGACTAAGGTTGACGGTATTTATGATAAAGACCCTGTTGTTCATAAAGATGCTGTCAAGTTCGATGAGTTGAAGTATATTGATGTACTAAACCGTGGTATTAAAGTCATGGACTCTGCGGCAATCTCTCTGTGTATGGACAATAATATTGAAATTAGAGTCTTTAACACTTTCGAAAAAGGAAATATTAAGAGAGTTGTTATGGGAGAAGATATAGGAACTAAAGTCGTTAAATAATTGAGGTGATTTATGTTGAATGAAATTAAAGCTGAATTAGAAACATCAATGAATAAAGCAATTGATTCTTTAAAGTATCAAATGACAAAAGTAAGAACAGGAAGAGCTTCGGCATCTGTACTTGATGGTGTTAACGTTGATTACTATGGAGCACCAACTCCAGTTAATCAAGTTGGACAAGTTTCAACTCCAGAAGCTAGACTTCTTCAAATTCAACCATTTGATAAAACATTGATTCCTGAAATTGAAAAAGCAATTATCAATGCAAACTTAGGACTAACCCCAACAAATGATGGAAACTTAATCCGTATTTCTTTTCCGGCATTAACTGAAGAGAGAAGAAAGGAACAAGTTAAAGACATTAAGAAGCTTGGTGAAGACGCTAAAATTTCAATTCGTAATGCTCGTAGAGACCAAAACGAAGTGATCAAAAAAGCTGAGAAGAATAAGGAAATTTCAGAAGATGATTCTAAGAAGTTTCAAGCTGAAGTTCAAAAAATAACTGATAAGTTTGTTGCTGACGTTGATGTTGTTGTAGAAGCTAAAGAAAAAGAAGTTCTCACAGTATAATATGACTCAAAATGAAATATGTGGACCTCGTCATGTTGCCATCATTATGGATGGCAACGGACGATGGGCACAAGAGAGAAAACATCCTAGAGTTTGGGGTCACATACGTGGTTCACAAATTGTCTCACAAATAGTTGAGCAGGCAGATGATTGCGGTGTAAAAGCTTTAACTCTCTACGCATTTTCTACTGAAAACTGGAGTCGTCCAGTTACTGAAGTGAAAGTTCTTTTCACGCTATTAAGAAAATTTCTAAAAAAAGAAAGAAAGAGAATCCTTGCTAACAATATTAGTTTCAAGGTTATTGGTGATATTTCTGATTTGCCAGCGGCCACTCAAAAATTGATTCTAGATCTTGAAGAAGAAACAAAAGACTTCGAAGGTTTAAAATTAACTTTTGCTTTTGGTTACGGTGGACGTAAAGAAATCATCGATTCAATTAATAAGTTTATAAAAGAAAATCCAGGTAAAGAGCTAGAGGAATCTAAGCTTAATTCACTTCTTTATCGTCCTGAAATTGGTGATGTTGATCTATTGATTAGAACTGGTGGCGATAAAAGAATTTCAAATTATCTTCTTTGGCAGATTGCCTATGCGGAGCTTTGGTTTACGAAAACGAAATGGCCCGATTTTACGAGAGAAGAATTCAAGAATATACTTTTAGAAGTATCAAAGAGAGAAAGACGATTTGGAATGGTTTCAACAACTGATTGTCTTGAAAACTCTCGCAAGCAAGCGGATGAGAATTTAAAAATTATTCGCAAAAACTAGGAAATTCCCTATGAGTAATACGCAACTGAGAATTATATCTGCAGCTGTAATGGCACTAATTGTGTCTATTTGTTTGTTTCTTGGTGAGAAAACGACATTATTATTTATAATGGTTGCCGGAGTTTTATCAACGGATGAAATTTACTGTAACTTTTTAAAGAAAAAGAGATTTGGTGGACTGTACTTTGTTTCACAAGCACTCTTTGCTGCACCTTTCATTTATTTTAATTTTATCTCAGATAATGGAGAAGCATTCGATCACTTTATTTTGTCTTCTCTCGTATTAAACTTTTTTCTTATTTATTATCTCTTCTTTATGAAAATGAGCTCGAGAAATGTCATAAAAGTAATGACGAAGGCTCCATTCTTAGCAGGTATAGTTCTCTTGCTACCATTTATGTCGCTTACAGCTTTGTTTAGTTCTGAAAAGTGGCTTTCTTGGATTGCTGTAATTTTACTTGTGAATTTTGGAATGGACACTGGGGCTTGGTTTTTTGGAAAAAACTTCGGTAAGAGAAAATTATGGCCGAGTGTAAGTCCAAAGAAAACGGTCGAAGGGCTGCTTGGAGGTATGCTTACTTCTTCAGTTCTCGGTGGTTTAGCCTTTTACTTTCTTTTTGAAAGATCAGCTTTTTTTGTTTGGCCATTGTTCTTTATGCTTGGTGGTGTATCTCAGCTCGGAGATTTGGTACAATCTAAGCTGAAAAGGCAATTTGGAATTAAAGATAGTTCTTCTCTAATTCCAGGTCATGGTGGAGTTTACGACAGAATTGATAGCTTGCTTTTTCTGTCACCATTTTTTGTTTGGGCCTTGAAGGCCGCAGGAAGAATTTAGGATAGATTTTTATGATAGAAAAAATTGGAATTTTTGTTTTATTTTTAGGTCCACTTGTATTTTTTCACGAGCTTGGACACTTCTTTTTTGCAAGACTCTTTGGAGTTAGAGTAGAGGTTTTCTCTATTGGTTTTGGGCCGAAGCTTTTTTCTTTCAAAAAAGGTGATACTCAATACGCAGTTTCATTAATTCCACTTGGTGGATACGTTAAAATGTATGGAGATGATCCATTTAACAAAGACGCTGTACCTGAAGAAGAAAGAAAATACAGCTTTAACCATAAGAGTAAGTGGGCGAGATTTTGGATTGTATTTGGTGGTCCTCTCGCTAACTTTATCCTTGCTTACTTTTTATTTTTCTCACTTTTTCTCAGTGGAGAAAGAGTTCCAGAAGTTAAAATCGGAGCAGTTCCAAATACTTCAGTAGTATATAGTTTAGGTGTTCGCTCCGGTGATGTTTTAGCTCAAATCAATGACAAAGTTGTTACGGGGCCAAGTGATGTTGCTTTGGTTGCAACAAGTGATATTGATACGATTGCTGTTCAAAGACTTAGTAAAAGAATTGAACTAAAGATAAATATGAAAGGCGAAGATTTTCTAAAAGCTTTTATGAAATTTCCTCCGTTTACTTTAAGAAGACCAATCGTTTCTGATACCGATGGACAGATGTACTACCTTTCTACAAGTGATCAGAAAGTCGATTGGAATTTCTCGCTTGAAGAAATAGCTTTGGCCCAAATTAAGAGCCTTTATATGGTTAAACTTCCAAAGGAGGTAGACCTTTCTCAAAAGGATTTAGGACCAGCGAAGTTTGAATCGTCTCCACTTAATATCGAGTACACAAATAATGAAGAATTCTATTCTGCCCTTCAACAAAAGGGACTCTATACAATCGATATGATTGTTAAGTCCGTATCAATGAAGTCACCTGCAGATAGAGCAGGGATCTCGGCCAATGATATTATCTTGGCGCTTAATGGTCAGAAAATTTATAGCTTTGAAACATTGAGAACGACGCTTCAAAAAATAGACTCTAATTCAGTCAAAGTTCAAACATTGAAATCCAATGGAGACAGAAGAGAATATGAGTTAATACCAGATAAGAAGATGATTGAAGATCAAGAAGTGAAACTTATTGGTGTTTATAGTAATGGTGCCTTTAATGGTGTGAGATTCATTGATACTCCATCAAAAGGATTCGTTAATTCATTTATGATGTCGTTTCCTAAAACATGGGAGACTATGGGCAAAACGCTAGAGGGTTTTGGGAAGCTTATCTCTGGAGAAGTTTCTGTTAAAAATATTGGTGGTCCAATTGCTATTGGTAAAGTTGCATCGGATTCATTTAATACGAGTTTAACTTACTTCTTTCAGTTAATGGCCTTATTTAGTGTTCACTTAGGAATTATTAACCTTTTTCCAATACCTGTTTTAGATGGTGGACACATTATGTTTATTTTTCTAGAAATCGTTAATAGAGGACCTCTTTCTCGTAGGAAAATGGAAATTGCTCAGCAGATGGGGCTTTCAGTTCTTCTTATGCTTATGATTGGGGCGATTTTTAATGATTTCTCGAGATTCTTTTAATGAGTGAAAAATATTTATTTCTAGATACATCTAAAGACTTAACAATTGGACTTCTCTGCTCGAAGGGAAGTTGGTTGGAGTTTAAAACGTATAGTGGTGTTAAAAGTTCGCAAATCATCCATGCTGAGATTGATGAGATCCTTTTAGCTGCCGATTTAGATATATCTAAGATAGATGGAATTATCTCCGCTGCTGGTCCAGGATCTTATACGGGTATGAGAGTCTCTGAGGGTTTAGCGCAAGTTCTTTCATGGCAAGGTATACCTGTTTTTGGCTTTTACCACTTCGAATTGCCCCAGATCTTTGGGGAAAAAGAAGGACTGTGGGTAGCAAGAGCATTTAAGGGTGAATACTTTATTTATTCTTGGAAAGAAAATCATGTTGAAAAATCTTTGATTCTAGGGGATCAGCTCTCTGAGAAGTTAGGACAAGCTCTGCCATGTTACACACACTTTTCTGATGATTTAACAGACTATGATCTTAAGTTTACGAGCGATTTGGTAAAGAATAACCCCGATTTATTATTAACGCACGTCGTAGGGAAATCATTAAGAAGAGGGCCATACTATTATCGTTCAATAGAAGAAGAATTTAGTCCATCCAAATGAATGACAATTACCGCGTGAATTGATAAATTTAACGCATGACATTTTCATACTTACCCAAAGTAGTACATTGGGTTTTTTTATTATTTACTCTTTTTATTCTGTTCTTTTCATTTAAGGCAGCATTTCTCATTTTTCTTCTTTATACATTGGTAGTGTTTCTTTTTAGAAAGAGAAAAATTTATTACAAAGATGATCAAATTACGACGTCTGGTTTGGTGTTTTCACCAGTGACGGGAAAGATTGTTGATATTGATGAGAATGAAGAGACGTTAAATATTAAGCTTAAAAGTTTTCCATGGAATGAGATGGGAATACACATGCCTCTTACTGGGGAAGTCAAAGATGTTTCTCGTGAAAAAGGCGTTGTCGATCTCGCTTCTAATTTCCCTGGGAGAGTTGCAAAAGTATCGTTAGAAGGAAAAGAGAAAGATCTCATAGAGCTTTCTTTTGGAAAATCTATATTTGGCGGTCGCCCACAATTAATGGTTGCACCAGGAGATAGGGGACGTCGACAAGTTAATATTGGTTTTATGCCATTAGGTGGAACTGTTGAACTTCGCCTGCCGAAAAATTGCGACTTAATGGTTAAAGTTGGTGATGAGTTAAAGGCGGCGGAGTCTGTTGTTGTTGGATTAAAGAGGAAATAAAAATGATTTTAGATACACCAAAGAAGGTAGCCTTCTTTTTACCAAATACATTTACTGCTCTCAATATGGGATGTGGTTTTGCTTCAATCATCTTTTCTTGGAAAGGTGATTTTCTAAGTGCTTGTACTATTTTATTACTTGGAGCAATCTTTGACTCTGTTGATGGGAGAGTTGCTAGAATGACAGGAACTCAATCTCAATTTGGAGAACAATTTGATTCTCTAAGTGATTTGATTTCATTTGGTGCGGCTCCTTCATTTATGGCCTATAATTATTTTTTAGCTGACTATGGAAGGCTTGGGATCGTTGTTGCCTTTATTTATTTGTTATGTGGAGCTTTAAGATTAGCGCGATTCAATGCTAATATCACGAAAGTGTCTTCTGATTATTTCCAAGGCTTACCTATTCCTGGAGCTGCGTTAGGTTTAATCGGTTATGTTCTGATTCATTTAGAAATTGAAAGTTTGAGAACTGTGAAGGTCATCTCGATTGCTTACGTACTCTTTTATTCTTTCTTAATGATTTCAAATATTCCATTTAATTCATTTAAAAACTCAAACTGGGTTAAAAAATATAAGAAGGCGGTATTCTTTATTATTCTTCTTATTATTGGTCTTGTGATTTCTTATACTAAGTATATGGTCGTTACGCTTATTACGACTTATGTTGCATTTAGCTTAATCTATTTCTTTAAAAATAAAGGTAAGTTCGAGCACATCTTTGAATGGAGTAACGATAATGAAGACGAAGAAGATTCTTAAATTAAGTTCTCTCTTGTTAGTGCTTGCCTGTAGTGCCTACGCTGACATGGGACAATCTCTCGAAGGACAGAAAGATTATTCTGAGTTTGAAAAATCTCTTCAAGATGTTGAAGGAGAATCTCATCTTTACAATAAAGAGAAGAAAGGCAGTTCATATTCTAAGTATAAAAAGAATTCACCTTTCTTGTTTGGAACGAAACAAAAAGAAGCTAATCCAAAGCTTAATGGAAAAGCACATTATGTTTTAGGAACGATTGCAGCTCCTGAAGTTTATAAAGACTTTAGTAACGAAGAAATTATGAAAGCTCTCTATGATAAGGGTGACAGAGCTTTTTCTATTTCATATTTCTCTGACTCATTTGATTATCAAGATGATACGGGAGTTTTTTCTAATACCTACGAAGCTGATTCTGCCGATTCTATAAAAGGTGGATTGCTTATGTTTAACTGGCAAAATTATTATACGAAACGTTTCCTAAGTCCTTTTTGGGGTGCGGGTGCTGGTCTTAGTTACAATACGGGTCATGGCCGTTTTGCAAATGGCTCTAAAAGTAGGGCGGCATTTAAGCTATGGACAGTTCCTGTTGATTTATACGTAGGTACGGATCTTTCTCTCGGTAAATATATGAAGCTTACTGTTTTTGGCGGTCCTTCTGTTATGGGGATTTGGCAAAATAGAGATGATAAAGAAGATGGAGATCCGAAAAAGAATAAGCGCCAAATAAGTCCTGGTTATATGGGAACAGCTAAGCTTTCTATTAATTTTTCGAGAATGTCTGATAACTATGCTTTTAGACTTTATCAGTTGAGTAATATTTCGAATCTTTCTATGAATATTGAAGCCCGTCACCATAGTTATAATAAGTTTCAGGATGATTTCAGCATCTCTGGGACATCTTTTGGTTTAGGTTTTACATTTGAATTTCTATAAAGCGGTTATTTCTTATAAGGGAACACGGTATCAAGGTTGGCAAATTCAACCAGGAGATGAACTGAAAACTGTTCAGGGTTCTTTAAATAAGGCCTTATCAAAAATATCTAAATCTTCTAATGTTCGTACAATTGGCTCTGGTCGTACAGACTCTGGTGTTCATGCATTTGGGCAAGTTGTTCGAATTGAAATTCCATTAGATATAAATGAAATGGGATTGCTAAAGGGATTAAACTCCAATTTGTCTGATGACATCAGAGTTTTAAGTCTCGAAAAGTCATCAGAAGATTTTCATCCTGTTTTTCATGCTAAAGAAAAAGAATATCATTATCGTTTTACTTGCAAAGAGATTCATTCTCCATTCACTAAAGATCTAATGACGACATATCCATATGAATTAGATTTTGATGAAATGAACAAGGCCTGTAAGGCATTTGTTGGAAAACATGACTTTGCAGATTTTAGATGTGTTGGAACAGATATTGATAATACTGTGCGTGAGATTTTTGACTGTCGAATTGAGAAGATCATCGAGTCTTCCTGGCAATCGAGATTTAACGATGAATATTATGTATTGATTGTGAGAGGGAGTGGCTTTCTCAAACAAATGGTACGTTTAATTATGGGGACAATTTGGAGCGTTGGGAAAGGTCGAACTCAAGTAGAGCAGATCTCGAAAGCTTTAAAAAATCCTACTGGAAATAAATTGGGAGTGGTAGCTCCTGCTGAAGGTCTTTATCTTATAAAAGTAGATTATTAATGAAAATTTTAAATTACCTTTCATATAAAAAGATAATTCTCTTATCATTATTTTTTCATATTTTGATACCTTTCTTTTCAAAAGGCTTTCATCATCCTGATGAATTTTATTATGGGATCAATTATAGTTTTTTAAAACTTGGTCTATTTGATGCTTACGAACCATCTTGGGAGTATGTCTATAAAATACGCCCATGGTTACTGCCAACTTTGTTTTCAGGATTGATAAGTTTTTTTAAAGTATTCACGTTGGATACTTTTACTTTGATTACTTTATTGCGAGTAACTTCATCTCTTTTTGGTTTTCTAGCGCATTTCTTTTTCTATCAAACAGTACAAAAGAAGTTTAATCTGAGTGAGAATGCTCTGAAAGTGTTTTGCTTTTTCAATTTCTTAATGTGGCCGATTCTCTATATGAATGCGAGAACATCCTCAGAAAACTGGTCTACTAGCTTTCTCTTGTTTGGAATGTGTTTATTTTTTTCAAAGAAAACGTGGAAGCTCATTTTAGCAGGACTCTTTTTTGGTATTGCATACAGCCTGAGATTTCAAATTGGGCTAATTGCCTTTTGTTTGGGAGTTAATTATCTTGCTTTCAAAAAATTTCAGATCTTAGATTTTATTAAACTTTCTTTTGGGATACTCCTTGGTATTGGCCTTGGTATCCTTTCTGATTATTGGGGTTACGGAGATTGGACTTTTACTTTATATAATTATTTTGAACAGAATATCCTTCTTGGGAAAATGAGTAACTTTGGGGTCTCTCCATGGTGGTATTACTTTAAAAAGATTGTTCTCAACCTCTCTCCCTTTATTGGTATTCCAATTTTAATTAGCCTAGTCACTAGGATAAGAGAACATAAGTCAGATGCAATTGCTTGGTCTGTTATTATCTTTGTTCTTTTTCATTCCGCGCTTGGCCATAAAGAGTTTCGATTTATCTATAGTGCACTCCCTTTGGCGCTTATTCCATTTTCAATATGGATGGCCAAACTAAAAAAGACGATCTGGCTAAATTTAGCAGTCGTGGCCAATTTAGTAGTTATTGTTCCCTTTAATTTAAAAGCAGCTTACACTCCCTATAAATTTTATGAGGCCCTTTGGAATAAAAAAGAGGTGTCAAAACTATATGTTTATCCTTCTTCGTCAGGAGGACATGCTAATTTTGAATTAGGGCTCTTACTTCGAAAAGACTTAGAAATAATCAACTATAAGAAAGGGGAAAACATCGACCCTGTTTCATATATCTTTACGACTAAGTATGATCAATTGCAGTCTATAAAAGGTGCTGAACTTGGTCATTGCGAATTAATTTATTCGACTTATCCTGAATGGGTTTTTGATTTCAATTATTTTAATTGGCTTAAAAGATCAAATATTTGGGCCCTAAGTAGATGCGTAAAGTAGTCCTTAAACATTGACTTTTTGGCGTATTGTCGATAGTTTTTGGCACTGTATAAACGATCATATTAACGCGTTGAATATAAAGAGGAATAATTATGGCTTACTCTGTTGAAAGCATTAACGGATGCACGAAAAAAATCGCATTTAACTTCGACAAACTCGATCTTACTGAGCAAATCAAGTCTGCGGTAAAAGCAAAGCAAAAGCAAGTTAACATCAAAGGTTTCAGAAAGGGGAAAGCTCCTCTTGATATGGTTGAGAAAATGTATGGACCACAAATTGAGTCAGATGCACTTAACCAATTTGTACAAAAAGAATTCTTCGAAGCAGTTAACGAAGAAAAACTAAGAGTTGTTGGATACCCTAACTTTGAAAACGTAAACTATGACTCAGGAAAATCTGTAAGCTTTGATGCTCTTGTAGAAGTGTTTCCACAAGTAGAAGTTAAAGATATGTCTAAGCTTTCTTTCACTAAAGAGAAAGTTGAAGTAACTGACGAAGAAGTAGAGAACGTTAAGAAGAACTATCTAAACTCTAGAGCAGAGATGAAAGAAGTTGAAGATGAGTCTACAACTTTAGATAAAGGTCTTTTTGCTGTTTTCAATTTTCAAGGTGAGAAAGAAGATGGTTCTAAGCCAGAGAATATGAAGGGTGAGGAATTCCTTCTAGAAATCGGTTCTGGACAATTTATTCCAGGTTTCGAAGATGGAATGATTGGTATGAAAAAAGGTGATAAGAAAGTTATCGACCTTACTTTCCCAGCTGATTACCACGTAGATGAACTAAAAGATGCTAAAGTAAAATTTGATGTTGAGCTTCTTGAAGTTAAAGCTAAGAACTACCCAGAGTTTACTGACGAACTAGCTAAAGAATTTGGTTTTGACTCTGTAGAAGACTTTGCTACTAAAACAAAAGAAAATCTAGTTTCTCAAAAAGAAAGACAAGCTCAGGAAAAACTTAACCAAGAAATTCTTGAAAAACTTATTTCTGAAAACTCATTTGAAGTTCCTTCAGCACTTGTTTCTCAACAAGAAGAGTACCTTAAGCAAGATCTTACGAGAACTCTTAAGCAACAAGGTTTTAACGATGATATGGCCGAAGAGTACTTCTCTAAATGGGCCGGAGATATGACTGAAAAAGCTGTTTTCCAAGTTAAGTCTGGGCTAATCCTAGATGCACTTGCAAACCAATTTAAAGTTGAAGCTTCTGATGAAGACTTCAATGCTAAGGTTGAGGAAAATGCTAAAATGTCTGGTCTTGATGTTGAACAAGTAAAGAAATATTATTCAGAAGCGAACGTAAAACAAAACCTTATGTACGCTATCAGAGAAGAAAAAACTTTCAGCAAGATTGCTGAAGTTGTTACTGTTAAGTAATTGAAAGATCAAATAAGTAAATTATCTTAATAAGGCCCCGTCAATTAGACGGGGCTTTTTTTTGACTGCTTTCTTCATTTAACATCCCGAAATTCCGATAATGTCATAATAAGAGTATACTTTTTTATAATCATTATTGAGGGAGTCTTTGAATGAATATTCTTGTCGTCGATGACGAAAAAATGCTGGTCGAATCCATTGCAGATACCCTGTCTGCTTATGATGCCATAAGAAATGTAATCAAGGCCTATGATGGCGCACAAGCATTACAAAAACTTAGTAATCAAAAGTTTGATATCATTATCTTAGATATCGATATGCCGAGAAAAAGTGGATTAGAGATTCTTAAGTTTATTAGAGATGATGATCTTAATTCATCAGCATTTGTTTTGATGATCTCAGGAAATTTTACGCCGGATTATATTAAAGAGGCCACGCAATCGACCAAGTATTTTCTGGCCAAGCCTTTTAAGGTAAATAACCTCAAAGAAAAACTCGGCCAGATACTTTTAGAAAAAAAGAAACAAGCTTCAGTGGCCTAAATTATTTTTGAATTTGGGCCTTCATTAGTCTTTCCATCGCAAAAGTTTCAGTGCAACGGAACCAATCATTTCCAGCACCACGACCTACCGGTTGAAGCTTTTGCGTAATAATTCTACCATTCTCGTAAACTGATTCATCAATATGAACTTTTACAACTTCACCTGTGATGATTTGACCACAACCTGGTTCATCCCCATAGCTAAGTCTATCTCTGAATTTACACTCAAAATGAATAAGACTTTCTTTGACTCTCTTTGGTGCAATGATATCTGAATCAATTGGAGTAAGACCTGCTATTTTGAACTCGTCTTCACCATAAGGAAGTTCAGTAGAAGCAAGATTAACTTGCTCAGCAATTTGCTCACTAACAATGTTGATAACGAATTCACCATTTTCAATAATGTTCTTAGGAGTGTCTTTCATCTCTCCTGTGGCGCTTCTAATCATAGGAGAAAAAGCAATAATCATTGGGCTAGCACTTACGGCCGTAAAGAACGAAAAGGGTGCTAGGTTATTTGTTCCGTCACTATTAAGAGTCGAAACGAGTGCAATTGGTCTAGGTAGGATTGAACCAATTAGAAATTTATAGTTGTCCTGAAAAGGTCCATTTGTATTAAATGAAAGCATAATGTCTCCTTACATCCAGCTTTTCCAATAGTCTTTTACTTCATTCTTCTTAAACCATTCTGTAGGCTCAAGTGGGAATCTCGTATCGACCATGACAGCGTATTCATCAGTATATTCTTTGTCATCACCCGCTTTGAAGGCCTTTGGGTGAGGGCCGTGGTGAATTCCTTGAGGGTGGAATGTTAAAGCTCCAGCATCTATATTATCTCTACTGAAGAAATCACCTTGGTGATAGAAAAGAACTTCATCAAAGTCGATATTTGAATGATAGAAAGGAACTTTTAATACACCGTGTTTCTTATCTTCAAGTGGTCTCTCAACAAATGAGCATACAACAAAGTTTCTACAAACAAATGTCGTATGTCCTGAAGGAGGAATGTGATAGCGATGACTCATGATAGGACATAAGTCATAGATTGAAAGCTTACTTGGATAAACAGAACCTTTCCAACCTTTAGCATCAAGAGGATTAAATGGATAAGTCACTCTTGTTATTTTTCCTAATCTTTGAATTTCGAGAACATATTCTTCTAAATCTTGATCAGAACCTAGTGCAACTTCTGGAGTTTCAATGGCCGTTTGATCATAGAGAGCATTTGGTCCGAGCATTCCACGATCAGGTTGTTCAAATTCAGATCTCGAGTCTACTTTGAAAATTTTTGTAGGAGAGTCGATAAACATTTTATAAGTTGTTCCTCTTGGCATTGTGATGTAATCGCCTTTCTTATAATTGAGGTGACCATAAATACTTTCGAAACGTCCTTCTCCATCATGAATAAAGTAGAGTTCATCAAAATCAGCATTTCTAAAAAAGCAATTGAAGCTTCTTGTGAAATGGGCAATGGCAATCTGAACATCATTGTTAAAAAGAATTGGCTGAAAATAATTTTCTTTTAATTGAGAAGAAAACATTGGAGGCTGAAGTTGAGGTTTAAGTTCACCTTCAATATTAGTCCAATTTACAGGAGGATTTTGGTGGTAGATCTGAGATACACGACCAAAGAAACCATTTCTTCCGTGCTCTTCTTCATAAAGACCTTCAGGTATTTTTACGTGAGCTTGTTTTGTATAAATTCCACTTGATTTAAAGCTTTCCATTACACTGTCCTCTTGTTACCAATTTTATTTCTTAGAGTTCCAATACCTTCAACAAAGAGTTCTATTGTATCTCCTGATTGAATCCATTTATCTATTTCTAGTCCGCAACCAGTTCCAACCGTTCCCGATCCCATGAAGTCTCCAGGAAGAACCCACTCATCCATTGAGACATGAGCGATCATCTCACTAAAGCTGAAATGAGAGTCTCCAGATTGACCACGTGACCATTCTTGACCATTTATCGTTGCTGTCATGAGTAGGTCTGGTTCTTTATTATTGAACTCATCAATTGTCGTGATGACTGGACCAATAACAGAACAGAAGTCTTTACCTTTTGCTGGTCCCAATCGAATTGCCATTTCTTTTCTTTGAATATCTCGAGCAGAAATATCATTTAGAATAGAAAAACCAAAAATATGATCAGTAGCATTCTCTGCTTTAATATTCTTTCCTTCTTTACCAACAATAACTCCAAGCTCTAATTCATAATCTAAAATATTAGAGTAGTGTGGCCACAGAACTTCATCCTCAGGTCCAATGAAACCTGCGGAAGGACCTTTGTAGTAAGCAGGTATTTCATACCATGCCTCAGGAATTGGCTCGTTACGCTTTTCAAAACCTTTTGCAACGTGTTTTTCATGTGCATAAAAATCACGATAAGTTGTTATCTTGTCGATTGGCTTTGTTAGAGCGATGCTTTCATCATCTAGTGAGTAGAGTAACTTTCCATTTCCACTTAGATCAAGGTCTCCATCTTTTTGATATGTTTCAAAAAGTGTCTGAGTCATTTGAAAAAACTCAATAGGCTGATCTTTTAGAGTTAGGATTGTATGAAGAGAGTTTGGACAAATGTAGTCAGCTCTCTCTTGAGAGTTGTAGCGATTATCTTTTGCATAGTACATTGACCAAACATGGTTCACATCGATAACTTGATTGTCATTGATAAGAATACCCATTCTTGTTTGAGTACCGTAACTTGTATTAATTTTAACCTGACAAATTTTCATGATATGTCCTTAGTTTGGTCTTCCAAAGAGTTTATCGTACTCAGGAAGAATCGCATTCATTGCTTCAAAGAAGTGGTCCATTTCTTCTGGTGTTCCGAGTGAAACACGAACATATTCTGGCATCTCATTTGCTTTTAGTGGTCGAATAATAACTCCAAAGTCGAGAAGTTTATCGAATAGCCAGTTACTTGCTTCAGGTGTTCCTGTCTTGAATGTAATAAAGTTTGTAATTGATTTAATTGGATTGAAACCCTTATCTTCAAGAAACTTGAAAGTTCGCAAGTACTCTTCGTGATTAACTTTGATCGTTCTTTCTAGGTGTGGTTGGTCGTAGAGCGCACCTTTTGCACCAAGTTGAGCAATTAGGTTAGGCTCAAATGGAAGTTTTACTTTTGAGAGGTTTTCAATGAGATACTCATGGGCAAAACCATATCCAACTCTAATTCCTGAAAGACCATAGGCCTTTGAGAACGTTCTCAAAGTTATAACGTTGTCGTAACGATAATCCATTGAATCTGGATAATCATCTTCCTGTCTTGCAAATTCAAAGTATGCTTCATCTAAGATAACAAGAACATGACCAGGAACATGATCCATTAAGTAATCAAATTCTTCTTTTGTGATATATGTTCCAGTTGGATTGTTAGGATTCGCTATGTAGATTACTTTCGTTTTTTCTGTAATATTTTCAGCAAGTGCTTTGACATCAAAGCGATAGTCTTCTGTGAGTGGGACTGTCTTCAAGTGTGCCCCAACACTTCTTGCTAGAATATAAAAACCAATGAATGTTTTTTCACTTGTTAAAACTTCATCACCTGGCTGAATAAAGGCCCTTGCTATATAGGCCATGATTCCTTCTGATCCATTACCAAGAATAATATTTTGTGGCTTTAGATCATAAAGTTCACATAGAGCTTGTTTTAAATTATAGGCGTGCATATCAGGGTAGCGGTGTAGCTCCCAAAGTCCTCCAGTCATTTCCTTAATAGCGTATGGAGAAGGTCCAAGTGGGTTCTCATTACTAGCTAATTTGGAAATCTTAGTGAGGCCTTTCTCTCTTGCAAGTTCATCAATAGGTTTACCTGCTTGATAAACTTGTAGGCTTTTTAAATACTCTGGAACAAGAGTTTTTGAAAACTCTACTTTTTTGACCATGTGCGTGCTCCCGTTTCAGTTGTTTTTCTCAATGTACCATAAACATTATTAAGTGCCACTTTCTTTCCCTTTGAATGTTGCAGCGCAAACGTCGATCAGCATAGGAAAATGATCGTTTAAAGGTTATAGTGAACAAGATGGAAAAATATTATTTTGGACAATTTAGCGACGAACATCTTTTAGCGATTCGAGAGGGAATTAAGCTTTTTAATGGTCAGTTTTACTGGGAGTGCCATGAAGAGCTTGAAGATCTTTGGCTAGAACATGTAGGGGATAATGCTCGTTTTGTGTATTGGGCCATAATCCAAGTTGCAGCTTCATTATATCATTATCGAAATGGTAATATTTTAGGTGCTTGGGGTATGATGAAAAAGGCCCAAGATAAACTTAATCGACTTGAAAAAAATAAAGTCGAAACAGATTTATTATATAAGTATTTAAGTTGGCATAAATTTAAAAATGCAATTCGTAGAATTAACGAATCGACACCTTTAGATGGATATGAAGAACTCTTCAATTTTCGTTTTTCAAGTCCAGATAAATGGGATGTTTCTAAAAATGAGGATTCAAATGATTAAGGACTTTTTTTTGTCTCTTTCTATAATGTTTAAAGATGTAAAAATACTTCTTTTAAGTTTAATTCCAAGTGTGATTGGACTCGTTGCCTATTACTACTTGGGAGGTTGGTTTGTTACAAGTACGACAACATGGGGAAAAACTTATATCGATAGTTATTTTGAAAATGCAGAACTCGTTGCTTCAATTTTACAATGGACGCTAGGAATTTTCTTTTTCTTTGTCGCAAGTTTTACTTTCTTTCTCTTTGTTTCTCTGATCTCTTCACCTTTTAATGACCTTATTAGTAAAAGAGTAGAGAAAATTTTAGGGGGAAGAGTCGAAGAAGCTCCTTTTACTTTTTCAGGGGTTTTTCGTGTATTAAAAAATGAAATTAAAAAGATTGGTTTTATTCTTTTGATTTCTATCATTGGTTTGCTTTGCGGTTTTGTTTTTCCTCCACTTAGCTTCTTTATTTCAGCAATTCTCATGGCCGTAACATTTCTAGATTATTCTTGGTCGAGGCATGAAATGAGCGTTTCTGAGTGTGTTAATGATTTCAAAAGCTCTTTTGTCAGATATTTGCTGCCAGGTGTGGCCTATGTTTTCATCGTTTCGTTGCCGTTAATAAACGTCATCTTTCTCCCTCTTGGGGTTATCTACTTTACGACGATCTTTACGAAGAAGAGAGTGTAAAGATAAGTTATTTGGCGCCGATAAGTTTTTAAAATATCAGAACTTTAGAGGCGCCTTGTGCATAAAATCTTAATCCTTGCACCCTTTGAAAAAATTGAGGCCATTTTAATTTATCCCTTTCTTTTAAAAGTGAGAGAGCTCTATCCAGAGTCAGAGATTAATCTCTTATGCAAAGAGGGACAGAGGGTTTATTTCTCATTTCTCGATTTAAAAATTAAAACATATGAAGTACCACTAGCAGATTATAAATTGGCCTTTATGCATAAATATGCTGTGAATCTGCACGATGTCTTTAATATTAATCTGTATATTGATCTTTCAGGAGAATTTCTTGGAGCAATGATTGGTGTCTTTTTTAGAGCAGAAACTAAGTTTGGATATCATCGCGATTTAAAATCAAAACTTATGTTCTCTAAATCAGTTGAGTTCAAAGATACTGACTCCTTTGAAAAAAGAATCAATTCTATGCTTTCGCTTTTTGAGCAAGAAAATTTAGAAATCTATAAAACAGCGAGAACAGAATTCAAGAGAAAGAATAGTCCTTTAAAATTTTTCTTTTTTTATGAAGATTTATTAAAAGAAAAAGAAAGTTTACTTTGGATCGATCTTGTTAATCAGATTTATGAACAAGAAATTATTTTCTGGCTCGATGAAAAGGATCGAGAAGAGTTTACGAGTAACTTGAACAATAAGAGTGAATACTTCTTTCATATGGGAGAGCTCTCTGCCTTACAAAGATATTTTAGTGAAGTTGATGTGGTTCTAACTGATCAGCAATGGGTATTGTTCTTATGTGAATTTCTTGGAACGAGTTGCTTTTATTTTAAAAGAAATGATATTGCTTTTGAGCAGAGTGGATCTTTCACGGGGCCATTTCCTGTGATTACCTTTGAAGAAGAATCGATTTTAGATATCATTGATGGTGGAGAAAAGAAGCCTATCAAAGTAGTAGATGAGGTTCTCGACTTTATACATGACAAATTGAAGATATAGGGCATCGAAAAGAACTCGATGCCATATAAATGATTAAGACTTAAAGTTTTCTAAGTTTTCTTTGATCGCAGTAAGCTTCTCTTCAAGAAGGGCTGCATTCTCTCTAACTTCAACAACAACATGGTCAGGAGCATTGCTCATGAACTTCTCATTGTTAATTTTCTTTGCGTATTTATCATATTCTTTTTGAGTTTTAGTTAGGTCTTTTTCAAGTCTAGCAATTTGCTCATCCAGGTTGATAACGCCTTCAAGAGGGAGAAAAATTTCAGTATGAGTTGTAGCACTCATAATCGATTTCTTTGGACGCTCGCTATCTTTTTGCTCAACAGAAAGCTCTTTTACTCTCGCGAGGCTAGCAAAGTTTTCTGTATTTGAAGAAAAATAAGAAGTGAGCTCTTGTTCATCTGTGAAGAGCTTAACAGTTACTTCTTCTTTAGGCTTAATATTAACAGACGATCTTAAATTTCTAATGGCCGTTACTGTTTCAACAAATTTATTCATCTTATCCTGATCGTCAGTAAAGATTAGATCTTGTGAATACTCTGGGTATTCTTGGATGATAAGAAGGTCTTCATTTTCTTCTTTCAGATAACCCCAAAGCTCTTCAGTAATAAATGGAGTTACAGGGTGAAGAAGAGCGACAATTTTTCTAAATGTGTAGCGAAGAACTGTGGCTCTTTGTTCTTTTTTCGCTTCATCATCTCCATTGAGAATATTCTTCGAAATTTCAATGAACCAAGAACAGAATTTGTCATAAACAAATGAATAGATGGCCTGACATGAATCATCGTAACGAAATTCATCCATCGACTCATTCATAACTTTAGTTGTTTCATTTAGTTCAGATAAAATCCATCTCTCGTGGTGATCTAGTTCTTCTGGAAGCTCAATTCCTGCCTTATCTAGAGATGGTTGAATAAATCTAAACGCGTTCCAGATCTTGTTAACAAAGTTTCTATAACCACCAATTCTGTCAGGGTCTAAGTTGATATTTCTGTTGTACCCAGAACCTGCTGCAAGTGTGAATCTAAAGGCATCTGCTCCATATTCATTAACCATATCGATTGGATCGATTCCATTTCCAAGAGACTTACTCATTTTTCTACCTAGCTTATCTCTTACGATGGCGTGAATATAAACTTTATCAAATGGTTTTTGATCAACCATCTTGTAAGACATCATCATCATTCTGGCGACCCAAAAGAAGATAATGTCGAAACCAGTTACAAGAACACTTGTTGGATAGAAAGTATCAAATTTACGTTCTTTCATTCTTTCTGGGTCTGGCCAACCGAGAGTTGAGAGTGGCCATAGTCCAGAAGAGAACCATGTATCGAGAACATCTGGATCTTGAGTGTAGTTTTTCTCTGAACACTTTGGACAACCTGTCGGCTCAATCGCTTCATCGGCCCATTGATGATCACAAGACTTACAAGTGAAAACCGGAATTCTGTGTCCCCACCAAAGTTGTCTCGAGACACACCAATTTTTAGGTTCTCTTAGCCAAGAGAAATATGTGTTCTCCCAACCTTTAGGGTAGAAGCGTGTTGTATCATTTTCTACAGCTTCAACAGCTGTCTTGGCCATATCTTGTACATTAACAAACCATTGCTTTGAGACCATTGGCTCGATGATGGCCTTTGATCTGTCTCCGTGTCCAACTTGATGAACATGTTTTTCTTCTTTTACAAAGAGTTCAAGTTCTTTGAGTTTATCAACTACTTTCTTTCTAGCTTTCTTTGAAGTAAGACCTGCAAATTCAAGTCCGTACTTTTCATTGAGAGTTCCATCTAGATTTAGGATGTTGATGACTTCAAGTTTGTGGCGTTGACCAATTTCAAAGTCGTTGAAGTCATGACCTGGAGTAACTTTAAGACATCCAGTTCCTTTTTCTATATCAACATGCTCGTCACCAATAATTGGAACTTCTCTATTACAAATTGGAACGATGGCCGTTTTTCCAATTAGGTGGTTGAAACGATCATCTTCAGGGTTAACTGCAACAGCAGTGTCTCCAAGAAGAGTTTCAGGTCTTGTTGTTGCAACTTCAAGAACGATATCAGAATCTTTAACTTTATAATGGATGTGATAAAAAGCACCTTGTACTTCTTTGTGTTCTACTTCTGCATCAGAAACAGCTGATTGAAGAGCAGGGTCCCAGTTAACGATATAATCAGATTGATAAATTAGACCTTCGTTATACATTGAGACAAAGCATTTTCTTACGGCTTCATTTGCTTCTGGATCCATCGTAAACATTGAGTAATCCCAGTCGGCCGAAGCACCCATTGTTCTTTGTTGGTGAGCAATCGTTCCACCGTATTCTTCTTTCCATTTCCAAATTAATTCTAGAAATTCTTCACGAGTATAATCGTGCTTTGTTTTCTTATGGTCATTCCAAACTTGCTCTTCAACTTTTGATTGAGTGGCAATCCCAGCGTGATCCATTCCAGGAAGGAAGAGTGTCTCGTAGCCCTTCATTCTTTTAAAGCGAATGAGAGCATCTTGAGTTGTAATATCTAGTGCGTGACCAGCATGGAGTTTTCCCGTAACATTTGGTGGTGGCATGATGATGCAAAAGCCTTCATCTTGCTTTCCTTTTTTAGGGGCGAAGTACTTCTCGTCTTCCCACTTTTGGTACCACTTTTTTTCAACGTCCTCTGGAGAGTAAGTTGTAGATAATTCGTTGTTTTTGTTTTCTGTCGACATGAGTTAACCTATTAGAATTATTAGTAAATATAATTTCATTATCGCGATTTGGAATTTATAACACAACAGGGTAGATATTTATAGGGCCAAGGAAGCATTGACTTACTCTTCTAGTAGCCAGTCATCACTACCTTTTGGCAGGTTTTCGGCCTTGGTGTCATCAATTTTTGTTTCTTTGTTTAACTTGTCTTTCGACACCTCTGTTGACTCTTCTAGTTCTAAAACATCTCCAAGGGGAGTCCATTCATCTTGAGAACCTTCGGGGAGATTTTTAGGAGCAACATAGTTCTTTGAAGGTAGAGGAATTAGAGGAAGTCCATCTGGAAGTAACTTCTCTTTTTGGATTTCTTTAATTGAAACATATTCAAAAAAACTTTCTTTCGGGTAAGCGTTATACTTAATCAGAAAATTCATCTTAGTAATTATTGAAGATAAGATTCTTTCTTTGATTCGATTAAATTCTAGAGGATTCATTGGTCCCTCTTTAGCAAAAATTTCGATCCATGGAGTGAGTAGACGTAACTGCTTGTGGATCTCACGAATCTCTTTTGTCTTTAAAGGGAGTTTACTTCTAATATGTCTTAGATAATCTCTAAAGAAAGGGGACTCGTAAATCTCGTTGAGATCTTTGATAACTCCTTCATACAATGATTTAACAAAAGGATCATTGATGCTCTTTGAGTTTTCATTGATCTTTCTAATAAAAGTTAGAGTCTCATTTGGTGGAAGTATTTTTGGCGATTTCAAAGAGAGTATAGCTTTCAAATACTCTAGATGAACGACTTTTGTGAGTACTTCTTTTTCAAATTGATAATTCAAAAAATTGTTTAGCTCGAGAGCTTTTGCTGTAATGTTCTCGTCGATTTCTCTATTTGGATTGATCGATTTAATGAGTGCGGTAAGTTTTTCAGGAATCTTATTTCCTTGGATTTCAATACTCTTTGTTACGCTTGCTTGAGTGGACAAACTGAATAGGGTTAGAAATAGAAATGCCTTCATTTACTAACCTCGGTCGTCTTTGTTTGATCTAATTTGTCGATAAAAGGAAGATTATTATCCCCTTTAACGAGATAGATCTTTCCGTAGTGAGGGATTAAAAGCCTAGAGTCCATGTTAATTGCACTTGTGACATTTTTTAGGTCACTCAGCTTTTTTATCGATTTATCTTGGGTATTGATTTCGACAAGCTCGGTTTCATCTGCTTGCTTGTCTCTTTGAATAAAGGCTATTTTTTGAGCTTCGTTATTACAGATAAGATTTCCTAAATCTTGTGATTCGGAGCTGTAGATGATGGTTCTTTTAGAAAAATCGTCCTTTCCTTTTTCTATAAAAGAAATAAGTGAACCTCCTTTCTTACTCGATAAAGGAAATTCCCCAATATAGATTCGCTCTTTTGACTCACATAACTCATATTTAAAAAGAGGTGAGGGGGCCTTAAGAGAAACTGTTGTCTTCTTCGTTTTTCTATCTAATTTGAGGATCGCTTGAACCCCATTTGAATTGATATCTGTGTAGTAAACGGTGGAAAGATCAGATGTTGCTATTTCTGGTCTAAAAAAAGGATTAACTTTTCCATTTATTTTAATCTTCGCCATCTCTCTGTAAGTAGATGTATCGTAAAGAGAGATTTCTTTACTATAGGTATCGTAAAAACTAATTAATTTGTCATTGAAATGAAGCCTTGGATTTGAACCTTCACCGACAAGCTTGCTTTTGTCTTCACCATAGGCAATGGTGTAGATCTTATTTCGTTTTCTAAGACTTAGAAAATTATGATAATTCTCATTGGCCTCAATTGTAATAAGTTTTCTCGCATACGAACTTGTTAGGGAATAATGTGTTCTTTCCTGAAGCTTTAAAGTGGTTGAAACTTTAAAATTTGTCGAAAGGAGTAATTGCCCATTTGAGTTTTGGTAATAAGTGAATTTCCCTGAGCTTGAGATAAATCTCAGATTTGAGACATCTTGCTTTGTCGCTAATTCAGGAAGTTTCGATGCAAAAACCGACGGACTGATGAGGGAGAAAAGAAAGATCACTTTAATGATGTTATTTAATCCCATAGAGCATCCATGTCTTTAAAGGGTGAAGCTTCTGGTAGTTTTTAAGAGAGTTAAAAATATGACTCCACTTAACTTCTCTTGGAAGGTGAATGTCTTCAACTGCACTACGTAGAATAAGGGTTTTGCTTTCTTGAGAGATTTCTAAAAAACCATCAATGATAAAAGGAATTGGTGAGCACTGGTTCATACTTCTTCGAGAGAAGAACTCTGGGTGTAAGTCTTCAACACAGCCGAGCCCATGAATGATTCCTTTTGAATATTTCTCAAAAAAATATTTGAGAAGAGTAAAGTTTTGAATGACTTTAGGCTCTATCTCATACACTTTGTTAAGCATTGAAGTAATAGCGAATTGAGACTTGGTATAGCTAGTTGGGAAATAATCAAAGGCCTGTATTCCTTGGTATTTGAAGTACTTTATCTCTCTCTTATTCAAGACCACTTTTTTTGGGCAGTGAATAGGTGAACAATTATTTTGATCGAAGACAATAAAGCAGCCCGAAGCATATTCCAGTCGTGAAGGATTGTAGTTGTTACTGTTAACGAGTTCGCATTTTACATTGGATAGTGCAGACTCATTTTGATAGAGAATATTGGCAATAACATTACTCTCTGAAAGCTTTTCATTTTGATTATTGCCAGGAATGTATTTACGACATTCTGTTTCTTTTGTTGCTTTGTTTGGAAAGCAAATTTCTAAAGGCCAATTATCCATGTTGTCATATTTTGTATAGAGTTCAGCTAGGATTTTATTGGTCTCGTTAATACAAGAATTCGTTGTTGTGAGTCTCTTTTCTTTACTTATATGAGAAATGATTCTCGTGATATTTACAACAGAGAGGTTATCAAAGTTTCCAGGACAATCTTTATAGTCTGTAAAAAGATGAGACTTATTTAATTGATCAGAAATTTGCTGACAGCTTTGATGAGGAAAAAGGCTATTAAATCCTTTGGCAATATATGTTGAACAGAACTCCTTGTCTGTTTTAAGCTTTTCTAGGCAGAGTTCTTTTTTTCTATTGTTAAGAGCATTTTCACCTTTTCCAGACAGACGGCAAAGGTGAGTGAATAAGTAATCTGGTTTTTCTTTGTTCTTAATTTTTGTCCAAACGTCATCCGCTAGATATGGGGCACAAAACTTTTGAGGTTTATTAAAATTTGAACAGAAATTCTCAAAAAACTTCAGTGATGATGGGTTAAATGAAGAAATTGTTGATTTTGCCCTGTTAATATCTGATGTTAACGCTAAGGGGATCGGACTCTTTGAAGTTTTATATCTTAGTTCTCTTTTTCTTGCCTTATCAATGAATTGAATCTTCCCACAGATTAGAGGAAATCTTTGATCTTCTCTCCATTGTTTGATTACTTTAGAGCATTCAGCAGAGGACTTGGGAGAGCTAGGATTAATTGCATTTAGAGCAGCTTTCTCATTAGTGCCAGTGTAGCTAATATTTAACTCTTTATTATTAAGGCATGTCTTTCGATAAAGAATCTCAAAATAATTTTGCTTGCTGATGTAAGAGATGTTCTGACTATCCTTGAACTTGATGATCGCAAGTACATTGTCTTTAAAATGGCGTGAACCTTTTATAAGATCATGTTCAAAAAGATGGTTAAAACGACACTCATCTCCTCTAAGAGCTTCATTAAGATAATTTTCTGGAGAGTGCAGAATTAGTGAATCAAGGTAATCATTGTGTAGCTTTATACTTTCAATCTTATCGAGAGATTTTAGAAGTTCTGAGTAATTGGATTGATAAGATTTCTCAATCTCTTCAATTTTCTTTTTTTCTTGTTCTAGAATTGTTTTAAGATTTGAGATTGGTTGGAAAGAGGACGAAGAAAAAGCGACCTGGGAAGCGAGTGCTCCCAGGCCAAATATGATGATTTTATTCAATCGTTTTTGCAAGAATTGAGGCAACATCTTCTATTTCAAGTCCATCTGTTTTTGTTTTATCACTCTTCGATGAGTTAAAGTTAATCATACAGAAAGAACAGGCTGTAGCCAACTTCTCGACGCTTTTTGCCCCAACGTGCTCAAGACGTTTTTCAGCAAGGTGATCACCTTCATGGATTTCATACCACATGTTTCCACCACCCATACCACAGCATAGGGCCTTATCTTTACTTTCTTCCATCTCATTGATCTGGATTCCTGTTGCCTCAAGAATTGCTCTTGGAGCATTGTATTCACCGTGGTGGCGACCAAGGTAACATGGATCGTGGAAAGTAAGCTTTTCGTCGAGTTTTTTACTCGGGTTTAGCTTTCCAGACTTGAGAAGATCAGCAAGCAGCTCTGTGTGGTGAACTGTTTCAAATTGACCGTCATCAAATTGAGCATACTCTTTACCAATAGTGTGAAGACAGTGAGGGCAGTGAGTTACAACTTTATCGAAGTCGTACTGTCTCATGTTTGCAATGTTTTCAATAGCGATTTCAAAGAATGAATACTCATCTCCAAAACGTCTAATTGGGTCACCATTACACTTCTCAGTTTTCCCCATTACAGCAAAGCTTACTCCAGCTTTCTTTAGTAGGGTTACTGTGTCTTTTACTACTTTTTGGTTTGAAGCATCGTAAGATCCTGCACAGCCAACATAGTAGAGGTAATCAACTTTTTTACCAGCTTCAATTACTGGAACATCCATTCCATCGGCCCACTTGAAACGGTCATCCTGAGAAATACCCCAAGGGTTTCCGTTAATTTGAACTTTTTGAATAGCTGTTGCCGCATCTGCTGGAATATCTCCAAGTGTAAGCGCCTTGTATCTCTTTGCTTCCATGATCACATTTACGTGTTCAATGTTAGCTGGACACTCTTCCATACAGGCACCACAAGTTGTACATGAGTCAAGTTCTGTCGATGCATAAATTGGGTTTTCCCATAGATCAGCATCTTCTTTACCTTGAGTTTTTGCATCGAAAGCAAAGTCACGTAATTTTGTGATAATTGTTTTAGGGTTTAGTGGCTTCCCTGCATTATTGGCAGGACAAACTTGAGTACAACGACCACATTCAACACATGTTAAAAGGTCTAGTTTGTTTTTTTCAGTAAGCTCTGAAAGCTTAGCAAGTCCAAAAGTCTCGACATCTTCTGGCATATTTTCAAAATCCATCGCATTCATGATGGCCCCTCTTCTTGGAGGAGTTACAAGAGCACTAAATGGAAGCATGAAAATGTGTGAGAATTTAGTAAGACCAATAGAGGCCACGAAAACCATTGTGTTGGCCATATGGTAGAACCACATTCCTTTGTAGATCATGGCCCAAGTTTCAATTGAAAGTCCGAGGTTTTCAAAAACTCTAGCGATTGCCCAACCAACTGGTGACCAAGTTTGTTCTCCAACAGGCATTCCTGCAAGGAAAATTCTTACACCTTCAATGAGGTAACCGATAATAACAAGAGAGGCGAGCATTGCGTACATGAACATCTCTTGTTTTGGCTTTGTCGCTGTGAGGTAGTCAGGTCTTTTCACATATCTTCTATAGTAAGCAAGGCTTAGTCCAAGAAGAACCATAAGACCGGCAATGTCAGCAGCAAATGAAACAACAATATAGACTGGACCGTGAAAGATCTTTAGTGGAGTATCATAGTGAATTGCTACGACATCTGTTGCAATCCATAGAATGATGAATCCCCAGAAGATCAGACCGTGGAAAACAGCAACTTCCTTAAATCGAGGAACCTTTCCCGTCAGGAAAGCTGTCTTCATAAAGCTAGACCAGTTTAATTTCTCAGGTAAAAGCTTTTTAATTCCCTTGAAACCCTCTCCAGAAGTAATGAAAAGTAGCTTGTCATAAAGCCCTTTAATCATAATTCCCATACTGAGGAAGAGAAGTACATACATCGCCACTTTAAAAGACTGTGGGATGTGCATCATAATTTCACGACACGTGTCGCCAGGCGTACATTCGAAGGCCATAAGAAACCCCTAATAAGTAGTAGTTAAATAAATTTTTGTTCTTTTTTCAGTTTCCTCTAGAATAGTTTATTTAAGGTGAAAATTGAATGAGAAACTTATTACCAAGGCTATTCTTTAATTAATGTTCATTAGAAGATATTATTCAGGTAATTATTATTAAATAGATGATCAAGGTTAAGTAAAATTGAAAGCATTATATATCGTTCTTCTGTTTCTGCTCGCTTCATGTGCCAAAATTGATACCATCGGTATGAAGAAGCATTCTTTTAGTAAGGCACCGTCAAAAATTGTATGGATTCAAATTCCAGGTCTCGATGAAGAACAGATTGCGATGTTGCGATTTTCTGCCCTCAATAATGCTCCTACTTCTTTTGAGTCTGCTATTTGCCTAGGGAAATCGTGGAATTATAATTTCTTTGATTTAAGAACAAACCCGGAAAGTGGACTTCTTGCCCAGCTCCAGGGGACGAAGAATATTAAAGGGCAGTGTGAGGATTATAATCAAAAGCCTGTTTGGCGCTACTTAGAAGAAAAGGGTTTTGTAACGGGAATCCTTGAAAGAGGGGCAAAGAACCTAACTTTTGAAGAGGGGCTAAAGTGTAATCAAGACTATCTTTCTAAATCGATTGTCTGGTCCATGTCAAAAGCTCCAAGTAGTGGAGAACTTTTCCATTTTCAAGAGAAGAATGAATTTGAAGAAGGGAAGGTTTACTACGACAAAACTTGTCAGAATAGTGAATGCTTTAGTGGTCTACCAAAGAATGTTGAGTATATTTGGAAAGAATTAAATAAGCGACAAAATCAAACAATGCTTATTATTCGTGACTTCAGTTACTATAATGCCTTGAAGGCAAAAGATATTAAAAAGGCGAGAATGGCCCTTTTAGATATTGAAAAAATTTATAGCACATTCTCTTCTCAAGACTTAAGAAGAGAGTTCCTTGTGGTTTTATCTTCAACAGCTGCCCGTCGGATTGAGTTTCCTAAAGCTGGAAAAGAATGGTTTGATTTTGAAAAGAAAGGAAGAAATATAAGCTATAAAAAGAGTGCATTGATGTCGCCTGTTATAGCTAGCGGCCCTTTAAGCGAAAATTTTTGCGGTATATATGAGGAGTCCAGCTTGCTCGAGCGCTTTTTGTGGACACCTCAAGAAAATAAACTAATTTTTGAGTACTTTGGATTTTAATTCAATGTAAGGTCAGAACGCTGAATGAGGTAGTGAGTCTTGCAGTAATCGCACTTAGTCTCAATGTCGTTCTTATTTTCAAAAATCTCTTCAACTGAATGAGTTTGGCAAAGGCTCTGAATTCCTTGGACCATTCTCTCTCTTGAGCAAGAACATTTAAATGCAACATCAACGCCCGAGAGGTATTCAAACCCTAGATCTTCAAAGGCTTTTTGAATTGTTTCCTGTTCATTAAGACTCTTCTCAAAGATTGCTTGAATTTTTGCTTGGGTTTTAATCCAGTACTCATTCAGAGAATCTCTCTCTTCTCTTTCTTCTTTGTTTACATTTCTATCTGGAAGTCTTGAGAGAAGAATCGATTGGTCCGATTTGTCACTAATAACGACCTTGGCATCCATTTGATAAGACTCTTGAATAATTTTATTGATGACATCATGAAAGTCGATCTGATTAAGCTGAATAATTGAAGTATATGGCTTTGGGTTGTTTGGAAAAGTCTTACTTAAACGAGCAATACCGCTGACCTTAGAAGGGAATTCTTGAAAATCTTCCGGAATTAGAAGAGTTCTCATGTAACCTGCTTGATTGGCCTCAATTTTCAGTCTGAAGAATGGGTCTTCAGAATCAAGAAAAATTCCCATACCTTCACCTTGCTTTAAATAGGAGATCAAAGGCATGGCCGTTAAAACAGAGTCTCTAAAATAGGCAAATCCCTTTCCTTTAATATTATGAATAATGGCCAAATCATGGATAAGCTTTTGACCTTCTAGAAAAGATAAGGTGAATGCATTTTTTGAGTCTATAAATGTATAAAGTCTACTTTCCAAAAGCATGACGAATTCCTTTATTAAAGCTAGAATTTGAAAATACTTAACATGATTGGACCTAGAGTGTCATTGGAAAATTTTTTATGCTAAGCGTAAGCCTCTACGATAATACATCTACTGTTTTCTCCTTTGATTTTGTCAAAGATATTAATTTAGAGACTATTGTTGTTTGCCCTTCTCCAAGTGAAGCGGATAACTTTAGAGCACAAATGACATCTATTGATATGGCCAATGTTGTAACAATTTCTAAATTTATCTCTGAGCAAATTGAAGAAAATCTAGGTGAGTTAGAGATCATGAGAAAGTCAGATCTCATGGTTCATTTGGCATCAATTTGGAAAACTAAGTTTCAAGAATCTTCTTCTGAGTCTTTTTTTCAAGCATTCACGTTATTTACTGAATTGAGATCTTTTACTCTTTCACTAGAGATGGTCGAGGATGTTCTAGAGACTCTTGATTCTGAATTAGCCGATGTCATTCGCTTTTTTTGGGCCTACCTTGAAGAGTTTCTTGTTGATGAACAAAAGTCTTATGTACTATTAAATGAAAAATTGAAAATAAAAGATCATGAAAAAGATAAAAACTATATCTTTTGGGGCTTTCCTCATATGAACGCTCATCAAGTTGATCTACTTAATTCTCTAGCGAGCTCTAGTCATGTCTATGTTCCATACTCTCGTGAGGTCTTTTCTCATACAACGAGACAGGATTGGGTTCGATGGATAGAAATTAATAAAGTTGAAGCAATTGAGAGAGAGATTAATCAGAAAATACCGACTATTCTCTATCCTAAAGGAAGAATGTCTGAATATCTTCGTAACTTCTTTGCATCAAAAGAAAATGAATCATTCGATATCGTTCTTGCTGAAAAGAATCCTAATTTAGAGTCTTTAATGGAAGTTCCATTTTCAGAAGCTGAATACAGAACAAAAGCAGAGTTATTCGATTTAGAGGAAAAGAAGGCGATCGCTCTTTTAGAGGAATTTGTTAATGAAACAAATGAAACGAAAGAAATCATCACAAAGCTAAAAGAATCAATTAAAGAAACATTAAAAAATCAAGATTTTAAGTTATTAACAGTCTTGAGAGTCATCTATGACTTACTTCGTGAATATTATGACATTAGTGAAATTAATGCGAAGTTTACTTTCTTTGATTTAAAGATATTAAGAGAAGTCTTTCCTCTTGATTTACCGCGAACATATTTTGTTCCCTTGAAAACATCGACCAGTGGTATTCAAGTCTATGGCCTAGAGGGATTTAGTGAAAACTCCAAAAAAGATGTTCTCTTATGTGTGAGTAGTCAGCAAAACTCTCTTAAAGGTGGAGGTCAAAAGTTTAGTGAGGAAATTACATCTTTTCTCGCAACTCTAGGACCGATTCAAAGAAAGGAATTGGATTTTTTAAATATTAAAAGAATGATTCATGAAAGATGTGTTAACCAAAAGATAACACTCTTTTTAGAAGAAGGACTTATTGATCACGATCTTGCATGGAGTGATATCTTAGATGGGGGAGAGCTCATTAATCAGCAAGAAATCGTCTTGAGTTTTAATGAAAAGAGTCCAGATGTTATTGCAGATAAAATTAATAAAGAGCAAGAAATAAAAAAACTTTCGGCTTCACGTTTACAGAATTATCTTGATTGTCCAAGAAAGTACTACTTCAACTATATCGATAGAATCGCTCCAGATATTGTTCTTGAAAGAGACCTTATGCCTAATGAACTTGGGGAACTTGAACACTTTGTTCTCGGAGAGTTTTTTAAAGTAAATGATGAGTTGAATGAAGATGAACTTATCGAATTTTCGAGAGAAAAGATTGATGAGTATCTCGCGAAAAAGAATAAAGTATTAACTAAAGAGCTCTATGAAAAGTATGAGTCAGAAATTGTTCAATACGCAAAGAATGGATTGGTCGAATTATATAAATTGAAAGATGTTTTTCCTAAAATGGAGTACGTCTTTGAGAAGAACTTGAATGAGTTCGGCGATTTCTCCGGAAGTATCGACTTCTATGCAAAAACTTCACTTGGAATTGTTATTATTGATTTTAAAAGATCAATAAGTAGCATTCCAGACAATATTGAGTTGTTAAAATTTGATAAAATTCAACTATGGTTTTATATCAACGAAGCCTTGAAGAAAGAGGGCAGTAATTTATTTTTTGCTGGATATATGAACCTTTCAGATATCGAAAACTCAAAATTCTTAATTCCTGAACTTGAATTAGTTGAACGTCTGTCAGAGCGAAATTTTTGTAAAGGAAGTTTGAAGCAGATAAGAAATTTTGAATTTGAAGAATCGCTTGATGAATTTCAGGACTTTGTTGAGGAGCTGATTTCGAGACTTAAAGTTGAAACTCATTTTAAACCAAAACCTCTTAAAAGCAGTGTTTGTACATATTGTAGTGTGAACAAAATCTGTCCGAGAAAGTAGTATTTATGGCAAGAACACCTAATGAAGAACAGAAAAAAGCAATTGAACATTTTGGCGGAGTCCTTCTAAGTGCTGGGGCAGGATCGGGAAAAACTTTTGTTCTAGTAGAGCATATTGTTTATCTCGTGGAGAAGTTTATAGAAGACCATAGAAAAACAGGGAATTTCTCTGATGGAGAAGAATTTGTTTTTAAACTAAGGGCCTACTTGTCAAAAATTGTCCTTATGACATTTACTAATGAAGCAGCGGGAGAGCTCTCTCTTAGAGTTCATAAGAGATTAGAAGAAAAAATCGAGGAAGATGGGACCCCATGGGATCTTGTCTTAGAGGCGATTCATTGTCTTAGCGTATCTACAATTCACGGTTTTTGTTTCAAGTTATTAACTGGCGGATATTTCAAAGACTTTAATCCAAATGCAGAGGTTATTGGTGATATTGAGTCGAAAAATAGAATTAATACTTTATATGATCAGTGGTTTAAGGGAGAGAAGTCGTCGCTTGATGACTCTATAAGAAAGTTACTCGTTCTTAATGAACGTTCGATTAAAGGGGCCTTACAATCAGTCTTTAATAATCCTGATTTAAGAATTTTTTGGGAGACATGGGATAGTGAAGGTGATGAATTAGATTTTAGTAAGCATATTCATGATGTGGCCGAAATGTCAGGAGTGGACTTAAGTGATGCCTTAAATACAATCGATGTTGATAGTTATGATGATGAAGTGAAAAGTAAATGGTTTCCTTATCTTGTAGATTTTGAGAATTATTTGCAATCCATAGACTTTTCGAAAGTTAATTTCTTTGAAGATATAATAGAACTATCGAATAAATACGGTCGAATTATGCCTCCTCGCAAAAAGGGGCTTGAAGAAGTTCAAGCGAGGATGAAGTATATTACTTCTCTTAAAAACTTTGTTAAGAAGTTTGCTGAAGACTATATTAACTATTTTCAGTTTAAAGACTCCATTGTCGGACAGTGGAATTCGATCTTTAAATCGGCCTTTCACTATATCAATACGAATTATCAGAATATCCCTGGGCTTACATTCTCGGACCTTGAATTTAATGTTCTTAAAGGTCTTGAATGCGAAGAGACTGTTGAGCGCATCCATAATGATTTTAACTATCTAATCATTGATGAATTTCAAGATACCTCTTGGGTACAGTTTGAAATTGTTCGCAAGATTATTAAGAGTGATTATTCCCGCCTCTTTTGCGTTGGAGATGAAAAACAAGCAATCTATGGTTTTAGAGGAGGAGAGCTTGGAGTATTCATGGAGTGTTCTAAAAATGTTCCTACAAATTTATCTCTCTTAAATAATTATCGTTCTGAAGAAAATGTTATTAATTTTAATAACCAATTTTTTGATGATGTCTTTGGTCTTGGAATAGGATTTGAGGGTGGTGATAATCATACTGTTGAGGTTAAGCACCAGAGGTTTCCTAGTGAAGTAAAAGAAGCTGGAAAGGGACTCGTCGAGGAAACTAAGGTTGAGATTTTAATTGATGAAGACCTCAAGAAAGGTCCTAAAGTATCTAATTTGGAGTTAAATGAAGTCGAAGCAGAGTACATTTTTAATAAAACTATTGAATTAAATGAGTTAAATGAACCTATCTGTGTCCTTTATCGAAATCTAAGACCATCGCTTAATCTCATTGAGAAACTCATCTTTGCAGATATTCCATTTACAGCACAGGTTAAGATTCCAAATGATGAAGATCCAATCGTTGCGATATTTGCATGCTTAATCGAGTATTTACTAGATAAAGAAAAAGACAAAAAGCAGTGCTTAATTACAATCATGGGGATTAGTGAGTTATTACATTGTGATTTTGAAGGGGATTTAGAAGAATCTGTAGATTGTTTTTTTAATGATCTTAGTGTTTATGGAATTTACTACTCGTATTGTAACTTTTTGATGAAATTAAATATTTCAAATTCTAATTATGAAAATAATTTAAAGGCCATTAAGATCCTTACTGATCTGAGCTTAGGCGATGTTGAAACAATCTGGCAGTCAATTCGCCAAAACTCTTCTCAGAAATATTCCATTGATTTTAAGTTTAAAGAAAATCCGAATATTCGAATTATGACAGCTCACGCTTCAAAGGGTCTAGAGTATGACCATCTCATCTTAGGTGGAATTCATACGAATGGCGGAAGTATTAATGAAGGACTTTTTTTAGGAAAACTACCTGGTAGTTTTAAATGGAAAAAAGATAGTTCACAAAAGACAGCATTTCGTTCGCCAATGTATATTTACGAGTCGCTCTTAACGAGAGAGAAAGACTTCTCTGAGTCTAAACGACTTTTCTATGTCGCTTGTACTCGTGCCGTGAAGGGACTCTATTGGGGAAATATTGGTCATAGACTTGGAGATCTTTCATATCTAAGTAATTCTTGGATTGATGGTCTGCGAGTGTGTCCGCAAAAGGGTGTTGTTCAAAAATATATTGAAACTGAGAAAGTAGAAGATGAATCTCTTCTAGTTGAATTAGAAAACAGAGCTCCTATTTTTCATATCGATAATATCGGAGTTTCAGGAAAAGATGGCCAAAAATCATCCTTAGGACTTGTTGCTGAACTTTCTGTTACAAAGCTTGCGACACTTAGTCAGTGTCCAAGAAAGTTTTATCTTCAAAATATTTGTAAATTAGATCCTGATTTTTTAAGCGACTTAGATTTAGAGGTTGGTCAAAAAAGAATCGATCTTTCTGAGGAAACTGTTGTTTCATCTTCAAAGCGTGGAAGTTTAATTCACGAAGTCTTAAGTGAATACGTCTTGACGGGGACAGGTGCGACTGATCTGAAGAAGAGGGACAAAATTGCCTATGACTTTGGAGTTGATGAAATTAAAAGTCTAGGAAGTGATGTTGAATTGATTTCAGAGAAATTAATAAAATTTCCAATCTTCGGACAAATGATCTCAGGTATTCCTGATCTTGTTGTAAAAAATGAGTCTTCAAAAGAAGCAGAAGTTTGGGACTATAAAACAGGGGCATTAAGTGAAGATAAGTTAACTCCGTATTGGTTTCAGCTAACTTGTTATGCACACGCTCTCTTTTTACAAGATAGTGAATTAGAAAATGTAAAAATTAAACTTTTATTCCTTGATGAGAAAAATGTTTTAGAAAAAACTCTTGATAGAGCAGATGTGTCTGAGCAAATAACTCAAGTGTGGAATAAATTAGATCATTTATATCAGGTAAATGAGAAGCACTGTGAGAATTGTTTCTTTAAAGAGATGTGTTACTACCAAACAGACCCAGTTGATTAGATTCTATGACATGTTAAAATAAGCTCATGAAATCATATGGGAAGGATTCCCTTAATGAATTAACGCAGGATGCGAGAGTATGAAGAGTTTATTGATTATTGTTTTAGCCTATTTAGGTTGTCTTACTGTTAATGCTGCTGAGTCAGATACTTATGATTTTTCTTGGCTTGATCCAGATAAGCAGGTCTTTGTTTTACAAAATAGAAAATTTAGAAAAGATGGTCGTTTTTATTTAAATGCTGGTTATGGAATTACAACTTCTGGAGCCTTTGTAGATGCGACTTCGATTCAAGGACGAGTAGGATATTTCTTCAAAGAAGAGCTTGGATTTGAATTTCTTTATGCCATGAATAGTGGAGAAGAAAACGATACAGCAAATTCTGTAAGGACATCGGGGAGTGCTGGTGGAGGTGCTCGTCCATTTAGAAGAATAGTTCAAAACTACATGGGTGGGATGGTCCTTTGGTCTCCATTTTATAGCAAGATTAATACATTCAATAAAATCGTTTACATGGATTGGATCTTTGGTTTAGGTCTCGCAAAAATCGAAGAAGAAAATAATCGTAATGAAGTAATTAACCAAGTTGATTCTGAAGATTTAAATGAAACTCATACAGGAATTCTTTGGAATGCTGGAGCTAAATTTTACTTAGATGAGCGTTGGAGTATTCGACTAGACTTAACAACTGTTCATTATCAAGCAAAAGAAGCCAAGAGCTCAAATCCTGAAGACATTTGGTATTCAAACTATGATCTAGCAGTATCTTTAAGCGCTAGCTTCTAGGAGGGAAGATGAGAAAGTTAACTTTCATTTTTACACTGCTTCTCTCTTTCGCAACAAGTGCCAATGTTGATGAAGTTTGGAAACAGTTGGTTGATAGCAAGGGGAGTGTAAAAAACTATCCTAAAGTAATCGAAGTACTTGTTAGAAATAACATGTACTTTACATCTGTTCCTTATATTAAAGAGTATCTCTTTCAATCAAATCGTAAAATGAGTAAGGGAATGGACCTACTCATTGACGATGTTGTCGCAAATGTTGGCGTTAAGCAATTCGAAATTTTACCAGAGAAAGCTCTCGAAAATTCAAATTCTCAAACGCTAAAATATATTTTGGCGAAAAAGTATTTTCGTAAAAGACAGTATAAAAGCAGTTTAGCGACTCTGAAGGGAACAATTGGAAGAAATCATCCAGTTAAACCTTTTGCTCTATTTTTAGAAGCCGCAATCTTTTCGATTAACAAGAAGTATGCAACATCAATCAAAGCTTATGAAGAATGTATTGATAGTAGTGATTCATTAATTTCGAGAACAAGTGATGTTCGTAGACAGAATCAATATCGTATTAACCGTGATTATTGTGTTGTCGGAAGAGCAAGAGCTAATTTTGCTTGGGGAAAATATGATGAAGCGAACCTAGCATATTTAGACCTGTCAAAAAGTTCATATATTTGGCCTGAAATCCTTTTTGAAGAAGCTTGGAATAGCTTTTATTTAAAAAACTATAATAGGACACTAGGAAAACTTGTAACTTATAAAGCGCCTGTTCTTGATTATATTTTTAATCCTGAAAGTGATGTACTACGTGGTTTGACGTATATGGAATTATGTCTATGGGATGATGTAAAGAAAGTCGTTAATGAATTCTATGGGACTTATGAACGAGATACTCAGACACTAGAGTCTCTTTATAAAAGAACGGGTAGAAACTACAAGTCTTATTACCTTCTAGCTAAATCGTTTAAAGAAGGAAAGAGTAGAAATAATAAACTACTAAACCAGGTTTTAAGTAATATCACGCGTGATCCTGCATATCTTGAAATGTTTAATGCATTTCAAAATGGAAACGATGAAATTAATAAAGTTAATGGGACAAGACGTAAGGCCTTAAAGAGAATTCTAACAATTAATTTAAGAGATACATTAATTGTTCAAAGAAATTTGATTGGAGCCTATGTTAGAAAAACTGTCGCTCAATATTTAAGACAACTGAAAACTTCATTTGAAGACATGAGTTATATGAAACTTGAAGTACTAACTCAAAGAAAGAAAGAACTTTACTTGGATGAGAGAGTTTCTGAAAAAAGAGGTGATCTTAAAAATTTAAAGAGAACTGATAAGCAGTATTTCTGGTCATTTAACGGTGAGTTTTGGGCCGATGAATTAGGTGACTATGTCTTCTCTTTAAAATCGGAGTGTAGAGAATGAGTAAATTAAAGAAAGTTTTAGTACTTTTTTTACTTATATCAAATTTACAAGCTTATGCTGATGTTAACTCCAGAAGACAGGAGTTAATGTCTATTATTGATGAAGAATTGAGAGAGATCGTTCGTCTTAATAAGCAAAGTAATGGAGGTCGACCAAGTCTTATGATTCGAATGGCCGAATTATGGCTTGAAAAAGCAAGAATCACAAGAGAAGCAGAGAATAAAAAGTTCCTACAGATTCCACCAAGAAAGAGGATGAATATCAATAAGGGGAAGTTCTTTGGTGAATCTCGTAAATATTTTAAGCAAGCGGAAAAGACAAGTGTTTCAATTCTTAATAAGTTTAGAAACTTCTCCGGTAAAGGGGATGTCTACTACATCTTAGCTTATAATGCTAAAGAGTTTAATCAAGATGCAAAAGCATTGAGATATTTTCAACTTGCAGTACAAAATTCTAACCTCAATAGTATGACGAGTGTGAAGTCTCATTTAGCGCTCGCGGAAATTTACTATAATAAGCAACAATATTCCAAAGCTAGGCCACTTTATGAAAAAGCTCTTTCTAAAAAATCTTTAAGAGATAAGTGGTGGACTAAAGATGCTTACAATTTAGCATGGTGTTACTATCGTCTTAACTTAAAAAGTAAAGCAATCGACTTGATGAAAGATGTTGAACGTATGAGTTCAAACTCTAAGTACATCGATATGAGTAATCAAGCAAGCAGGGATTTAGCGATCTTCTACGCAGAGTCAGGGTCTGTAAAAACAGCTGTTAGCTCTTTCAAAAAAACTGGTGGTGATGTCGCTAAAAAGCTTTTGAGTCTTGGGAACTATCTTGAAAGTAAAGCCAAGTATGACTCAGCAGAGGGGATCTATAGAGATGCCCTTAGAAACAATCCAGATACATATACGAAAAATGAAATCTATTCAAAGCAATTAAGTATCTATGAGAGATTTGGAAAGCAAGATCTACATATCGCAGTTATTGAAAAAATGACTGATTCCTTTAAAAAAGGTGAACTTAATAAAGACCAAAAAGAAATCCTCGAATACCACGTTAAAAGAAGTGGGGCCATCTTACAAAAGCAAGTCGTAGGAAATCTATACGAAAGAAGACCTAAGGAAAGAAGAAGACGAGCGGATTTAGTTGTCCGTTATTTTTCAACTTATGCTTTGATTGTACCTAAAATGGCCGCGCAAGCTTATTATCTTTCTGGTGAAACAATGTATGCCATTAAAGATTTTGATTCTGCGATTAAGTATTATGAGCTTGCTAAAAATGAAGCTGAAAAATCTGGAAATAGAAAAATAGAGAGAAAATCTACAGAAGGGATGATTGCAGCCCTAGGAAGTGAAGGGGTATCAAAAAAGACAAAAGATCTTTATATGGCCAAGGCCCTTGAATCTTTTCTAAAAGAAAATCCAAGAGGTAAAAAATCTTTAGACGTATACCAAAAGCTGTTTGCTCTTTATATCGACGCTAAGGATGTGGCGAAGGCCGAATCGATCCTTATTCGTTTTAGAAAGTTTTTTCCACAGCAAAGTCAAAAACAGGAAGCGATGCTTGCTGAGATTATGGACTTTTACAAAGATAAAAAAGATAGAGCTGGAATTAGTAAATGGGTAGCATTAATTAAAAATGGAACATTTCGTGTTTCTCCAAAATATGCAAAGCAAGTAAATTTACTTCTATTAACGATGCAGTTT
The DNA here is from genome assembly GCF_028649655.1 of Halobacteriovorax sp. GB3. Taxonomy (NCBI): domain Bacteria; kingdom Pseudomonadati; phylum Bdellovibrionota; class Bacteriovoracia; order Bacteriovoracales; family Halobacteriovoraceae; genus Halobacteriovorax; species Halobacteriovorax sp. GB3. Next base: position 42,693 of record NZ_JAQSLN010000002.1, read on the forward strand.
GAAGGGGTTAAAAATGCTCAAAGTAAAGGTGACAAGGTAAAGGCCTTAAGAATTTACTTTGAAGTATATAAATCTAAAGAAAGTTCTCCTGAAGCAAGAAAGAAAGCTGCCTATAACATGGCCGTCTATTTCTATGAACTTGGTGATGCCGAAAGGTCATACAAGTGGATGGAAAGAGCGATCAGTCATATGACGAATAAAGATGTTAAGACTTACGAAGATAGTATTCTCGTTACATCTAGAGACCTTTTTAATCAAAGAAGAGTTGCTTATGCCGCAGAAATTGCAGAAAAGGCATTTGAAAAACTTTGTAGACAGAGAAGCAAGAACAAAGATCTCTTTGTTAAGAATGCTGTTATCATGAATTTGGCAGAGAAAAATATTAAGAAAGCAGAAGCTCTTGTTTATCAAGCAGCTTCATGTGGAGTCTCTAAGAAAAAAGTTAATGATCTTAAAGTAGAGATGCTCAATGCTTTCTACGAAGAGAAAAGATGGTCTAAATACAGTAGTTTGATTGCTGAACTAGATAAAGTCGATTATTTGAGACCTCTTGTCGCCGCTCATTATGTGAAACTCTACGACGTATACAAAGATAGTGGGCGTGCTTCTAATGCTGCTGACACAAGAAGAAAGCTCATTAGAAACTATACGACATCCAGAAGAAAAGATGAGTACCCAGTTGAAGCACTTGATGTAATCGCTCTCTATAAATTAGAAGGACTAGAGAGCTTGTATCGTCAGTTTGAGAGAACGAATCTTCAATTTCCTGAGAAGACATATAACAATCTTTTGAAAAAGAAATTTTCAATGATCAATAACCTTACTGATAGAACAGTTGAGATTTTCAAGTTGAGATCTGGGAAAGGAATGGTCGCAGCATATCGCTTACTCGTTAATTCTTATGAAAAATTTGGTGAAGAGATTAGAGAATTCACACCTCCTGGAAAAAGTCCTGAGTATGTAAAATCTTTCAAAGGAAGTATGGCCCAAATTGCGAATCCTATCTTACAAAAGGCTTCTAGCTTAAGAGATGAAGCGAAGAAAAATATTTTTCAATATAATATTTTGAGTAGAGACAATGGATTCTTTCTTAATAGTGGTCTCGATAATGTAACTGAATTTATTCCACTTAAAGACCCAGTAATTATGGACCGTGGAGGGAGAAGATAATGAAATATCTTATTCTAATATCACTTGTACTACTGGCCTCTTGTGGAACTTCTACAAAAAAAGAGGTTGTTAATAAAGATGTCCCATTTTATTGGATTGATAACGCTGACTTCAAGCCAGTAGAAGAAATTAGCTACGATGAAGGTGATGACTATTATTCGGGAGATATAGAGGAGCAGGATTCTGTTTCTGTTGAAACAATGGCAAAAATTCCGCCTTCGAGATTAATGGATCTTGTTGATGAAAATGATCCAATCTCTAAGCCTATCTCATTGTGTTATCAAAATAACTTTGTAGCTGCTTTTAATAAATTTGATCGTACATATAAAAAACTTAAGAATAATGCTTCTTATTGGAACCAAGTTGGGACGTGTTATCTTTTAAAGGGTGAAACAAGAAAGTCTCTACTTTATTACAATAAAGCACGTGATCTCGTTAAGGATTACTCACCTGCGATTAATAACATCGGCATTATTCATTTTAAAAATGGTAACAAAGAAAAAGCGATGGCCGCATTCAAAGAAGCCTATGATTTGAATCAATTTTCGTTAACTCCAGCATACAATTTAGCAATGCTTTATTTGCAATATGGATTTATAACAAAAGCTGAGCCACTGCTAGTTGCCCTTTATAAGCGTAACAATAAAGACGTTGATATAGTAAATGGACTGGCCCATTTGTATATGATGAAAGGGAATTATGCGAAAGCGGTTCAGGCCTTTAGTCTTCTCCCTTCAGATGTTATGAATAAACCGCAAGTCTCTATTTCTATGGGATATGCACTCTATAAGTTTGGAAGAAAAGATCAGGCGCTAAATGTTCTCAAAGGTGTGGAAGCTTCTTTAACTCCAGATTTTTCTAAGTACTACGTTAAAATAACTAAAATCATTAGGGAGGGGAAATGAAAGTCCTCGCACTCATCTTTTTATTTCTTTCAGTGAGTTCTTTTGCTCAAGGTGGAAAGGAAAAAATTATTTACAAATATAAGAAGTTCGAAAGTTTTGATTTCGAAAATATCGTGATTGAAGGAGAAACTGGGGCACCCGATTCTCTAAGTATTTCGCCACGTTTTGCAAAAAGATTTAAGAACAGATTGCCATATAGAAAGAATTTTAATGCCGAAATTAGAAAAGGTATTGAGAGAGTAAGGTAGGAGTGAGCCTGTGAACTTAGAAGTTCAAAAACCAACAGATTTAGAATTATATTCTAATAAATTGAAAAAAGGTATTCGCATCAAGAAGAAGCGCTTCATTATTGGTACTTCTCAAACGTGTGACCTTGTTATTAATAGCCCGAAAATTAATCCAATTCATGCGGTTCTAGAGATCTCTGGAACATCGGCCTTAAAAGTCTATGACATGAATTCTAAATTCGGTACAAAAATCAACGGAGAGAGTGTTGTCGCAAAGGAATTAAACCTTTCTGATGTCATTACTTTTGGAGATATTGATTTTGAACTAAGGAAATATAATAAAGTAGATATTCCTAAAGCACCTCTTGCTGTTTTAGATGATCTGCCTCTACCAGGTAAAATTGAAGATCTTCCTCCAATTGCAGCTGTGCCAAATGAGCCTGTGCAAGTAGAAAAACCATCTTCTCCGGCTCTTCCGAGCAAGCCAATCGTTGTTAAAAAAGAAACGAGTGGAAAAGAAGAGGTAAGTGTTGTCTATCCGTTAGGGAAAGATCCTAAGGCAGAATTCAGTGAATATATTTTCGAAGATGTTGAAACTCTTTATCCTATTTTTCACTACGATATCGCTCATGCCGCTGTTGAAGTAGTCACTCTTTTTCAAGGAGAGATCCTCTCTGTTGATTACCTTCCACAAAAGGATGGTCTCTACCACTTAAAGGGATGGGATGCTAAAGATTCTGATATTGAATATCCTTATTTAGGTAAAAATGAGAAGATTCCATTTGTTGATATCAAAGGTGGTGAGACATTTGTAAGTCCTGTTCCTGGATTTGAAATGATGACTCTCACTGACAGTGGGAAAAATGAAAAGGTTAGTGGTTCAGTCATCCTGAATCAAGATGATATTTTTAGATTCTCTAAGGGAGATCTTCAAATATTTGTTAGAGGTACGGATGCTCCACCACGAGTAGATGCAGCTCCTGTTTTTAGAAGAGATAACTCTTTGAAAAAGATTTTGCTGGCGGTATTTCTTTTTCTTTTAACTTTTCTCTTTGCCATGCAGCTTTTTGAAGTTGATAAAGAGTTGGAAAAGGAAAAGGCACCAGAGCGCCTTGCTTCTATTCTTTATAAGCCTAAGAAACTTGTTATCTCTAAGAATAAGGCCATCGATAAAACGAAAACAGCGCCTAAGGTGAACCAAAAATCACCAACACAGACACGTAAAAAGCCGACTCCAGATGTGAAAAAGGAAGTCGCTAAAACGCAAAAGGCGACAAAGCAACCGAAGGGTGATCTTGCTGCTAAAAAAGTTGCACCAGTTAAAAAGGCGAATCCTCGTAAAGGTCCAACTAAGACGAAAACAACACGCGTAACACGAACTGATAATAAGCGTGGTGGTTCAAGAAATAGTAAGAGTACAGCTAGAAGTAATAAAGTAAATGCGAAGTCTCAAGGTAGTGTTGATACTTATAAATCAATTGATTTCAAATCGTCACTTAGCTCTCTTATGGCCAAGGGGGGATCAACTAAAAGTATTCAGCCTGTTGTAAATAACAGAGGTTCTGGTGGAAGTACTTCAAGCTCGTTTGAGGGTGGAGAGAGTATGCAAGTCGAAACGGCCGAAGTCTCAACAGAAGTAGGGGATTTCAAAGGTGTCAGCTCTGGACGAGTCGATCGCTCAAAAGGTGTTGATGGAATCGTAAATAAAAAGAATATCGCAACAGCTGGTCTTCCGTATCGTACCGTTGTTCTTGGGTCAATGGATCCTGATATTATTAGAAGATTAATTATGGCCCATGCAAGTCAATTTAGATCTTGTTATCAATCTGTTCTAGAGAAGTCTCCAAGAGCATTTAACGGTATCGTAAAACTAGACTTTACTATTGGAGCCTCTGGTCACGTTTCAAGAGTAGCAGCTCAGTCTCAAGACTCTCGTATGCCGCTCTCTGTAAGAAGCTGTGTGGCCAACGTCCTTAGAGGGATTAAATTCCCTGAGCCGATGGGTGGTGGTTCTGTTTCAGTTAAGCAACCAATTAACTTCTATCCAAAGTCAATTTAAGTGCCAAGTTCTGGAGGGAGCCTCCCTCCAGAATCTTTCTAAGTATTTATTATTACATGAAGATTTTAATCTAACTTAATGAACTGCTATAATCTATCCGATAGGTTATAAGGTTATGCAAAAGATATTGGAAGCATCTAAAATTCGACTCGCACTCTTTGTCCTCTTCACAGTTCTGTGTTTACTGGAAGCTTTGGATGGATTTGAAGATAATACTGATATTGCCACACTACTTCTGGCGATCCTCTCTTATAATCACCTTACCAATCGTAACTCGCACGTTCTTAATCCTTTTGAAAAAGACCGAAATAAGTTTTTTGCACGGCTCATCTTTAGTCTCTTTGTAGGCCTTATTTTTATTATTGGGACTTTCGTTGATATCGTTCCATTTGATCCCTATACAATGATTGTTATTAAGTATTCAACAATAGGGTGGTCGACTTTACTCTTATTAGTTTCACTAAGAGAGTATAGAAAAAGCCAGAAGTTCACGAAAATCATTCATGCAAATCTGGCCATTATGGTAATTATTGGAAGTTTATTCTATTTCTAGAAAAATCTATTCTTCACCTAGAACAATAAATTTATAGGATTTGAAACCTGCTTCAGCACAAGTGAGCATTAGCTTTTTCATAAAACTATACTTGATTGTTTTATCGATAATGAGATTGATATTACCTGAGAACTTGTCTGCATTAGGTGACATCTTCTCAACTCTTTTAATCTCATTTTTCTTTTTAACGAGTTCGTTATAAAGAGCGATAATTCTTCTGTCTCTAGAGTTATGGGCACCAGTTTCTGAATTATCTAAGATAAGCTTATCATCTACCCAAATTTTATCTGGTGAAACTTGAACCATTACACCGGAAGTATTAATTGAAGATGACTCAGACTTTGGTAGTTCAACACCTTTTGGGACATTGAGAACAACACCAGAGCTGTTATAACTTCTAAGTAGAAAAACGAGAAGAATAACGAGAATATCGAGTAGGGAAGTGATATCTAGATCAAGTACTTCTTTCTTCCTAGATCTTCCTCTTTTACGAATTAATCTACTATTTCTCATAACAACCTAACTTTGAATATTTCCAAAAATAATTTTATTAAAAAGAGAGTCAACTTTTGTATCGAGACCGTCTTTTCCTTTAATAAAAATATCTGGATCTGTTTTTCTAAGATAGCGAACGGCATCCATTATTTGAACAATGTCGTCGTAAGCTAAATCAACAATCGGTTCTAATACAACAGTTGCTTCGTTTAGATTTCTCTTTTTAAGATCAATTAAGTAACCGTGTAACCTTTCTAAGTCATACTTTCCATCGGCTGTTTTACCGAAAGACCTAACTTTTCTAGAGGGAACTCCTGTGTAGAGAACAATAGAAGATTGGTAGATCTTTAAAGTTAGTGCCAGTGGCTTTTCCTTCGACTTTGGTGGCGGAGCACTTGAGACGATTGGAACATCACTTGGAATTTCATAAACTTTAATGAAGTTAGCAGACATGAGAAGGAAGAAAATGAAAATGAAAACAGAATCTAGAATAGGAATTAGATTCGGCTTCTTAACTTCACTTCTTGTTTTTCTTCTACTTGGCGCTTGATACATTTGTATTCCTTGAAAAAGGCGAGGGGAATTATTCCCCTTGCTCTTTCTTAGTTCCTAATAGGTCCATGAGCTTTACTGAAAACTCATCAATCTCGTTGATGATTTTTTCAGACTTACTTGATAGAAAAGTGTGAAGCATCATGATTGTAATCGCAGCTAAAAGACCAAGAAATGTTGTGTTCATTGCTTGAGAAATACCTTTCGCAAGTAGTTCTGCTTTTTGAGCTGGATCGGCTGCAGCAACAGCTGAGAATGATTGAATAAGACCTTGGATCGTTCCAAGTAGTCCAAAGAGAGTCGCGATATTTGCAATCAGTTGTAGGTAGTTAAGTCTAAGTTCAACCTTAGGGATAACTTCTAGTGCTGTAGCATCAATTGCATTTTGAACTTGTGAAGGAGTTGATGTGCTTCTTTTAAGTCCACTCTTTAGTACTTTTGGTAGGGCAGCAACTGAACCAGAGCAAACTCTGATTGCACCCTGAATGTCATTTGAAAGAATGTAGCGTTGAAGTTCGTTCATAAACGATGCTCCATCTACATCAAACTTAAATGAGAGCTTCATAAATCTCTCTATCGCAATGGCGATACCAATTCCCCAAATTAAGAGGATGACCCACATAAATGCACCACCACTTTGGATGAACGTAGCTACGCCGTTAATTCCATTTGTCAAAGCTTCCATGGTCGAACTTCTCCTTTTAAATCAAACCTTTAATGTATTTTAAGTTAAATAGAGAGTTCTGAATGCTCGAGGAAAATTGTGCCGAATAATTTAGAGAAAAAAAAAGCCCCGAGAAACGGGGCTTTTTAGATTATGAAAGTTCTTCTAGAGTCTTTTTGATTTCTTCTTTTGTCTGAATTCCAACAAGAGTTTTTGCTGGTTCACCATTTTTAAAGAAGATCATTGTTGGAATACCGCGGATTCCATATTGTTGAGCTAGCTCACCATTTTCATCAACGTTAACTTTTAGAACAGATGCATTTTCGCCAACCTCTGTTGCTACTTCGTCAAGAATTGGAGCAAGTGAACGACACGGACCACACCACTCTGCCCAAAAATCAACAAGAACTGGCTTGTCAGAGTTTAGAACGTCATTTTGAAAGTTAGCTTTATCAGTTTTGTTTACATTGGCCATTATAATTCTCCTAAGTATTTTAACCTTTTTTTGTAATACTATTATTATAATATAAGTGAGCTCTTGTGAAGTTTTGTTACATTTACATTTGCTGGACTTGGCAATAAATGCCCAATATAATTAAGAAATTCAATAAGATAGAATGGTTTTATGGACAGAAAATATTTACTAAAAAAGAGCATTCGAGCAGCAAAATTGTCGCGATTGATCGCGAAAGCTATTGATTTGTTTATAGTTTTAGTTCTTTCACTGTTCTATCCAGTAGGACTCATTCTAGCAATTGTTTATCTCTGTGTTTCAGACTCTCTGCAAAATGGGCAGTCGGTTGGTAAGCGTTTTATGGGATTCTCGGTTATTTCACTCGAAGATGGCAGTCCATGTAGCGTGAAGCAATCTATTGTTAGAAACCTTCCAATCATTGTCCCTTTGGCATTTGCAATCATCCCTTTTTGGGGGTGGGTTATCTCTCTTGTTATAGGTATTCCTCTTTTGGTTCTTGAAGTCTACCTTCTTCAAAAACTCGACTCTGGGCATCGTTTAGGTGATGTCATGGCAGACACAACGGTTATGGCCAATGATGGGGAGAGAATCTCTTTAAATAAAAAAACTAAGACTAGTTGGTTTGACGTAACTGAAAAAGCTTAGTTTTCTATTGGTTCCCAATTTGATAAATTGATCCTTAGTAATAAGGAGCCTATTTATGTCTAAACGTCTCATTGTCGTCGATGTTTCAAATTTTATATTCAGAGCGTTTTTCGCTATCCGTCCACTACATTCGCCTGAAGGTGTTCCTGTTAATGCTGTTCATGGCGTATTGAGTATGTTTTTAAAGCTTCTTTCTACGTATAGACCAACTCATGTTCTCCTTGCAAGAGATACAAAAGGTGGATCATTTAGAAATGAACTCTATGATGCCTATAAGGCCAATAGATCTGAACCACCAGAAGATCTTGTTCCTCAATTTGCTCTGATTGGAGAGCTTATTGATCAAATGGGACTTCCATATTCGATGGATGACAATTATGAGGCCGACGATATTATTGGATCTGCCTGTGTTCAGTGGAAAAATGACTTTGATGAAATTTATATTGCCTCAGGTGATAAAGACCTTATGCAGTTTGTGGGCGATAATATCTACATGCTCGATACGATGAAAGATAAGCTCTACGATTCGGAAGGTGTTTTTGAGAAGATGGGTGTAAAGCCAGATCAGATCGTTGATTACCTTTCTATGGTGGGAGATACGTCTGATAATATTCCTGGAATGAAGGGGATTGGCGCTAAGGGTGCTGCTAAACTATTAGCAGAGCATGGTACGCTCGATGCCTGTATTGAGGCAAAAGATACGTTTAAAGGTAAAAAATTAACAACGGCTTTTAGTGAATATTTAGATGATGGTTTACTTTCAAAGAAATTAATTAAAATTGTTACTGATGTTGAATTAGGACATAAGGCCTCTGATACAGAGTATAAATTCTATCCAAGTGATGAACTCATTGAATATCTTAAGGGACTTGGGTTTAAGACGGTTCTTAAAAAGTTAAAAGATATGCAATATCAGATTGCTCAAACAGAGCAGAATGATGGCGGCTTAAGTGAACCAACTGTTTTTGAAAAGAAGGCCATTGATACTGAACTTGTTGCGATCTCCTCTGAAGAGCAAATTGAATTATTGAAAAAGCAAGTTAAAGAGAGCGAATTTTTCGCCCTTCATACTGAATATGACAGTGAAGATAAGATTATGAGAAATCTTATTGGTCTTGCTTTTTCTTTTGAGGAAGGAAAGGCTTATTTTCTAGATTTAAGAAATAACAAAAATAAAGAATTATCTCTTGAATTGTTGAAAATGAGTTGGGGTGATGAGACCAAGAAAATTCAAACAGAACATGGGAAGAGAGATTATACCTATGCTCTAGTTAATAATCTTCCTTTTAATGCTAGAGTCTTTGATGTTGTTCAGGTTCACTACAATATTAATACAGGTGGAAATCACAGTATTGAGAGTCTTGCACAAAGCATTGGAGAGGAAGTTCCTCCAATGGATAAAAAAAATCCCTTTATAACAGAATTAGATGATGAATCAGCTCTTCAGTTTGCTGGACTTAGGGCCGCTGTAATTTTTAATTTGTCAGCGTCTTATAAAGAAGATTTAAAAAAGCATGCGCTTGAAGAAATTTATTATAATGTTGATGCAAAGCTTATATCTGTTCTCGCTTCGATGGAAAAAGAAGGCGTTCTTATTAACCCTGCTTATTTTTCAAAGTTTGAAAAAGAGTTAACTGAAAAAATTGATTCAATTCAAGCAAAGATTAATAAATATAGTGAGAATGAGGTTAATTTAAATTCTCCTAAACAAGTTGGAGAGTTTCTCTTTAATGAACTAGCACTTCCTGTTGTTAAAAAAACGAAGACTGGTTTTTCTACAGACTCAGAAGTATTAGAGGACCTCGCTTCGAGAAATATCTCAGAAGTTCCAAGTCTTATTTTGCAATATCGCGAAATTGGAAAAATTCTTTCAACTTATGTAAAAGCAATTCCACAATTGGTTAATGAAAAAGATAAAAAGATTCATACAAGCTTTAATCAGCATATCGCTCAAACGGGTCGACTCTCGTCTGTGAATCCAAACTTACAAAATATTCCGATTCGTTCAGAGACGGGAAGACTTGTAAGAAAAGGTTTTATCGCGAGTCCTGGTAATCTCCTTTTAGCGGCCGACTATTCCCAAGTTGAACTTCGACTGCTTGCTCATTTCTCTGAAGATCCAACAATGCTTAAGGCCTTCAACGATGGAATTGATATTCACACTCAGACGGCTTCTGAGATCATGGGTGTCTCTGTTGACGAGGTAACATCAAATGATCGTTCCAAAGCAAAGGCAGTTAACTTTGGTCTGATGTATGGACAGTCTTCTTTTGGATTAGCAAAGGCACTTAAAATTTCAAGAAGAGATGCAAAAGAATATATAGATAGATATTTCGAAAGATTTAATAAAGTTAAATCTTATTTAGACTCCTTAAAAGAAGAAGCTGAGGTTAAGGGATACTCAATAACATTGAATGGAAGAAAGAGATTTTTACCAGATATTATGTCGAGTAATAGAAATATTAAAGCTAACGCCGAAAGAATGGCCATCAATAGTCCAATTCAGGGAACTGCCGCTGATATTATTAAAATTGCCATGATCAATATCCAAAAGACTCTTGAAGAAAAAGAGCTTAAGTCCAAGATGATTCTTCAGGTTCACGATGAGCTTATTTTCGATGTTCCTGAAAATGAACTTGAGCAAATGAAGGCGATTGTTCGTGAAGGGATGGAAAAAGTTGTCAATTTAAGAGTTCCACTTTCTGTTGATATGGGCTATGGGGTTAACTGGTTTGATCTTAAATAGTTATAAGTAACGCGCTTATCTTCTTGCTTATAAAAGCAGGTGAGGAGCGCGTTTTTTTGAATCCTCTCTTTTAGAAGAATCCTTTGAGCCCGACTTCACTTGCAAGACCATCGAGATTTATTGCTCGACCGAAACCTGATATTGATTCGAAGTTTAACTGTATATAATACTTTAAAAACGGACCTTTTCTTCTGTCGATTGTTAAAGACGAATTCCACTCTTTTATTGTCTGACTGTGATCATAAAATAAATTTTGAGTTTTAAATTTCATTTCTAAATCTGTTTTTCTCGCTATGTTATAAAGTAAAAGATCAATAGAAGTAGAATTCATGACAGCTTGTTCTTGATTGTAATCGCGATGACCAAGAGAGATTGATGAAGAGAGTTCGAATTGTCGCGTTTTAAAGAAGTCTATTTCAGTTGAAAAAGAAAATAGCTTGCCGAGCTGTTGACTTTGATAAGATTCAAATGTTGTGTAATTTAATTTGAACTTCAGTTGTTTAAGACCAGAATAGTAAGTATTAAAACTTGTTCTAAAGTTAAGCTCTCTTGAATAGTAGTCAAAGTCACTTTCGTTATTTAGGTCGCGAAATGACAGCTTCATACGAGGTGTGAAGCTAAAATTGGCCATCTTTTTGAAAAGTAAGAATTTTCTTTTAAATTGAAGGGAGCCACCAAAAAAAGCCTCATCATTTCTTTTGGCCTCTTCATTTGATCTTCGGGAATTATAGCTTAGAGATCCAAAAAGAGAGGGGCGCCAATCGTAACGTTTATTGCTAAAAGTATTGTGTTGTAATTTCCCCTTTATATTTATCTGGTGGATATCTGTCTTCGTTATTCTATTTGGGACTAAGAAAAATCTTTCATAAGAATAGTTTTGATAGCGATAATTAGATTTAATCTCAGCACTTAGGTCTGCCTTCTCTTTCAATTCAAAAATTTCATTCTCAAGTTTTCTATTCAGTTTGTTTCTGATCTCCTTGAGCTTTTCAATTGATTCACCAACAACGCTGATGAATCCTTTTAGTGGATCGAGGATAAGTCCTTTTGGTGGAATATATTCACCTGTAACTTGATCGATTTCTCCATACTCTTTGGGAATAACGCCTGAATCATTTGGTGGAGAGATATAAAAACCTGTATTGAGATCAAAGTAGCCTCCATCTAAAATCTTATCTGTATTATCTTCGAAGACACCCTCTTTTTCAGTGAGTTTAGGAGCGTGAGGGATTGATTCACTTGCATCGGTGGTAGAAGGAGAACTTTCTTTAGCCAGAGTTGTATTTTTTAAGAGGACATTGAATTGCTCGTTAGAAATCTTAATTGCGTTTGTAGTCAATTGCTCTCCAGGATAGCTTGAAGAGAGTTCTCCTGGTTTTACAAAATTTTTTTGATAGGAATCAAGTTCGTTTCTAAGAACTTCTTGCTCAGGTAACGTTATATCTTCATCATCGAATATTTCGCTATCGGGTCTTTTTTGTATTTCTGTTTCTCCTCTTAAAGTTAATAAAGAGGAAATTCTGTTAATAGGATTATATGTAACAATAAAGTCCGTTCCTCTAACACCAATAGCTGCCGATTTAGAGTGAATATAGAGCTTGCCTTGGTTTTTTTTCGACCAAGACCTAATCTTTCCCTTAGTCAGATTAATCATTGAGTGAGTCTCTTTTTTTGAATTTGGGAGAGTGATTTGAACTTCGGAATTTGGCCCTATCGTCGTATTAATTCCGAGATACTGAATTTGGACAAAACTCTTCTCTTTAGTCTTAAATATTGTTTTAGTGGGATAAGTTTTTTTCTTAAAAACATGTTCTTCTTCCTGTTGAGTGGGGATAATGGATGAGACTTTTCCCGATAAATTTACAACAGTGATCAGGTTTGCATGTGCAAATCCGCATGCAAGGAACATAAGGGCGAGGGCGATAAGTTTCATAAACTTATTTTATGTAGCTTTGTCCGAGAGTAAAGAGGTAGTTTTTTCTTAACTATTTTTTGGTTTCTTGAATTGAAGAAGGAGACTCTATGTTTTGTAAGAGCTTCTCGTACTCCTGTTCATATTCTTCAAGTGGGCGTCTTTCTTCATCGCCTTCTTGGATGTGGTATCCAAATTGGCAGACGATATTCTCAGCAGTAATGATTCCAATCAACTTTTTATCATTGATTCTACTTACAACAGGAAGACGGCTAACTTGAAATTTATTAAGTCTGTGAAAGGCAACCATTAAAGATTGGTCTGGATAGATTTTAATTAATTTTCTCTCGCATAAATGTTCAATATGAGTGTCGCAATTTCCTTTCGCAAAATTGATTCCAATATCTGAACGAGAGATCATTCCTATTAGGCGTCCATTTTTCAATACAGGAAATCCTGAGATATCAGTTCCCTTGACTCCTTGTAGAGCTTCTTTAACAGAGAGATTTGCATTGAGCGAGACCACATCATGCACCATGGCCTCATCGACGGTTAAGGTCTCTAAGACATCGTGATCATCTCGATTAGGAAGGTGAATTCCATCCTGCTCAGAGATTTCTTCGTAAATCGAGCCGTTAGTAAAACGACTGGATATAACGTAGGCTACAATATTGGCAATCATGAGCGGAACAATAATGTTGTAGTCTCTCGTCATTTCAAAGGCGATAAGAATAGATGTAAATGGAGCGCGAATGACTGTCGCAAAATAAGCTCCCATCCCAACAAGGGCGTAAGCTCCTGTATTGGAAGTTATTTCAGGAAAAAGAGTTTGGGCCACTGATCCAACTAAACTTCCAAGAGTCGCACCCATGAGTAGAGTTGGCATAAAAAGTCCACCAGAAATTCCAGAGGCGTAACATAGACTTGTCCCAAAGAATTTTAAGACAAAAATAGTTAAGAGAATCTTCCAGTCAAGAATCAGAGAGAGAAGAGTTTCTTCGATTTTTCCGTGACCGCTACCAAGTACACCTGGATGGATAAGCGATAAAAGGCCAATCATTATGAAAACAGTTACCATTGGCGTAAGTTTATGGTGCTTGAAAATGACGATACTCTTTTTTCTCATATAAAGAACGAGTTTCATCCATAGTGGTCCAAGAGCTGCAGCAACTAATCCAATAATGAGATAGAAAATGAGCTCTCTAGGATCACTTAACTTATAGTAAAGCTGAGAGAAGGTAGCATCTGTTCCGGTTAACATTGTGGCCGTAATTGATGCAACAACTGAAGAGACGACAATAGACCCAAGTACCTTAGCATTGAGATCGCCGACGACTTCTTCAAGAGTAAAAACAACAGCTGATATTGGAGTATTAAAAGCAGCAGCAATTCCACCAGCAGAACCTACTGCAACGAGGGCCTTAACTCTCTTTTTAGACATTTGAAAAAATGTTCCCAAAAATGATCCAATACCAGAGGCAATTGCGACAGTCGGTCCTTCTCGACCGAGAGAAACTCCTGAAGATAAACTAAGTGCTGAGGTTACAAATTTGGCAAGAGTATCTTGAAGTTTGATCTTTCCATGGAAAACGGCCAAGGCAATTCTCACCCCTGGAACACCTGAACCCGATGTTGAAGGGAATTTTCTCGTCGTTAACCAACCTGATATGAGGATGAAGAGTCCACCAAAAAGAAAAGTCTTTAAAGTAAATGGCTCATGGCTCCCAATAAGGTCAGTTAAGTAGTGTGTTACTTTGTGCAGTGAGACAGCAACTAGTGCCGCGAGAAACCCTGTGATTAGGGTCAAGGCGAGGTAAGTTCTCTCTTCGGCCTTGTCGGTCTTAATGAACTTTCCAATGAAGTTAAATTTTCTGATTTGTCTGTCTTTCAATTTCTTTACTCGTTGCATTAGCCAGAAGTGTATTTCTCATAACGTACACCCATTTCACCTTCGTGGTAAGAGGAAAATCAAGGTTTTTACAAGTTTTTAGACGCATTGCCACCATTAAAGTGTCCAGGACCAAAAAAAATTTGGACTAACTACCATTGACATTGGTTTAATACATACCAACTTAGAGTTATTAAATATTTATCAATGCAATTGAAAACAATGTCTATTTAGGAGGACGTATGCAAGTTAAGCCATTACAGGATAGAGTTCTTGTTAAGAGACTTGAAGAAGAAACTAAAACAGCTGGTGGGATCATCATTCCAGATAATCACGCTGAAAAACCTTCTCAAGGTGAAGTTGTAGCAGTTGGTCAAGGTTATAGACTTAAAGATGGTACATTTGCTCAACTAACAGTTAAAACTGGAGATAAGATTCTTTTTGGGAAGTACTCGGGAACTGAAATTAAAGTTGAAGGTCAAGAGTATCTAATCATGAAAGAAGACGAAATTTTTGGTGTTCTACAATAATTAAAATTAATCACATATTAGGAGATAAAAATGGCAAAAGAACTAAAGTATTCAGAAGATGCGAGAAGTTTAATTCTTGAAGGTGTTAACCAACTTGCTAACGCTGTTAAAGTTACTCTAGGGCCTAAGGGAAGAAACGTTGTTATTCAAAAATCTTTTGGTGCTCCACACATCACTAAAGACGGTGTTTCTGTAGCAAAAGAAATTGAACTAGAGAACAACTTCCAAAACATGGGTGCGCAAATGGTTAAAGAAGTTGCGCAAAAGACAAATGAAGATGCGGGTGATGGAACAACGACAGCAACTGTTCTAGCTCAAGCTATTTATAGAGAAGGAGTAAAACTTGTTACAGCTGGTCACAATCCTATGGATCTTAAAAGAGGGATTGACCTAGCAGTAGAGCAAGTTGTTACTAAACTTAAAGAGATGTCTAAAGAGATTAAAACTTCTGAAGAGATCGCTCAAGTTGGAACAATCTCTGGAAACAATGACCTTGAAATTGGAAAACTTCTTTCTGAAGCGATGGAAAAAGTTGGTAATGAAGGTGTTATTACAATTGAAGAATCAAAGACGGCTGAAACAACTCTAGACGTTGTTGAAGGTATGCAATTTGATAGAGGATACCTTTCTCCATATTTCGTAACGAATCCAGAAAAGATGGAAGTTGGATTTGATGCTCCAAATATTCTTATTACTGATAAGAAAATTGCTAACATGAAAGAGCTTCTTCCACTTCTTGAAAAAGCTGTTCAAACTTCTAGACCACTTCTTATTATCGCTGAAGATATTGAAGGTGAAGCTCTAACAACACTTGTTGTAAACAAGCTAAGAGGGACACTAAATGTTGCAGCTGTTAAAGCTCCTGGATTTGGTGATAGAAGAAAAGAAATGCTTAAAGATATCGCAACACTAACTGGTGGAACTGTGATTTCTGAAGAGCTTGGAATGAGCCTTGAAACGGCTGATCTAACTCACCTTGGTTCTGCTAAGAGAATCTCTATTGATAAAGAAAATACAACTATCGTAGATGGTTCAGGTGATAAAGATGCTGTTGAAGCTAGAGTTGCTCAAATTAAAAAGCAAATCGAAGAAACAACTTCTGATTATGACAAAGAAAAACTACAAGAAAGACTTGCTAAGCTCGCTGGTGGTGTTGCCGTAATCAACGTTGGTGCTCCAACTGAAACAGAAATGAAAGAGAAAAAAGACAGAGTTGAAGATGCTCTTAATGCTACAAGAGCTGCAGTAGAAGAAGGAATCGTTGTTGGTGGTGGTTCTGCTCTTATTCATGCTGCAACAGTTCTTGATGGTCTAAAAGGTTCAAATGCTGAAGAGGAATTTGGTATTAGAATTGTGAAAAGAGCTGTTGAAGAGCCACTAAGACAAATCTCTTCAAATGCTGGTCTTGAAGGTTCTGTTGTTGTTAACGAAGTTAAAAACAAAGGTGATGTAACTTTTGGTTTCAACGCTCGTGAAGACAAGTACGAAAACCTTGTTGCTGCTGGTATCATTGACCCAACAAAAGTAACAAGATCAGCTCTTCAAAATGCTGCATCTGTTGCTGGTCTAATGCTTACTACTGAAACAATGATCGCAGATCTTCCAAAAGATGACGCTGCTCCAGGTATGCCAGCTGGTGGTATGGGTGGAATGGGCGGAATGCCAGGAATGATGTAATAAACACTCATTTTTCACTAAAAGTACTTAATAATGGGGGGATTGAAAAATCCCCCCTTTTTATTCTAGAGACAATCTTATAAAATTATCAAATAGATTATTTTAGCTAAGGAAAAATAAAAATGCTTTGGACAAAAAAAGCGGAAGAAACTCCAGTGGATGATTTAACAAAGAAAGAGAAATTTATAAAGGAACTTAAGTCATACGTGATTATCATCCTTTCTGTTTTCGCTTTTAGATCTTCTTTTCTAGAACCAAACCACATCCCATCAGGTTCTCTTTTGCCAACAAATGCCATTGGTGATTTTATTGCTGTTAATAAAATGGCCTATGGATTTAAACTTCCATACTCTGATCTTTTTGGTGACCCTGTTTACTTAACAGGTCCGTCAGTTCCAGAAAGAGGAGATATCATTGTTTTCGAATTTCCAAAGGATAGATCTATTCTCTTTGTAAAAAGACTTATAGGGCTACCTGGAGACGAAATTGAAGTTATCGACAACACTGTTTACCTAAATGGTGTAGCAATGGAGAAGGTAAGAGTAAGCGCTGAGGAGAGAAAGGATCATGTTGAGCTTTATGATGAGCCTAAGTATGATCGTTCTGCCCTAGAGTTTTATAAGTACAAGCTTTCTAATGGTAAGGAATTTGTTACAGCTGAAAATGTAACATATCCGAGGCATTTAAATATCTCTAAATTTACAGTTCCAGAGGGAGAGTACTTCTTTATGGGTGATAATAGAGATTATTCATCAGATTCAAGACAGTGGGGAACTGTTCCTCATTCACACCTTCACGGTCGTGCATTCATGGTCTGGTTTAATATGGTTTATCCTTGGTCAGAAGAAGATTTTCATTTCAGACCTTGGCGAATCGGTAAGCTTCTTTAAAAAAAAAGGAGAGGTTTAACCTCTCCTTGTTCTTCTTTCTAATTCTTGAATCAAATCAGTTGTCGCAACTTTTCCAAGAACACCTTGCTCTTCATCTGTTAGCTCACTCATGATTTTCAATACACCCGCTTTATAAAGCATCGCTGTATACTGTTTTCTTGTAAGTACGTAGCCGTTGGATTTTTGATGAAAGTCTTCCTCAGAAAGTTGTAACTTCTTCAAGAAGTCTTCTAGAGAAAGTCCGGCCCTCGAGCCATACATAAACATCCCTTGGCGAGTTATGATAAAACATTGTTGTGTATTTTGATTATTTTCCATGTTCTCTATTAATCAAAATCTTATTTAAAAAGCAAGACTGAACTTAGCTGTATAGCGATCAATATCCATGATTTTCGCATATTCAATTCCAATATGTAGGAGAAGAAGATCTAACTCTGATCCTACGAAGTAATGTGTTCCACTGTGCGATTTTGATTCTTTTTGATTTGTTGAAAAGCTCGTATCAAAGATCGTTCCCGTTGATGCGTCAACGTCGAGTTCTGTTTTTGTGCTAACGTAACCAAAGCCGGCGTAGGGTTTAAAGATAAAGAGGTTCGCACCTGCCATGAGATGAGCACCCCAAGTTGTAGTGTCTAAATCGATGGTAGAGTTAACATCAATATTTCCTGTTGAAGAGTTGTTAATTGTTTGATCGAAATCTAAATTAAAACTCGATCGGTGAACTCGAAGGGCCATATTTAAAATCGGTACCTTTGGAAAGAGAATTCGATCGAAGTTCCACTTGATTGCTTGAGAGTTACCTCCCACACTAACGTCTCCTAAGTCAGCACTAGGTAAGTATGTAAGTTCAAATGTAATTCCAAAGGGAACTGAAACGGCAGCAAAGAGGTTTGCATGGGGGATCGCTCCAATGGACACACTTGAGTCTTGTTCTTTTACTAATTTTTCAATCTCTGGAGTCTTAGTTGCTCCTGCATTTATACCCGCTTCGACACCAAAAATTTCCCCTAGAGGGTTGGCCGGTGCAACGAGAGCGTGGACAGCGTTGGCTCCAAATTCTTTACTTATTTTATTGAAGTCATCTTGATCGATGGTATCGAACTTGGGACTTGCTGCAAGACTGCTCGTCGTGAGTAGACTTAGAAGAACTAAAAAGAGAGATTTCATAAGTTACCTCCTGTAACTATTCGTATTTTATTCTTACCTCAAACTGGAGCGGGATATAGGGGGGAACTGTATTCCAGATGAAAATAGACTGGAGTAAAACAGTCGTTTTATACGTCATTTTTTTGAAAACAAAAAAAGGGTGAAGCTAAAATGATCCCACTTAATGCCCTGTAAACAGGAGTAGAGGCAATATGGCCCAGATCACTTTGTCACTCATTTGACAGTGGCCATGAGGAATTAGACAGTTAGCCCGGTAAAAACTTGGCACCGTATTCGCAATGTATATAGACAGAAGTAAGGGGGATTCAAGGATGAAGAACCCGAAGAGTAGCTTAAATGATTCAAGGATGAATGAACTGGTTGCAAAAAAGAGTAATTTCCATTCCCTCTCTCCCTTTTGAAAATTTCTCCTATCTAATGCAACCAAAATTAAGGCCCCTATTAACAATGAGTCTTTGTTAATAGGGGCCTTTTTTATTTTTCTTTTTTAATGAATTTTGCGAAGTCTGAACCGAAATTAGAAAGAACTTTCTTCATCGCAGTTGTGAGTTTATCTGTATAAAGCTCATGAGGATGTCTAGTATAAAGATCTCTATACTCTTCAAGTTCTTCGGACGTAAGATTTCGATAAGTATAAAAGTTTGTTGCAAGAAAGTGTTCTTCCAACTGTTCTTTTGCATTTGTTACTACATTCGAAACTTTACTATCAATTTCTTGCTCAGATTGATCTGGCATAAGTCCAAGAAAGAGAGGCTTCATCATCGCTGTAACAACGGCTTCTACTTGTGCTTTTTGTTGTTTGAGATGATCTCCCTTTTTTAATATTTCTTTTGTTAATTGAATCTTTTTTGAGTCTTCATTTTCTTCGTCAAATTCAGAAAGGTATTCAACATATTTTTCGTTCTCAGCTGCAGACATCGCTGCTTGTTGAGCGAGTTCTGTTACTTTTTGCACAAGAGGTGCTGTTGAAAATTCAATGAGGTTTTCTTTTTCTAATTCAGAAAGCTCTAAAAGAACTTCATCTTGAATCTTTTTAAAAAGTTTATATTCTTTTAAAAAACCTACAAATTCTTCAAGTTTCTTATTTTCTTTGTTCTGTTGCATTTTTACAGAAAGAAAAGCAACAATCTTATCATCTGTCTTGTCGATTTTAAGTGCGGCCTTAAACCTTTCATTGAGCTCGTCAAGATTTTGATCTTCAACAAGTTCTTTTGAAGATGCTTTTTTTATTGCACTTAATTGACTTGTCACTTTATCAACTTCAAAGGCCTTCTTTTCTTCAAAGATATCAGATGTTAACTCTTCAGAGTCAGATTTGAATAAAAAAGTAGAAGCACTACCAATGAGAATAGTTGCACTTAATCCTAAAACTAGTTTTTTATTCATTTTTTAATTCCTTTGATCAAATCGAGATCAATAAGGTTAGAGAAATTCGCCGCACCATAGCCCTCTTCTATTTTATTGCGTCCCCAGCGGTTACATTTCTTGTGGGGATCCTTTTTGAAATTAGTACCTGTTCCTCGTACGAGAACTCCTAAAATATTGTGATCTTCGTCGAAAATTGGAGAACCCGAGTTCACGCTAAATGTATCGAGCTGGTGTCGAAAGCTTGCTTTATTTTCTTTGACTTCGAGAACTGGAGAAGGCTCAACGTACTTTTGGCTTATTCCTAGAGGGAAGCCAATCATATAGATGAGTTCATTGAGTAGGGGTTTTCTATTCGACAGTTTTAGAGGTTTTCTATTTTTAACTTTTCGATCAAGCTGAATTACTGCGACATCTCTTGGAAAGAAATTTTCTCCAGCATCAACATAAACAACTTTTTTACATCGATATACGTCGTCTTTTGTTACGGAGTATTCTTTTTGATCGAATGTTTTATTTTGATAATCGAAAACGACAGAATAGTTTTTGCATGTCTCTTCTTGTTCTGAATATTCACCAATACAATGAGCCGCTGTTAAATAGAGGTCTTCTGAGATAAGGGCGCCGGAACAATTTGCAATCGACTGCTGATGGGCAAAGGATTCATCAGAGCAAAAGTTGAAGTATTTCTTTTGTAGCTTGTAGCCAGATAGTTGATAAGTATCGAAATTAATATTTTCATTTGCTACAAAAGCTCCAACGGATCTTGCGATCTCTTGAACTTTTAAGGGTGCATCGAGGAGAACTTCTCTACGATTATCTTCACCGAAAATATCGGCGCGTGCTTGAAGGCATAAAAGGAGAGTAAAAAAGACGATTTTTTTCATACTTTTTAATATGTGATATCGGGATTTTACACAAATACCCCCTGTAAGAATTACTGAAAAATGGCAAAAAGTTCCGACTTAATTTCAGTAGGTTATCTTTGCTTTTTAGTCTCCGATAAGTTGTTAGGAGGCTTGTATGCATATTTTCTATCTTCAGTTTGAAAAGAATTTAAATAGTGAGTTTTTCTATCTCACAAGAGTTCTTAATGAATATGGCGTTAAGCTTATTCCAATTCGCCTTCAAGATCTCATTCAGATGAAGTTGAAAAATCGCGACTATATCATTTGTCTTGTAAAAAGCATGGAAGCGAGATCAAAATTTCTTGTGGCAAAGAGAAGGTTTCTCGATTTCGCGATGAAATCGGGGCGCTTAGTTGTTTTCGATGCAAGCTCATTTGGTCCACAACATGTCGACTCATCTGTTCATCGTAAGGGATGTTATCACCACCTAAATTTGCCGGTAGATATTTACGAGCTTGTCGAAGAAATATCGCTTACAATATATAAAGATAGTATTAATAAGTCAGGGAAATGGCCTGGAGGGAGAAGAGCAAAACTCCCTTATTAGGATGATTGATGAATAATCGTGATGATGTTTTTACGACAAGGATTTTAACTCTTCTTAAAATAGATGCTAATAATCTCTTTAATCGTTTAAAGAGTAGAGAAAGTGAATACCTCGCGATCTTTTCTCAAAAGCGCACAAGAGATCATTTCAAAGAAATTTTTATCTCTAAGTATCCATCCATTTCAATGGGCGATCTGAAGTATTGTAGTGAAGATGTGATTATTAGCTTAGATGCTTTTTATACAAAAGTTGATGATATGAGATGGTACCTCTATCATACTGACGATATGCCTGTGACAGTTGATGATAATGTTCGTCACTTTCTAAGAGAACTCAAAGAATTGTATTCGAATCTGATGCTTTATCTTCAAGCAGAACTCGACCCAAATGATGATGGAGAGGGTGGTGAAGAAGGTGAAGATGAAGAGGAAATAATTGATCTCGAACAAGTGGATTTGATCGATCTTCCGGATATTGATTTTGATGTAGAAGAGACTGAGCTACCAGAAAGTAGTGAAGAGAGCTCTGATGAAGTTTTCAACGATCGAGATCCTTCAAAAAACCTCGCAGGAGAGGACACTATTTTAGGTGTCTTCAACAAGGAAGATTTAAAGGATCTTTAATGCGAATATTTTTAGTTCTTTCACTCTTACTCATTTCAAATTTTTCTTTAGCTAGACAAGCTGTTTCTGGAAATCGTTTTGAGCTGCTCTCTGGGATTAGAAATAATTCAAAGTCTCAATTATTTTGGGATAAGAAGTTTAATAAAGAACGATATGTCTATGGAAAGGCACCTTCAAAGTTTCTAGCAGAGAATTATGACTATATTCCTCATGGGAGTCGTGTTCTCGATATTGGTATGGGAGAAGGGCGTAATGCGGTTTTCCTCGCGACAAAGGGATATAAAGTCACAGGAGTGGAAATT
The DNA here is from genome assembly GCF_028649655.1 of Halobacteriovorax sp. GB3. Taxonomy (NCBI): domain Bacteria; kingdom Pseudomonadati; phylum Bdellovibrionota; class Bacteriovoracia; order Bacteriovoracales; family Halobacteriovoraceae; genus Halobacteriovorax; species Halobacteriovorax sp. GB3. The sequence continues at coordinate 64,993 of NZ_JAQSLN010000002.1, forward strand.
AGTCCCATCGCTATTCGAAAAGCTAAGCTCTTAGCTAGAGAATTTGACGTAAGAATTGACCCAGTACTTTCATCAATTGAAGATTATAAAGTTGAAAAGAACTCTTTGGATGCGATCATTTGTTTTTACTTTGTTGATAAGGCCATTAATGAAAAATTCTTCGAATGGTTAAAGCCTGGTGGAATTCTCATATTTGAGGCCTTTACTAAAAGACAAGAGTCTATTTCGAAAGATAAGGAAATTGATTTAGGTGAAGTTTTTGAAGAGGGGGAATTGTTAAAAATCTTTCCTAAGATGCGAACACTTAAGTTTGAAGAGCCACTTCATCGCAAAGATTTCACGACGAGTATCATTTTACAAAAGCCTAGGGAATCTTCTTCTGGCTTACAAAATTAGCCATTTTAGGTTGAAATAAGATTAATGCGTAATGTTGTTATAAAATTCCTGACTTTTTTTCTCTTATTTTCTGACATCTCTTTTGCTGATGCCACAGAGGGATATTTCTCTGGTCGTATTAGTTCTTTTCAAGTTGAGGCGGGCCTATTGAAGATTAAGGCCGACTTTCCCAATATAAAATATGTGAACAAAAAAGATGTTGTTGAGTTTTGGAATCAACAAGCTAATTTGCGTCGTTGTCGCTCTTACGTGGCAGGAAGAACAAGTGATTATATTCTCTTAAAAATTCCGAACCCGTATGAGTGCTCTAAATCGGTTTCATTGGATAGAGGTGTTTATCTCAATTTCTTTTCTCAAGACCTTGTTAATAATTTGAAGATGGGAAAAGAGGTGGTCGAGATTCTTTTAAAAAAGAGGTTGGCCTTAAAGAGTAAGCTCTCCCATGTTCAGCGTGATCTGGACAGTCATATTGAAAAAGTAAATGCCGTGAATTCTCGCTACGAAGTTTTGAGACAAAAACTATTATTGGAGTGGAAAAAAGAGATTCAGTCTTTAGAAGAGGATCGCGTTAATTCGATGCGTAATTATAAAGGAATCGAAATTCGCCTTGATGAGGTGAGTCATAAGCTTGAAAAGTATCGTGTCGAAGATGAAAACCTCAAGGCCGATCGATGGTCATTGGATCCCCGCCTGTACTATAAAAAATAGTGGTGTCGTTTTGCTACTGGTCAAATTGACTAAAATTCTGTACAAATTTACTTCATTAAATTGAAGAAATTAAATGTATTTTGTAGATCCGTAGCAAAGGAAAGACTATGACAAAATTTAAGATGCTTCTAGGATTGGCCCTTATATCACTGGCCTTTTCTTCGAATGCTCAAGCGGCCATTGGAAGCCCTGATGCAAAACAAGGTGGGACGTATAAGTACAATCTTTCGTCACAACCAACAACTCTAAACGCACTATCTTCTTCAGATGTTCCAGCAAGACAAGTTCAAGACTATGTTATGGAATATCTAACGATGCAACATCCTGACACTCTAGAAACAATTCCTGCACTTGCAACGAAGTGGGAAGTTTCTAAAGATGAAAAAACTTTTATCTTTACTCTAAGAGAAGGTGTTAAGTGGCATGATGGAAAACCACTTACTGCTGAAGATGTTAAATTTTCTTTTGATGCAATCATGCACCCAAAAAATAAGTATAAGACAGCACCAAAGAAGCCTTATTTTGAAAATATCGCAGGTGTTGAAATTCTAGCTCCAAATAAAGTTAAGTTTTCTGTTAAGAAGCCTTACTTCAATAACTTTAACGTTGTTGCCAACGGACTAAGAATTGTTCCTAAGCATGTTTATGAAAACCCTACTAAGAAAGAAGAGAAAAAACTTAATAAGACTCTTATTGGTACAGGTCCTTACATCTTCAAAGTAATGAGAAGAGGAAAGTTTATTCGTCTTGTTAAGAATGAGAAGTGGTGGGGAAATAGTGTTCCTGAATATAAAGGAATGTATAACTATGATAACGTTCTTCTTCGTTTTGTTAAAGATTCAACAATTGCTCTTCAGCGTCTAGAGAAGGGTGACCTTAACTTTCTAGAGCTAACTCCAGAAGAGTTTGTTAAGAAAACTAATTCATCACGTTGGGGAAAATCTGTTTTTAAAGTAAAGACAACAAACAAAGCACCACAAGGTTATGGGTTTGTTGGTTGGAACATTGCTAATCCACTTTTTGCTTCTAAAAATGTTCGTGTTGCTCTAACTCACCTTTTCAACAGGAAAGAGATGATTGAGAAGTTCTCATACAATATGTCTGAACAAGCTACGGGACCTCTTTATAAGACTTCTCCATACGCGAATAAAAGTGTTAAGCCAATTGATTATAATCCTAAGAAAGCTCTTGAAATCCTTAGAAAAGAAGGATGGAAAGATACTGATGGTGACATGATTCTGGATAAGATGATTGATGGAAAGAAAGTAAAATTCTCATTCACCATCCTTGAGCCACTACAAGACTTTGTTAAGTATCTTACAATTTTCAAAGAAGATGCTAAGCAAGCTGGTATTGATGTAAACATTAAATTCATCGAATGGAACACATTTGTAAAACTTCTTAACGAAAGAAAGTTTGAAGCTGTTCGTCTAGCTTGGGGATCTGGTTCGGTTGACTGGGATCCAAAACAAATTTGGCACTCAAGCTCAATTGAAAACCAAGGTTCTAACTTTGTAAGTTACTCGAACCCAAAAGTTGATAAGCTAATTGATGAAGCGAGAATGATTTCTGATAGAGAAAAAAGAATTCAAAAGCTAAATCAAGTTTTTAAGCTAATTGCTGAAGATGCTCCGTATACTTTCCTTTTCAATAGAAAGTATGTTTTCTACGGACACACAAAAGATCTGAAAAGACCAAAAGACTCCTACACTTATGAAGTTGGTACAAGTTATTGGTGGTTAGATAAGTAGTAAGCCTTAGGAGGCTAAATTGTTTAATTATATTATTAGAAGATTATTACTGATGATCCCGACATTGTTCGGGGTCACAGTTATTGTTTTTGGGATTATCAATCTCGCTCCAGGTTCACCTGTTGAACAAAAGATTCAACAGATGAAGTTCGCTGGTGCTGGCGCAGGTGCTGGTAGCGGAGGAATGAGTGGAGCTGGTGCTGATAGTTCTGGGGTTTCTGAAGAAGTTATCGAAGCTTTGAAGAAACAATATGGATTCGATAAGCCCGTTCACGTCCGTTACTGGATTTGGCTTAAAAACCTTTCTCGTCTTGATTTTGGAGAGAGCTTTACTTATGAAGAACCGGCCATTGACGTTATTCTGTCAAAGTTGCCTGTCTCTCTACAGTTTGGGGCAATATCATTGCTTCTCTCTTACATCATTTGTATTCCGTTGGGTGTTTTAAAAGCAGTGAAGAATGGGTCAAAGTTTGATCTTGCAACCAGCTTTATTCTCTCAGCGCTCTACGCGATTCCACCGTTCATGTTTGGTATTCTTTTAATTGTTTACTTTGCCGGTGGACTTTATTTTGATTGGTTCCCTGTTGGGGAGCTTTATTCTGATATGTACTTTGATATGACAACTTGGGAAAAAATTGTGAACAGAGTTCACCATTTTATCCTTCCAGGTATCTGTTACATGTTAGGTTCATTTACTGTTTTAACACTTCTTATGAAGAACTCTATGCTTGATGTTATTTCTAATGACTATATTAGAACAGCAAGAGCTAAAGGACTTTCAGATAAGAAAGTATATTTAAAGCACGCTCTTAGAAATGCTCTAATCCCAATCGTTACTGGGCTTAGTGGTTTCCTTACAATTTTCTTTGCTGGGTCGATTCTTCTTGAAAAGATTTTCAGTTTAGATGGTATGGGTCTACTCAGTTTCCAGTCTATTCTTGAAAGGGATTACAACGTTATTATGGGCCTTATTTTCATTCAATCCGTGCTCATGTTGTTAGGTAACCTGTTTAGTGACATCTTGTACACGCTAGTTGATCCAAGGATTGATTTCTCATGATAGAAAAATATTTTAAAAACGAACTTACTGTAAAAAGATGGAGAAGGTTTAAGGCCAGAAAGTCAGCTGTGATTGCTTCAGTCGCTTTGATCTTTTGTACTGTTTTAACTTTTTCAGCTCCTTTGATTGCAAACTCAAAACCATTAGTTATGCAATATAAAGGAAATATGTTCTTTCCAATCTTTAATGATTACCATCCAAAAGAATTTGGGATTACGACTTCTTTAACTGTTGATTATAGAAAGATTACTGAGAACTCAAATGAACTTGTTATTTGGCCTTTGATTAAGTGGGACCCGTATGAGTCAAATGATTCTCTCGATTACTATCCAGCACCTCCTTCGGAAGAAAACGTTTTAGGTACTGATGATAGAGGTCGTGATGTATTAACAAGACTTCTCTATGGGTTTAAATACTCGATCACTTATGCTGTTCTCGTATGGCTTTTTTCGGCCATCATTGGAATCATCATTGGTGGGATCATGGGATTTAAAGGAGGTCTCTTTGATATATTAGGTCAAAGACTTGTTGAGATCTTCTCTACAATACCATATTTCTTTCTGTTGCTTATTCTTGTATCGATTTTTCAACCATCGCTGACTCTACTGATTATTATTACATCACTGTTTAGCTGGGTTGGAATTAGTTACTACGCAAGAGCTGAGTTTTTAAAAAATAGAAAGCAAGAGTATGTAGAAGCTGCAAGAAGTATGGGAGCGTCTGTTCCGACAATTCTTTTTAAGCACATTCTACCAAACTCGCTTACACCAATTATTACGTTTGCTCCATTTGTTATTGCTGGAGCAATTTCGAGTTTAGCATCTCTCGATTACCTTGGTTTTGGTCTACCTGTTCCAACGCCTTCATGGGGAGAGTTACTTGCTCAAGCTCAAAAGAACTATACAATTGCATGGTGGCTTGCCGTTTATCCATCAATTGCACTTTTCTCGACACTCTTCATGTTTGTCTTAGTGGGAGAAGGGGTTCGAAACGCAATGGATCCAAAAGCACAAGCTTAATATTAAGAGGGCCTCTCGGGGCCCTTTTTTAATTTATACTTACAAACTTATTTGATGAAGCTAGGTGAAATTCCAGCACTGTCCCGCAACGGTAATCCTTTTAGGTAAGTCCGATCTTGAATAGGTTTTTGACATTCCCGAGGAGGAAATTTGAAAAAAATAATTCTCTTATCTGCTATTCCGTTTTCTATTTACGCCACAAATGATCTGACTGTTAATGTAACGGCAGAGAGGTTAAGTAAGCCACTTTCTGAGGTCACAAGTTCCACAATATATTTATCCAAAGAAGATATAGAAAATTCAACCGAGATGTATCTCCCAGAGCTATTAAATACGAAGGCGGGAATTCAAGCTGCAACAAGTGGTGGTCCAGGACAAACGTCATCTCTTTATATTCGTGGAGCTAAAACGGAGTACACTCTCGTTATTATTGATGGGGTCAAGGTAAATGATCCCTCTGCTATTGGAGCACAATTTGATCTTAGACAAATTCCTCTTGGCTCTATTGAAACAGTTGAAATATTAAAAGGTCCACAAACTGTTCTCTATGGAGTTGATGCAGTTGCTGGTGTTATTAAAATCACGACAAGAAAATCAAAGAGAAAAGAGTCAAATCTATCTTTTGGAGTTGGATCTTTTGAAACAAAAGATGTTAGTGCTTCTACTAGTGGAGTTGAAGGGAAGCTTCGCTACCGTTTTTCTGGATCTGCTTACCGAACGAAAGGGATCTCTGCTGCTGATCAAAATGAAGGGGATGCACGAGAAGCGGATGGGTTCATGAGAAATTCATTCAACGGAAGTCTTTCATATTCAGTAAATAATTATGATCTGGGACTCAGTCTTTTTACGATTAAATCAACAGGAGAGACTGATGCTTATAGCAGCGGAAGTTCGAAAGACCGTGTTGATGATGACAATGATCAATATGATCAATTTTTAAGTAGTTTGAATTTTGGATATAATTGGTCTGATCATTTTTCTTCAAAAATAGTTCTGAGTGAAAACAAGATTTTTAGAACAAATGACCAATACTCTCTTGAGTGGAGAGCGAAAAAGCAGCAAGTCGAGTTAGAAAATATCTATCGTTATTCTTTAGAGCAGGCCCTCATTTTTGGCGGAGAGTTTGAAAGAGATAAGATCTCGTCGAAATCTGAATTCAAGGGAAGAACGAATAATAAAAAATCATTCTATCTATTAAATCAAAGCAAATATGGAAAACTATTTTCTGATCAAGGAGTACGACTAGCTTATCATAAGGCCTATGATTCAAAGGCAACGTATAAATTGGGCTTAGGTTATTACTTATCAAGCAACGTCATTGTAAAAGGGAGTTATGGAACTTCGATTAAAGAAGCTACAACCGATGAACTCTATACAAATTATGGTGGCAATCCGAACTTAGATCCTACTAAATCTGAATCCTTTGATTTATCGCTTGAGGCCGATTTTGAAAAACTTGATTTCAAGCTAACCTATTTCGATACAGAGTATAGAGATCAGATAACTTATAATTCATCAACAAGTAGCTACGAAAATTTAAAGAAAACAAAAACAAAGGGATTAGAGTTAACTTTTGAATCTTACATCTTTGATTCTCTTCGTCTTATAGGGAGTGCAACAGTGCTTAGGGCCTATAGTTTAGAGGATGGGAGCTATTTGGCAAGAAGAGCGAGACATCATGAATCATTATCTCTTGAGTATTTTGGATTTGGTAAAACTCTAATCAATTTAAGTTTTAAAAATGTAGGTAAGAGAAATGAAAGCACTGGGCAGGTGATGCCATCTTACTTCATTACCGATTTCTCGACTCGCTATGATCTTTCTAAGAGGCTTTCTTTAAGTGCTAAAGTATTAAATGTTTTCGATAAGAGTTATCAAGAAGTTCGTACTTATGGAAAAGCTGGACGAAATTACTTTCTTTCGGCGGATTTCAAATTTTAATCAGCAATTATTTCTTCTCGGGGACAGAGATATTGAGCAATCGTAAAATAAGAGGAATCTCGAACAAATGGATAGAATGAAATTAGTACTTTTTTTTCTTTTATTTTCTTTTCAAACAATGGCCTTCTCAAAGAGGGTTATTTCAACGTCTCCAAGTGTTACTAACATTATTAGGGAACTCGGTGCAGGTGATAAACTCGTTGCAGTCTCTCCTTATTGTGAGAATGAAAAATCATTACCTATAACGGGAACTAATTTTGGATTTAAATTTGAAAAGGCGCTTTCTTTAAGGCCAGATTTAATTATTCTTCCAAAGACAAACTCTTCAAAATTAATTTCAAATTTTAAAAAATTAAATTTTCACTATCTAGAACTTGATCATGATAGTGTTGATGGAATACGTACTAGCATTTCTATCCTAGGTAAAGAACTCGGTTATGAATCAAAAGCAAAGCTCATGCTTAAGACGTTTGATAAAAAGCTTATGGCCAATTATAGAGAGTCAAATAAGTCAGTTCTTATTGTCGTGAGTAGTAGTCTCTCTCACGGGAAGATTCGTGACCTTTATAGTGCTGGAGAAGAAAGCCTTTACGGTGACCTTATTCGCAAAGCAGGATTTAAGATTGCGACAAAGGGATTAAAGGGTGGATATCCAGCGATTAATACTGAGAAGCTAATGGCGTTAAATCCTGATGTGATCTTCTACTTTGCTAAGAAAGAAAATTTAGATAGTTATGTTAAAGCTTGGCAGAAGCTCTCTTTCTTATCTGCAGTTAAAAATAAGCAAGTTCATGCTCTTTTGGATAATAAACTTAATATTCCTGACCATCATATTGTAGATTTAGTAACTGTTTTAAGGGAGAAGGTCCTATGATTTCCGTTCATAATCTCTCTTTAAAAATTGGAAAGAATCAAATCTTAAAAGAAATCAGTTTTGATGTTAATAAGGGTGAAGTTCTTTCTATTATTGGCCCTAATGGGGCAGGTAAATCGACCATGATTAAATGTCTTAATTTAATCAATGACGATTTCTTTGGAGAAGTTCTCTATAATAATGAAGATATTAAGGGTTATGAGACCAAAGAAATTGCTAAAATCTTTTCTTATGTCTCTCAAGATATGGATTCTAACAATCCTTTTAGTGTGAAAGAGCTTATGCACCTCTCTCGCTATCCTTTCATGAATAAATATCGAAGCTTAGAAATTGAAGAAATTCGTTTGATGAATCACTACTTAGAGAAACTAGATGTCGCACATTTAATTGATCGCTCAATTAATGAACTAAGTGGCGGTGAAAGACAAAGAGTTTTCGTTTCAAGTTCTCTTTTTCAAGGCAGCGAAGTTATTCTTCTCGATGAACCTACGAGTTCACTTGATCCTAAACATCATCAAGAAATTCTCGATGTAATTTTAGAAGAAAAAAAAGAAGGAAAGACTATAATCATGGTTTCTCATGATATTAATTCTTCTTGTCATTTGAGTGACAAAGTTCTTGGACTTAAAAATGGTGAGGTCCAATTTTTAAAAGAAGGAAAAGGTCTTTTAAAAACTGAACTTGTCGATGACCTATTTGATTTTAAATTTACGAAACTCAATCATGAAAATGAGGTCTATGTTATTAAAGGTAGGGCGAAATGAAACTTTGGGTGTTGGCCTTTGTTGCTTTTTTCGTTCTAATTGTATCTCCTTTTTTTGGGCCGGAGTTTATTTCTCTTGAAAGAATCTTAAATGGAGATGCAGCCTTTTTATTCTATGAACTTCGAATTCCAAGGTCTCTTATCACTTTCATGGCGGGAGCTGGACTAGCTCTCAGTGGTATGACCTTTCAGTCTCTTTTTAGAAATGATCTTGCAACACCTTATACCTTAGGTGTTTCTACGGGAGCTTCTCTTGGAGTCTCTCTATTTATTGCATCGGGTATTTATCTCTCTGGTGGGACAAGCCTCTTCGCTTTTTTAGGGGCACTTCTTTCTGTGATGATTGTTTATGGTATCGGCCAAACGAAAGCAAAAATGCACATGAATGTCGTTTTACTTGCAGGTGTGGCCATGGCCATGACTTTTTCATCTTTCATTATGCTCATTCAGGTTCTTGTAAAAGAAATGGATGCAGTTCGTATTATTAGATGGCTAATGGGATCTATTGATGTTGTTGGTATGGAAAGTGTTTATGCGGTAGCACCTTTCTTTTTTGTGGGTATCTTCTTTATTTATAAAAAGCGTGTTGAGCTCAATCTTATTACAATGGGTGAGAGTGTCGCCTATAGTCGAGGTGTCGATACTGAGAGATTAAGAAAGCATCTCTTTTTAATGACATCACTTCTTGTTGCTGGAATCGTCAGTGAATGTGGCCCGATTGGTTTTGTTGGGATGATGATTCCCCATATCGGTCGAGAAGTCGTTGGAGCAGATCATAGAAAACTTTTTTGGTTTTCATTACTCGCTGGTGGAAGCTTTTTAATTCTTTGTGATTTAATTGGAAGGGTCTTTTTTGATTCTTTAGTATTACCTGTTGGGGTAATCACGGCCCTCCTAGGAGGACCATTCTTTTTATATCTTATTTTAAAAAAGAAGTAATTACTCTCTCCAAGTAAAGCCCTTTTTAAGGGCCATATCTTCATACTTAAAGAAGACACGTGCGTATGGAGGAACTTGTTCAACTTCTTCTGGATGATAGAGTTTCTTCGTTTCGTAATTGGCTACAAAATTATTTCCAACATATCCACGAACACTCATTCTAAAATTATATGGAAGTTGAGCTTCAACTTTATCGTATGAAAAGAGACCTCTTTTATTAAAGTAGGCTTCCTTAGCATATTGAACATACTTTTTTACAACTTCATCATCGTAAGGAGCAATGAAGTACATCGCACCCATACCTTGTCTTAGAAGTTCTCCGTTTACATCGACTCCATTAGACATCACTCTACCTAGAACTCTATTATTCTTATCGTGCGTTTCTGGCCCGGTAACGATTTTAACTTCAGATCCAATTGGTGTTAGTTGTTTTAGAAAGTCGCGAGCATCATAGGCAATTTGTCCTTGTCCGTGACCTTGAAAATCAATCTCTGGTGTATCAACACCAAGAAAACGAATTCGTGTTTCTTTCACTTTTCCTGGCTCAATAATACGAATAGTGTCTCCATCATGGACAGAGCGAACGATCCCTACAACTGTTGCTGCAAAAGATTGTAAAGATAGGAAAAACGTCAATAAAATCAATGTGTTTTTAGTCATTTAAACTCCCTTTACCACTTCTTATCAGCTTGATAAATTGTGGTAAATTAACTTTCTCGCCAATAGGTGTTTATTACAGGAAAACGAGGGTGATTTTATGAATAAAGACGACTATGTCATTGTTTATTCAAGTGATGGATCAGGCAAGAATATTGCCAAAAAAGATAAGAAGAAAACGTATGCCGACATCAATCCGAAAGAGACGATATTAAAGCTTCGAATTGAGAAAAAGGGGCGTGGAGGTAAGTCTGTAAGTGTCGTCTATGAAATTCCTGAAAACCCGACATATTTTAAGAAACTTTCAAAAGAATTAAAGGCCGCATGTGGAGTCGGTGGAAGTTTTAAAAATGATACAATAGAAATTCAAGGTGATCAGCGCGAAAAGATCAGGGCCTTCTTAGAGAAGAAAGGCTTTACTGTTAAAGGTTAAAAAAAGGCCACTTTAAAGTGGCCTAGTCTCATTCAATTTCACCCGTTGGAGCTAATTTCATTTTAACTTTCTTCGTTTTCTTATTTCGAAGATACTCAACTTGAACTTCGTCTCCAATTTTATAATTCTCTAAGACATTATAAATTTCATCAAAGTTATTTACTTCCTTGCCATCAACTTTAGTGATGATATCGCCAATGTAAACTCTTCCATAATCATCTTTACTCATTCCACGAAGGCCAGCTTTTGCTGCGGGACCATTTTCATCGACATAGCTAATAACAACACCTTTTCTCATTCCATAGCGCTCTCTCCAATACTCTGGAGCAATTCCAATTCTAAAGCCAGGTCTTTTTACTTTTCCAAATTTTATTAGCTCAGGAACAATTCTCTTAATTGTATTAACGGGAACAGCAAACCCAATTCCTGCACTAGATCCTGATTGGCTGTAGATCATTGTGTTCATTCCGATCACTTGTCCTTGACTATTAAGAAGCGGACCTCCCGAGTTACCGGGATTAATTGATGAATCAGTTTGAATCATATTGGTAATTGTGACTCCTCCAATTCCTTTAATCTTTCTTCCTATGGCCGAGACAATTCCTGCTGTAATCGTGTGATCTAGTCCAAAAGGGTTACCAAGCGCCATGGCCTTTTGGCCAACAAGTAATTTTGCACTGTCTCCTGAGATGATTGGCTTTAAGTTTTTAGGCTTTTCAATGAGTTTTAAAACAGCGATATCCTTAAGTGGCTCGCTACCAACAAGTTCTGCTTTGTATTGTTTTTTATCTTTGTGAAAACTAATCGTGAACTTATCTCCACCTTCAATAACATGAAAGTTTGTAACAATGTGACCTTCTTCATCCCAAAGAAACCCACTTCCAGATCCTGCAGGTACTTCGTGAGCATAGGAGTCAAAGAGAAAGCCTCTTCTTACTTTTTTAATATTCGTTACGTTAACAACAGAGGCGACATTATTTTTATAAACATCGACGGTATTTTTCTCATATTCGAGTAAGTTATTGACCTGTTCACTTGATCCTCCAAAGAGGGCAAGAGATGAGTAGGGAAGTAGAGTGATCGCTACCAATGCTACGAGCTTCTTCATGACCTAAAATCCTCCTGAAATTTGCTCCACTGTTATTATATAGATATAATCGCTTGATCTTTTATTCAAGAAAAGGGTCGGTAAATTTTTTGTAAAAATGGAGTTAAGTCCTTGGAAATAAAGTACTTTAATAGAGAAAAACAAGATTTTGAGATAGAAAAAGTCTATGGTGATAAAGCGGTAAAATGGATGTACGCCACTTCTTCTGGTAATGTTCTGGCCAATTTATTGGTAAAAGCACCTGTGAGTGTCGCTTATGGTGCACTTCAAAGTACTGCATGGTCGAAATCTAAAGTAGATTCTTTTATCAAAGATTTTAATATCAATATGAGCGAATATCTTCCTGAAGAAGGACGTGATTCTAGAGATCCTTACTCAAGTTTCAATGCATTCTTTATTCGTCGTTTTAAAGATGGATCAAGACCATTTGTTGAAACTCCAAATATAATGCCGGCCTTTAGTGAAGCAAGATACTTTGGATATGAATCAATTAAAGACGAAGAAGTTATTCCTGTTAAAGGAAAGTATCTAAATTCAAAAGAACTTCTGGCCAATGAAAAGTGGACTTCTACTTTCCAAGATGGACCACTTCTTTTAGCGCGTCTATGTCCAGTCGACTATCACCGCTATCACTATCCAGATAATGGAAAAGTTATCGACTATTATAAAGTTGGGGGAGAGTATCACTCGGTAAACCCTGTCGCTCTTAAAGAAAAAGCGGATATCTTTTCTACAAATATTAGAGAAGTGACAATTCTAGAAACAGAAAACTTTGGCAAGCTCGCCTATGTTGAAGTCGGCGCGATTATGGTTGGAAAAATCATTCAATCAACAGATTTAAAAGATTTTAATCGTGGGGATGAAAAAGGATTTTTTCTCTTTGGAGGCTCAACGGTCATCGTTATTGGTGAGAAAGGAAAGTGGAGGCCAAGCGAAGACATTATGGATCTAACTGGTAAAGGAATTGAAACCTATATCAAGCTTGGATCTCCAGTGGCTAATGCCCTATAGAATAAATACCAAAAACAGGAAAATGGTCTGATGGGTAAATCCCATCAACATTTTCTTTGTATAATTCAAGATCATAAACACGAAAATTAGATGAGGTTAGAATCCAATCAATTCTCGTTCCATCTTCTCTTGTTCCATTAAAATTGTGATGTGAAGTTTCTTCTTCTTTTTTCAATGTAAACCAACAGTCTCGAAGATCAGACCATTGGTCGTGAATCACTTTTCGTACATCTTCAAAAGGAGACTCATTAAAATCTCCAGTTAAAACAACGGGAAGATTTTCTTTATTAACTTTGTCACATTCTTGAATTAAAACTCTTATTTGCTCTTTTCGCGTCTGCGATAGAACGTGATCTAGGTGTGTATTTACATAGAAAAACTTTTCTTGGCTTTCTTTGTGAGTTGCAATAATCCAAGTACAAAGTCTAGGAAAGGCACTTTCAAATGACTTTGAGCCTGCTTCGTAAGGAGTTTCACTTAACCAGATGTCTCCGCTATTGTGAACTTCAATAGTCTCTGGGTTTACAAAAATACAAGGGTACATTCTTTCATCGATCCACTCTCTGTGAGAATCGACGAGTTCTAGTTTTATGAGATTATTTTCAAGATCTTTTAGTTGTGGTTCTCTTCCTTCTTGCGTCCCAAGAAGGTCAGGTGCAAATTCATTTAAGCATTGAGCCAGAATACCTCTTCTTCCATTCCAATCATGGGAACCATCTTGTGGATTATCAAAGCGAATATTTGAACTTGCGATCTTAAAATTCATTTTTGCCTCTGTTTTAAATTGAGAACACTTTGTTCTCAAACGAGAACATCTAAACTATTAGATAAATATGATAACAGATAGTTAACGATAAGCCAGTGTTGGCATCTTCTTTGCTCTAAAGACGAGGAAAAGGAGGAAATAATGGAACAAAAGAAAGTACTTGATCAGTTTATGTCTCTCTATGAGAAACCGACACTTGCTCTCATGAGTCAAATGACTGGCATTCAGCAAACGAGGTGTTTTCGTATTCTTAATGGCGCTGAACTTAAATATAGTGAATATTTAAAACTCAAAGAGCTCATTGGAAAGAAGTCGACAGAGTTAAATGGTGGGCTATCTGATTTAACTGAACGTTGTCTTATGGAATTGAGTGAACAAGCTTTAAAAGAGATTGGAGAGTTGTGTGAGAGAAAACTTTTCTTCAAAGAGCTTCAAGCAAAAAAGCATGAAGATCACCTTATAAAGAGAGAGGCCTAAAAAATGAACACACTACTACTTTTAGAAAGAGCAGTTGTTGAATCAATTGCAAAAGGAAACAAAACAGCTCAAAAAATTTCTAAGGACCTCGACCTGTCTAGTTCCTGGGTTTCCTCTCTTTTGCATGGCCTTTGTCAGAAAGGACTACTTGAATTTAATGGCAACAATTATTGTCTAGCGAGAAAAGAAAAGTTTTCCATCGTTAATCAGGAAAAGTCTTTGAAATCAGAGATAAAAGAACTAATTAACTCCCTCGTTGATGGTCATTTTAGCTCTGAGTCAAAAACTGGAATAAAATTAAGAAAAGTACATATGAATAATCATGAGCAGGCAATCTACTCAACTTTACTAGCAAACCTAGAGCAATTCATTGAGGGACTAAAGCCAGCGGTAACGAGCAAAACATCAGATTACCAAGTGGTTTTTTGGGCAAACTCCACCTATGGAAATTTAATGGAAGATTATTTGCGAAATAATTATTGATTTTTTGACATCTAAAAAGGCTAGAAATACAATTTTATTATGACCAAAGGAATAAAATGGATAAAATTTTAGTTATTGATGATAATGAGTATTTTCTAGAAGGCTTTGCAGATATTCTTGATGATTATTACAAGATAACATCATGCTCAAACTCAACGAGTTGTCTTGATTATGTTGGTGCAGATAAGTTCAATGCTATCGTTGTCGACATTCATATGCCTATTTGGGATGGATACTCTGTAATTGAGAGAATCAAGTCGCAGCCTAAGTACAATGGTTGTCCGATTATTCTAATGAGTAGTGACTTGAACGTCGCAAAAAAAATCAAAGGTCTCGAGATTGAAGTTGATGACATCATTGATAAGGCCATGTCCCCTGAAGAAATAATTATTCGAATTAAAAATAAAGTAGAGCACTTCAATGGGAATAACTCCCGAAGTACTCTCGATATTGGAAATATGACAATTCATAGAAGTCTTTATCAAGTCTTTATAGATGGAGAGGAGATACCATTGACACACAATGAGATGAAGATCCTTCTTTGTTTAATAGATGAAAATGGTTCTCTTATTCCTCGAGAAGAAGTTGTTAAGAAAGTTTGGCCTGATAAGGTGGTTGGAGATGGAACTTTGAACACTCATCTTTCAAACTTGAGAAAAAAGATCAAGAACTTCTCAGGTAAGATAAACTGCGTAAGAGACGCAGGTGTCTGTATTCTCGTAGATTAGTCAAGAATTACGCATCCCAAGAGTAATGAATCTTACCTTGGGATGACAAAATTTTCCTCATACATTTTAAGTACCTCAATATTATAAAATAAAAAATAATTGGCTACTGCTAGAAAGGTGAGTAGCAAAATTAAAGAGGTATTTATGAACATCAAAGCGAAGATAATCGCTAACAAAACTTTTGGCCTTTTAGGCGTAACTTCATTTCTCTTCTCTGGTCTCGTTGTTGGAAACCTAGTTGTTGGTAAAGCAAATTTTGACGGAATGAAAAATGCTTATTCAAAGTTTAGACCTTGTCATACGAAGGTAGTTCAAAATGCAAAGACTTATTTAGCTGATTCAAAGCTGAAGTCTAAAATTAACCCGACGCAATTTGCTGCAAATTCTAATTGTGTAAAAAAGGTTACTGGGGAACTTTCAAAAGGCCTAGCCGCTAGTCCTGGAATTGTTTCTGAGTTAAAGAACTATGCCTCTGAAGTAAAAGACCTCATCAAATACTCAAATTTCTCAAAAGAAAAAAATAATCAAGTTCACTTTACGAATCAAATTGGAACAGTGGAATTTGCTTTTGAAAGAACTTATAGAATTATTTCAAATCAATTTTTGAAAGAGAGTGGAGTTTCAAAATACTTAAAATCAGAATATCTCGCTATCTCTGTTGGAATCTTTGTTCTTTCAATCCTAAGCCTCTTTGGAATGAATTTTTCAGTAAGAAGAGAAGAGAAAATTTCTGAAATTGAAATGAGAGCGAAGGCCATCCTTAATGAAGCTTCAGAATCTGAAAATGATTACTTGAATGAAGAAGAGGTAAAAGCTCTATTTATCGATATGATGAGCACATTAAAGGCATCAAGTTCAAAAGAGCTATTTGAGAGTTACTTTGATCGAAATGCGACAATGAACGCTGTGAAAATGAAATTTGATAAAATTGATTCAATTGCTAAAGCTAAGGAAGAGACAAACTCAGTTCTCGATACATTCCTAGTTGATGATAGCTATCAAAAAGTAATTAATAGACTTTCAGAGCTTTCATCTGGGATTGAATATCTTGGTAATTTCTCTCAAGAGACTAAAAATTCAGAACAAGCAATTAGTAAGAAAATGGATATGATCTCAGATCAACTGAAGAATCTTTCTACGAGAATTGATTCAATGGATATGAGTGAAGAGACAAAGTCTGAATTGAAAGAGGCGGCCACGAAGATCGTTTCTAAGAATCCTGAGAAAGCTGTTTCAAATCCTACTGACCTTGGTTCTGTTCTTGAAGAAGCCGTTGATGATCTTTCATCACTATTTTTTGCCGCAGGTGTAACTTGTGACGTCGATGTTAAGGGTGGAATCCACCTCGGGAAATCGACGCAGAAAATTAAAGAAACATTTGAAGATATTCTAAGAGAGTCATTGAAAAAATCGAAAATGGTTAAGGGGCAGAAGCTTTTAACTATTCGATCTGAAATGGTTGATAAGACACTGTCGATTAAACTTGTTAATAGATTGACGAGTGAAGCGGTCGATCATTCGAGAAAAACTCCAGGTAAAACTCACTACTTTAGAGCGAGAGATACTAAGTTTGAATGTAGCAAGGATGCATTCAGTGATCTAAAAAATGCTAGCGGACAGCTAGTAGGTCATGAGTATAAATATAGTATTCAACTTCTTAAAAAGAAAAAATCACAAGCTAACAGCTCCCTCTAATTACTTAGAGGGCGCTGCCTTAGGCTTTATTTCTTCTACATTTGATTGAGCTTTGAAAAGAACACCAAGTCCCATCTGAACTTCTTGTTCTGGCTTATGTAAGATTCTAAGAACGATTCTTCTGTTCTTTGCTTGATTTTCTTTTATTGGATTTCCATCTTTATCTTCGTTTGGATAAGCAGGCTTTGTCTCTCCATAACCAACTGCAACGAGATAATTTCTATCAAAACCATTTGATTCAAACTTTCTTACGATTGTGGAGGCTCTTGCTGCACTTAACTCCCAGTTTGAAGGAAATTTTCTTGAGTGTATTGGGATATCATCTGTATGCCCTTCTACAAGAATTCTAACATCTTTGTGTGTGGACTTAATTTTATCAATAATAATTTGGACAAACTTATCGGCATCAGAGGTTAGAGTTGCTTCACCGAGATCAAAGAACGTTTGAACATTCATAATGACATCAAGACCTTCATCATGCTGAAGGACCTTTGTAACATTATCCATATTACTAATCGTTGAGAGTTCTACTGCTAGCTTTGTCATTTTATCTTCTGAGATATCATTATCTCCATGAAAATATTTTGCCATGAGCTCAGCCTTTCTTTGGAAAGTTGCTGGGTCATAGTTCGCAAAGGCCATCATAAGAATAAAGAAACAAGCAAGTAGAGTCATGAGGTCGGCATAAGACATGAGCCATCCTGAATCATCTCCTCCACCACTTTTTTTGGGAACAGATCTTATGACGGGAAGATCGTCCTCAAAGTCTGTATTTTCGATTTCTTCGTTATCATCAACCATCTATTTACCCAGTACTTCTTTCCAATCAAGGCGATCAGATGGAAGGAGAAAAGAGTTTAGTCTCTCTGCTAGCACAATTGGACTTGTCTTCTTGATCATAAGTCTAAAGCCTTCTAGTACAATCTTATTTTGAAGGTATCGCTCATTAGCAGAGTCCTCTAGGTTTTCACCTACTGGAACAATCATAAGGTTGGCAATAATAACCCCATAGAGAGTTGTAATAAGACAAACACCCATGGCCGGACCAATTGTTTTCATTGCATCTTTTCCACCAAGGTTTGCAAGAAGTACAACCATACCAATTGTTGTTCCCATCATTCCCATTGCAGGTGGGTATTTACCCATGGCCTGAAATTTTTCCGTGTCTCTCATATAGAGCTCGTGAACGTTTTCAATTCTCTCATTGAGAATTGTTGTTAGAGATCTTTCGTCGACAATCCCATCTGCATAAAGACTTAGACATTCTTTAAAAAAATGAATATCACATTCTTCAATGAGTTGTTCTATTGGAGTACCTGTTCGATATTTTTCAGAAGTCTGAATAATTGTTGCAATTGTTTTGGCGTAATTAACCTGACTACCTTTAATAACTCGAGTAAAGAAAACTTTTAAGAGTTTAAAGAGTACAGGGAGGGGGAAGGAAATAGAGATCGCCGCAACTGTCCCACCAATAACGATAAATAAACTTACTGAATCATAGAAGATGATTACATTACTAGTTGAAAGAAATAGTCCTAGAACAAGGACAGTCGTTGCTGCTGCAAATCCAATTAAAGAGTAAAAGTTCATAGAATCCTTCTACGAAAATGTTAATATTACCTTTAAATTCTAGGATAAAGTGTAATTGATTGTAAAAAGATAAATAAATGAACTTACATTATAGTGGGAATGTTGCTCCAAATAGGATTTTGATGTTCATCCCTGAAGAAGAAATTGTACTAATACCATAGGCGTAAGAGAGTCCAGCTTCAAAATTAAGACCCCAAGATTTACCCATTTGTTTCGTGTAACCCCAGTGTCCACCGAAGTCTATCCCCGTACTCACGGCACTCAGAACCGTACCGAAGCTTACAACTGAAACCCTAGAGAATCCTAGGTCAACACCATAGTATTTTCTAACTTTAGGAACCATTTTAACCGACTCTTTTTCTCCGATAAAGACTCTTTGAATCCCCGTTCCAGAGTAGTAGTTTCTTGTTCCAAGACCAAAGTAGTTATAGTGCATCTTACCTGTTGCTGTAGAGAGGGCGATGATTGTTCTGGCGAAGTAAGAGCGCTTAAAGTTATCAAAGATTTCGATGTCAGCATCAAAAGATGGCATTACTGAGAAACCACCATTTTCAAGATCACTTGAAGCGTTTGCTTGTCCACCTGTTCCACCTTGATCTCCAGAGCTACTGTCTGTAAGAGGGTTGGCATAAGAACCTTGAACCATACCTGTTCTAATCGTAAACT
Source organism: Halobacteriovorax sp. GB3 (assembly GCF_028649655.1). Lineage (NCBI taxonomy): Bacteria > Pseudomonadati > Bdellovibrionota > Bacteriovoracia > Bacteriovoracales > Halobacteriovoraceae > Halobacteriovorax > Halobacteriovorax sp. GB3. The sequence continues at coordinate 84,058 of NZ_JAQSLN010000002.1, forward strand.
GCATATTATCAAGCTTCGCATGTGCAGCAAAGCTTGAGATGATTGCTAAGAAAGCAAAGAGGTATCTAAAATTAAGCTGCTTGTTCAAGTTGCCCATCCTTTTGCACGTACTGCTCGCATAGCTCATCAATTGTCCCTTCAACTTCTTCTTGGAGCTGAGCGCTAGATTTAATCAGTTTTCTAGCAAAGCTGATGAAAACGCTATCGATCTTGTCTTTGTTCTTTCTAAGTCTTGCAAGCTGAAGCTCATCTGTTTCAACGTTACTTAACTCAAGATCAAAGATTTCTCTTTTCTTACTTCCATTTGGAGCGATAATCTCAAGCATCTTCGTTTTAATTTCATCATCAGATACTGCGAGGAATTCTACGAGAGTCGCTTGCTTCATCTTAGAGAGAACAACCTTTAAGACTGAATCTGGCAGGTTGAAAATTGCTTTTGCTGGAAGAAGAGTCTTTAAAAGTTCCTTCATCTTCGCTTTATTTCCATTCATACCAAAGGCCTTGAAGAAATATTCTTCGTTAGCAATATCCATGTGAGGAAGAATTTCCATAATCTTATCACTAAATGGTGATTCTTCTTCTGATACTTGGTTTTCTTTAATCTTACTCTGTAGAAGAGCATCGTTTTGCTTCATTTCTTCAGGAGAGATCTTCATACTTCCTGTTGTAAGTCTTTCGACAACTTCACTATCAAGCTGTGGAATGATTTTTACAATAAATGAGCTCGATAGAGTGTTCATTAATAGAGGTCCAAGTTCTGGACTTTCATTAATGATTCTCACACAAGATTCAACATCAAGGCTGTAAAGAAGGCTCTTCGTTTCTTCAGAGATGAGATCTGTTGGTACAATAATTTCTTCTAGAATCTGCTCATCAACAAAGCGTGCACCTTTTGTCTGGTCGTACTCTTCAGAAGAGCTACTGATAAATCCTCTCCAAGTCTTTCTTTCTTGAAGTGATAGCTGTTCAAATGTTTGCAGAAGCATTTCTGGCTCAAGCTCTTGAGATAAGAAGATAAGAGCACTTTTCGCTTCTGGAGACTTAAGGCTGATCCACTTTTTAAGTAGAGTTGCCGCTTCAGACTTACTTTCGTTGAAATATCTTTCAAATCGTTGAACAGATGAACTCGAGTCTGCTCCAGCAGTTGTTGACATTCCTTGGAAGTCTCCAGGGGAACCAGCTCCGGCACTAGCTGTGCCTTCTGATTTAGATTCCGCAACTTCAACTTCTTGTGATCCTCCACCTTGCTCAGATGATGCTTGGGCCATAACGGCTACTTCTTTATTACTTTCAATCACGGCTTCTGTTTGGCTTCTCGATAATTTTGAATATCTAGAGAAGAGAAACATCACAACTAAACTCATAAAGAGAGTAGCGATTAAAAAGCCTAGAGAAGTTGAGTATTTTGCTCCAAGTTCAAGTAGCTCTGGAACAGTGTAGTCTTTAAGTGTTTTTTCTTGCGGTGGTATAACAACCACTTTTTCTTTGAATTTAGCTGTTGCGAAAGTCATTGTCGGAGTGACTTCTGCATTGAAGCTTAGCTTTTTAAGAATTGTTTGAATATTGGCCACAACATCTTTCTCTAGAAGTTCATCGAGAAGTACTGTGATTTTAACACTTCTTAGTTTCTCGTATGGAGCTTCTTCAAGTTTTGTAATGACTGTCTTTTGCTTTGGATTCATATCCTTTGCAATTTTATCAATAGGAACTTCAATCCCAAGCTTATGAAAGAGGAGGTAGTCCTTTTTAGCGATCTTATCATCAGTTAGGTCAAAACCTTCACTGTTTGATGCGACCGTTCTTTCTTGCTTCGGTTGAACAACCTTAGGTTTAACAACTTGTGTGTCGATTTTGACATCTAGAATATACTGATCTTTGTTAATCAATACAGCTAGAGCATTATCGATTTTTGTCTTGATTTGATTTTCAAGTGATTGCCTGTCAAATTTCACTGTTGAAAGCGAATAGATGTTTTGAGCAAAAAGCGTAAAAAACAAAACAAGAAAAAGTTTAAATGTGTTGTTAGTACTTTTCTTCATTACTTACCCGACTTAGTTTTCTCGATGATTAATTTTTTCATCTTCAGTACAAATGCGTTATCTGTATTTTTACTATAAGCAAGATTAAATGCTTCTAGTGATTTCTTAAATTTACTTTGAAGGTAGTAGATACTTCCTTCTAATTCATTTGGAACAGAAAGTTCTGGAAAATCTTTTTTGATTGTTGCCGTAATTTTCAGGGCCTCTTCAAAACTCTTTGTTCTAATAAGACGTTGAACTTCAAATAGTTGATTGGAGAGCTCATCATATTTTCTAGCGTTATCGAGTTTATCTTCTGGCTTTAGGTTCATCTGAACTTCAATATCAACTGCCTCTGTTTCAGCGAGTAATACTGAACTCTTTTTGTAGCCTTCTTTTTGAAGATCAATATAGAGTGGACCATCTTTAATCTTTTTCTTTTCAAGGTCATCACTATTTATCGTAAGGGGAGTGACTCCCATTTCCTCATAACTTTTTGTCCCCATCGAGCGAACATAAATCTTCGCTCCTGCAGGTTCTGTTGTGACCTTAATTGAAGTCGAGCTTGAGCACGAGGCCAATAAAATCATTGATAGTAATAAAAAGTATGTTTTCAAAATATAAACTCCTTATATTTTTCTTTCTCATACGCTTATTCGGTGATCGAAAAAAAAATGTTGGTTTTATTACACATTTTTAAGTTAGTGGAATTTTTTGCCTCTCAAGGTTTCTTGAGTATTAAAAGACAACTTTATAAAGAGGTATTTTTTTTAGGAATCTTCAATATTGGTTAATAGTTTGGAACTAATTTAAAAAAATTGAGTAAAAAGCCATGCTTTTGTGGCGGAAATAATTAAGTAATTTTGGTTTATGCCGATAAGTAGATGTAATAACTGCCGGATAGAGAAGAATTGTGAATTTATATTATCATTATTGAGTCGCATAACGTTAAGAACGAAAGAAATAACAACTTAAAGAAAGACGTATTTGGATTGCACATGAAACTATTAAAGTTAATTTTGTTAAGTTCAGTCTTAGTTTTCTTTACCGCCTGTATGGGTGCGGGGAATACTGAGTTAGAGCAAGCAACATTTGGATTGAAGCTAACTGTCCTTTCCGGTGATGGCCAGGTTCTAGAAGATCCATCATCACTAGCTGACGAGGTAGTCGTTAAATTAACGAACGCTTCAGACGATAGTCCTGTTGCTAACGCCAGTATTTCTTTCGTTCTGGAAAATGCAGATTCAGGTGCAAAAGTTTTAACGACTTCAGCTATTACAAGTAGTGCTGGTATTGCAAAAACTAAAGTTGTGGGTGCAGATGACTTTGGTAAGAAAGCAATCATTAGAGTACTTGCAACAGGTACAGGATTAGAAGAAGTTGTTGTTGTTTCTATTCGTAATAAAATTATTCCAACTAAGATTGCAATCTTAGACCCTCCTGCCAATGTTGTTGCAGGGATCCCATTTGACCTTCAGTTAAGACTCGTTGATGACAACGGGAGAGTCTCAGAAGAGCCGGACTTCAACACAGAGATCTCTGTGGACTTCAGTTCTATTTCTGGAAATATTAGTGATTCATCGCGATTCAATAAGACGAATCCTGCTGATCGTATTGTTAAGTTTGTTGAAGGTGTAGGGGTTTTAACTGCCGTTACTTATACAACAGCAGAAGATTTAACAATTACTTTAAGAGATCACGGGAAGATTCCTGAGCTTGAGGCGATTACTCAAAGGGCAATGAATATCTCTGAAGTTAAGACGATGAGAATTGTACCTTCGAGTCCAACTCGTATGCAACTTGACGACCCAACTGACGGGACAACTGATGACACTATTGCTGTTGTCGGTAAACTTTATGACCAATATGATAACTTTGCTTACAACTACTCTAATGCTTGTCAGGCGCGTTATACAGTTGCTGGTGATAATTTAAATCAAGCATGGATTGTAGATTCAGCAGATCCAAGTGCTAGAAACCAGACTGGTATTGCAACATTTAATGGTGGTCGTGGACAAGTAAATGTTAAAGATACTAATGTTGAAACAGTAACAATCACAATTAATAATGTAACTCTTGGTTGTGGTGGATTATCTAACTATGGTACTGCGCAAGATGTTCGATTTGATGTTGGACAAGTTGCAAAAATTGAAATTCGAGCACCTGTTCCTGATACCAAGAGGACAACTGAGGAAATTTCACTATTACTAGAGGCCACCGATGCGGGTGGTAACTTTGTTTCTTCATACAATGGAAAAGTTGGTATCGAATTTGATCCGGCTTGTTCGGCCACAATTAACATTGCTGATCACGACGGTACGAATAAAGCTAGCTTAAATCTTGGTACTAAAACAGTACGAGTATCAAACACAAATCTTGATAGAAAACCTACTGAAGAATGTACTGTTTCGTTATCCTCAACAACTGATACGACGGGTATCGATTTAACATCTTCGCAAAAGATTTACTTCACTCCTGGTCTTCCTAAGCAATTCGCTTTCGTTCAAACGAATTATACAGGTGAAGTTGGATGGGGAACACTTGCTTCTCAAAGAAATCCTACAACTATTGATGTAGAGGTTCTTGATACTTATGGAAACCCTGTCACAACATATAGTGGTGGTGGTGTTGATATTGAATCAGATGGAACAACTGAAATTTCAACAACAGATGCAGACGGATCAACAAACCCTAAAACGATTTCTATTGCGGCCAATGGTAAAGGAACGGCGACTGTTTGGGGTCTGAAGAATGAAACAGTAACTCTAAAGTTTACAAATGGTCCTGCTGGAATGAGATTTACAACGGGTAACTCTGAAAACGTCCCTGTTGATAATTTAGGTAATTCAACTTCTAGTTTATATTTCAAGTGGGGTATCCCAAGTTATATTGAAATCGTTGAGCCAACAGATGGTAGTGTTGATGCTGCAATTCCTTTGACTATTACGGCATACGACTACGGTGGGAACCAAGTTAACGACTATGGAACTGCTGGAACACCTATTTCTGAAATTCAAGTTGTTGCAGATAGTGGTACTGCTGTTTTTGATGGCCCAGTTAGTTTTGTTGGTGGTCAATCAACTGTTAATGTATCTAATACAGTTGAAGAAACGGTTAATCTTTCTCTTAATTTTAGATCAGGTGTAACTTCATACAAGAACTCTAAAGGTCAAGACATCAATATTACTGATGCCGTTAAGGCCAATAAAGATGTGTATTTTAAATGGGGTACTGTTGGAAGAAAATTTGTTATCACTGATCCGCCAGATACGAATGTTGATACATTCGCGCGTTTAAGAGTTCAGGTTGTTGACCAATTTAACAACCCTGTTCGTGATTATGGATGTGGTGGAGACACTCAAGATGTTGCTATTGCTGTTAACGGTACTGCTCGTTTAAGTCAGGCTTCGACAACAAATCATACTGATGATCCAACTTATACAGCACTTTCTCAGACCGAATTTGTAGATATCAAACTACAAACGGGAAGTTGTCCAATCACTAATACTACAAGTGATGCCTCTTATGGAGATGTATTCCTCTTTAATAGAAGTATTGCACCTTTTGGAAGCGACTTTCAAACTGTCGGTGTGACTATGAGTGATTCTGATGGAACAGGTTACAGTTTAACTCCTACTGGAGGGGTTATCTCAGTTAACTTCGCTCCTGGAACGCATACGACTTATAATATTTTAGATAGTGTTGGTACTGTTGATGCTCCAATTAGAGTACCTGTTCAAGCTGTTGACCAATTTGGAAACCTTGCCGTTACTTATGTTGAAAATGATGCTGTTACTTTTAGATGGGTTGATCAAAAGAATGCAGATATTAATTTAGATGCAGATAATAATCCAACGACAACAGCTGATAATAGAGCTTCAGGTGATCTTTTTGTAGACTTCCTCTCTGGTGATAGAGGAGAAGGTTATATTTATTTAAGTGATACAGTTTCTGAATCGATTACAGTCGGTCTCGAACTTAAGTCTGGATATACAACGTCAAAAACAGCGACAATTCTATTTAATTCTGGTGTTGTTACTAACTTTGCGATTGTTCCACCAAGTGACCCATCAACAATTACAACTGATGATAAGGTCCTTTTTAATATCAGAGCTCTTGATCAGTATGGAAATATAAATACATCATATGAAGATGATATTAAAGTCTCTGTAAACAAAAGTGCAGGTATTCTAACAAATCCAACTGAGACTGATCCAACGAACTTTACAACTGTTACGAATCGTGTTGTCGATATTTCTTCTGGTGTTGGGACAATTTATGTTTATGATCCAGTAAAAGAAACAGTAACAATGTCTATGATCGATGAGCTGGGAAGAACTCTTACTCTTCCATCAATTGACGTGGACTTCTTACATGGTCAACCTGTAACAGCTAATATTGCACAAGTTGATTCTACTCAATTCAATTATCCGTCGCTAATTTCATCTAATGTTAATGCTGATACTCCTGGTCTTGTTACTGTTGAAATTCGAGATCAAAATGGAAACATTGCAGATACTTTTACTGATGATGTGAATCTTGTTATTAGAAGTGGGAATGCTGAACTCGTTGCTTCAGCACCGGCGCAAAATGATATTCCAAATACTGGTCTCAATCAAACGAGAAGAGTAAATATCTCAAGTGGTGTGGGAACATTATATGTGAATTCAAGAGCTGTAGGAGCTGTTACTCTACATCTTGACGATTCTATTGCATCCACAGGGCTTACGATGGTTCCATCATCTGTGGACACTCCAATTACCCTCAATGTTCAACACGGAACTGCAGAAAGATTTGGAATCTATCTTCCAACTGATATTCCAATGACACCAGGGCAATTAGGAACTCTTCCATCAGGTGTTTATACTGGAAATACGGATAACGACGTTGTTGTTGCTGTTAATGTTTATGACCACTATCACAACTTAGCGACTAGCTTTGGTGGAGATGTTACTTTAACTGTTGATAAAAACGCAATTATTGATAGTACTTCTATTCCCGTTTCTTCGAATTACGTTGATACGAAAAATGTTAAGTTAACTATGGTTAACGGAACAGCTGTCTTTGATATCTATGACTATCAAGTTGAAAATAGTGTCTCAGTAACTCTTAGTGGAAGCTTAGGGACAAATGCTGGAAATTTAGACACTAGTCATGCTCGTCTTATCAACTTTACATTTGGTGCTCCAAGCTACTTTGCTATTGTTAAGCCAGGAGTGGATGCTATTGTAGATAATCCTTCTTCAATTAATGTAGAAGTTCGCGACCAAAGACACAACGTTATTACTAGTGGATTTCAGGGAAGCGTTGACTTTACTGTTGATGGAAGTGCCTTTTTAAATGACGCTTCTGATATCAATCCAACGACTGGGCTAGTGGCCAGTCCAATGAAAACAAGAACAATTACATTTGGACCAACGAGTACAGGTGTTGAATCAATCAATGTTTACGATAGAACATCTGAAACAGTTACATTTTCACTTTCAAATGGTTCTGAGACAGCTCCAGGGACGAACTCTCTTGCTGTTGTTGATGCCAAAAACCCTGCAGAGCTTAAAAATCAATACTTCGCTCCAGGTGCAGAGAAAGATTTTCAAATTCAGACTCCGGCAACTATTGATGGAGACGGAAATCATGTGACTGCTGATAACTCTCTTGTTATCGAAGTAAGGGCATTTGATAAGTATGGTAACTTTAAAAATGATTTAACTGCCGCAGATCTTATTCAACTTCAGCTTTCTCTAAGTGGTAGAGTTGTTGGAGCTGATGACATTACTCCGATTGCAGATGATAAAATTGATTTTGGTGGTAGCTTCCCACAAGGTGTTGGTCGAATTAAAATTCGTGACACAGTAGCAGAGACAATTGATCTCACTCTTGCAGACCACCTCGGTCGTGGATATACAGGAAATACTGTTCAGGTTAAAGTTCGTCACGGTAATGCTTACGACTTCATAATTTCAAATGCTCTCGGGTCAAATGATTCTGGAACAAACCCAACACTTGCAACAAGAGCAGATGTTGAAATTGATGTTGAAGTTACGGCACGTGATGCTTTCCAAAACACTGTTGAAAACTTTGCTGGAAAAGCGAACTTAGCTTTTATTTCTGGTACAGCAGGAGCTTCATTCCCATCTGGACAGACAATCTCTACTTGGACAAATGGTGTAGGGCAAATTGCATTTACAAAAACTGTCGTTGGAGATGTAACTGTTGAAGTTCAAGATCACGTAGATGCTCCAACGATGCTTAATACTGATCCATCTGCGCAAAGAACGATTACAATTGTTCACGGTCTTCCTAATAAATTTGCTTTCTTAGCTCCAACTCCTCCAATTCGTGCAGGTGAGGAAATCGCGGTTACAATTGAAGCGCAAGATGTTCACGGTAACAAAGCATTAAGCTATGGTGGAGCAGGTAAAGATGTTCAAGTTGAATATCGAAATGGGGTTGGTACGATTAAAGATGGTGCCAGCTTTGTAAGTGGGCCATTAACTTATGAATTAAGTGCTGGTAGTGCAACAGTAATCCTTAAGAAAGAGGCCTTTGCTGCAACTTCATATCCAAATACAGATGAAACAATCCAATTAGGTTTCCTTACTGCTAGTGATGGGTCGATGGATGTTACGGATACTGAAAGTATTACGTTCACTCCAAATGATCCTGTTGAACTTATCGTTGTCGTCGATCCAACTCTAAATACTGAAGGAGCGGGACCATTTTCAATTGATTCAGATGTGTCTGTTAGACTTGAAGCTAGAGATGCCTATGGTAACTTTAATGACGAGTATACAGGAACAGTTAATTTTACATCGAATAAAGACTCATGGATTTATCAAGACTCTGTATCTTGGGCGAGCCAAAATAGAACAATTCAATCTGAGAATATCTCCATCACTGGTGGAGCAAAGATTGTTAAAGTTGCCGATCTAACTGCTGAAACTTCAGTAACTCTAGGACTCAATACTCCTGTAGGTGGTTCAATTTCTACCTTAACACCAGCACAAATCGATTTCATGCACGGTGTAGGTACTACTTATAATATCATTTTTGTTGCTCAGCCTGCTGCTACGACTCCGACATTTACAACGGATAAGCAAAGAGGTGTTCAGCTTCAAGTACTAGACCAAGGTGGAAACATCGTTCTTAATCATGCGACTCACGATGTTCGTATGACTCACAATGGTGTCGATGCTAACTTTACTGGTGATGATGGAGCTGATGAAGGTAAGGTTAGTGTAACTAATGGTACGGCAGATTTTTTCTTTGATAGTAGAAGAACAGGTAATATCACTCTAGGTATTGACCCTGCTCTTTATGATTCAAGCTTATCACTTGCAACAAGACAAGTTAAAATTGATCCAGGTACAGTAAGTACTCTTGCTATCGTTGCCCCAGCTTCAACTACTGCGGATACTCTTCTTATTTCGGACAATACATACACACAACCTGCTTGTGGCGCCGCTGTCCCAGGTGCAGCTCCATGTCCAAAGCCAACAGATATCTTAAGAGTTGAGCCAAGAGATAAGTACGGTAACGTTAATAATATCGAAGGTGCAGGGAAAACGTATGACGTGACTCTGAAGGCCATTGATACAGCGACACTTCAAGAAAGATGGAGTGAGAACGTTAAAATTACTGAGGGAAAAACTTATCTTAATGATGGTGTGACTCTCTTTAATCAACAATTAATTAGAGCAGAGAATGTTAGATTTACACTATCTGCACCTACACCTTCTTCACAATTAGATGAAGACGGAAACACTGTTAATATCGATGTAACATCAAATCCAACTGCGACGATTAATCCAGGTGTTCCTGCTAAAATTTGGATTGTTCAGCCAACAAATAACTCGATTGATAATCCAATTGAAGTAACTGTTGAAGTTCAAGATGGTCACGATATTGATGGAAACGGAAATGGTAACCTTGTTCCAACCGCTCCTGATTATGCCGTTGACTTTACTCTAAGTTCAGCTTCTGGCCTTCCTGTTTGGAATGGAAAAGGGACTAATGATCCAAGAGATAGTGATACAACAGATACTATTTCTGGGGATACAATTACAATTAAAAAAGGTGTTGGTGTTTTCAACCTCGAGTCTACGAGAGCTGAAAGTGTTGATATTGGTCTAACTGCAGCTCCAGGTGGAGTTCCAAGTCGTCTTAATGATGGTGACTCTAATGTATTCTTCGGAGTTTCTGGACAAACAAAGACTGTTGTCTTCTCTCCAGGTATTCCAAATAATTATAAAATCTCTCCTCCAGCGAATGGAACTCTTTATGATGCAGCGGAAGGAGATGAACTTAAGAGATTTAACTTTGAAGTTAAGGCCTACGATAGAGGTGGTAACTTTAAGAACACTGTTAATGGTTCCGTTATTGTTGATGCCTCTATTGCAGATGGAACTGTTACTCTTTATAACTCTGATGAATCACAAAGTGGAACAGGTTCACTCATTATTAATCTTGTTAATGGGGTTGGTAATGTTAAATTTACAACGACTAAAAGTGGTACGGTAGCTCTATCTTTAAGAAAAGATGAAGTAACTCCTGACCCTGTCGGTATTGATGTTGATTCTACATCATTTAACGTAACAGTTTCTCCTGGTCCTGTAACAGTTATTGCTCTTGATGATCCTGTTGATATTCGAACAACGACATCAAACTCAATGGCAGATGTTAGTGATAATACGAAAATGAGTACGACTTCTGTTGTTGCAAGAGCTTATGATACATTTGGTAACTTCAATAACGCATTTACAGGTTCTGTTTTAACACTTGCTAGTGACTCAGCAAATATGGAAATGATTAAGGTTGTCGATTCTACGGCATCAACAGACCTTTCATTTAGTAATGGTCAGGCGTCACTACTTGTTAGAAATAAAACAGCTGAAACAGTTAATCTAACTCTTAACGATACGTATAATCAGTTTTCTGGAGTCAATATAACGGCAACTCAAAACGTTGTCTTTTCTCCTGGTCCTGTTTCACAAGTATCTCTTGAAGTTCCTGCTTCTTCAGAAGCTCCGGGGACAACTCTTCTAGACACAGATGGAAATGAAACATTTACTGTTAGATTAAGAGATATTTATGGAAACCCTAATACTGATGCTACAGAGGGTACTCTTACTAACGAACTGAATCTTTCTTTAACACTAGAAACTAATTCTACAGGGGACTTCGATAGTTCTCCAGGAATGACGACCAAAGTACAAAGTTTCTCTAATGGTGTTGGAACATTTACGGTTCAATTAAGAAAATTTGGTAATGATCGCTATGATGCAGCTTCTATTAGTAATCTTGGTCGTGAATCTGGGATGGAGCACATTACAGTTAATATTGATTCATCAGCGAGCTCACTAGCTAATTATAATAATATAGCTTCGAGAAAAATTTATTTTAAAAATGGTGGAGCTAATTTTATTACACTTGATGATCCAGATCCACTTGCTGATAAAACAATCGATGATACGGTTACTGTTAGATTAAAGGCAAGAGACCTTTATGGTAACTTAGATATTGGACATGGAACGCCACCAATTAATACAGTAAACCTCACTGTTGATGGTAATGCTATTATTAATGGATCTTCGAATTCAGAAATGATTGCTATTACAAATGGTGTTGGTACAGCAACTGTTACTAACACTGTTGCTGAAACAGTAAACCTTAATCTTGGAGCAGGAAGTGAACCAATTAGTGGAACTCCGCTAGCACCACCTGTTTCAACTGATTATTCTAGAACTCAAGACTTACTCTTTAGCCCAGGTGCTGTAACATCCTTTGCATTTGCTGCGAGTAAGCAAACATCAGGTTCTATTGTAAGTAGTGCAAATGTTGGAACTGTAACAAACGACTCTACTCCAGAGAGAATTACTGTTGATAATGCGGCTGAATTCTATCTCTACGCCATTGACCAAGGTGGAAACATTGTTCCAACTTTCAATGAGAATGATCGTATTTCAATTTCAGCGAATAAAGGTGCAACAGTTAACACTGCAGAATCAACTTATGGTGATTTCATTGCAGGTGAAAGTAAGGTAACAGTTAGCCATACGGTTGATGAAGTTGTTAGGCTGACAATCAACAAGTTAAATGGAGCAGACTCATCTGTTACGACAAATAATATCGACATTGATTTTGATCACGGTCTAACGAGCACATTCGCTTGGAACGTCCCGACTGGTCTTACTGTTGACAATGTTGCTAACGTTGTCGTTCAAGCTCAGGATCAATATGGAAACAATAATGATAACTATGCAGGACAACTAACTTTTAGTGGTGCTGAAGCTGTAAATGATCCACTTATTATTAGAGAACCTTATATTTCTAGTGATGCTAATGATACTGACCCAAGTGATAATTCTCACTTACAACAAGCGGGTGGTTATCAAGCAACAATGTCAGGTGGTTCACTAACATTAAATCTGATGGCCTTAAGGTCTACTCAGTACAATTTAAATATTGATGCTGCTGATGAAACTTCTGATAGTAATGGTTCGCTAAGTCGTCCATCGACCACGATTGCCTATCAGCCTGGTTTTCCTATCAATTTCGAGATCTATGAGATCACTGATGGTTCTTATAGTCCTTACACATCTTCTGGAACAATAAATATCATTAGAGCAAGTGATGGTAGTACACTAAATACAGATAAATTTGCTCGAATTGGTATCCAAGCACTAGATAGAGGTGGAAATAGATCTCTTGGTTATACTCAACCAAATGCTCTTAGCTTAACTTCTTCTCCAAACACAAATGTTGACTTCATTCTTCCGGGTGGAGCGACATGGAATGCAGGTGGTGGCAATGGACAGTCTTCGATTATCCTCGGATTCTTAGATGGAACAGGTGTTGTTGAAGCTGAGATGAGAAGTAAGGATGACAGTACATTCAGCCTTAGCCTTGGAAGTCTTGTAACAGGTACTGAGAAAAATGCTGGAAATAAGCAGATTACTTTTGCCCCTGGTCAGTTTAGACAAGTAGCATTTCCTGGATCGAATGTTTCAACGGTTAAGGCCGATGCGACATTCCCTCTAAATATTGAAGCACGAGATAACTTTAATAACCTCGCAACTGATTATACGGGATTTGTTAGAGTTGGACTTGAAACGAGTCCGGGAACAATTGTTTTCCCTGGAGATGCGGGATTCCCTGCTGACGTTGTTTTCCCTGCCGGAGATGGTGGACGCGAAAATGGTGTTATTGAAATTGTAAATGGTGTCGGTAGTTTGGCAGGATTTGAAGGTCATACTGCTGGTGATGTTGTCAAACTTGTTATCGTTGAAGATACTTTTGATTTTGATCAAAGTGGTGGAATTGGTCCAACAACATTTTCTCATAGTGTTACTGTAACAGCAGGGGATCCTGCAAGTATCGTTTATGCTTCAACAATTAATGATGTTGTCGTTGATAACGATGCTAGTTTCACTTTAAACGTTGTCGATACTTATGGAAACCTATGTAACACGACAAACGGAACAATTGATGTTCATGTTAATGGTGCTACTTATGGTGTCTCTCAAAAAACTATTTCAACTGCACCTGTTACTGGGTCTTCGGGAGCATCAACTTCTCCTTCTCCTGGGAATAGTGTTTCATTTACAAATGGTACAGGAACTTACAATATTCACTCGCAAAGAGCTGATACTGTAACTGTTACGATTTCTAATCCAACAATTGCTGGTTTCTCTCCGGTTATTCCAACTCCAACGAGAAACTTTACGTTCTTACCGGATACTGCTCAAGTTATTAACTTTGTTCAGTCTGATTACGAAACTGATGCAACTCCTGGTAATGAAAAGGTTGGTGTTGACCATGCAATCTATTTAGCGGCCACTGACCAATTTGGTAACATTGCTAATCACAATGGTTCTGTAACGATAGTTGCTGCTGCTCCTGCAAATATGGACCTTGCAGCTCCTGGTACTGTGACATTTACTAACGGGCGTGCAACTCAAAATATTCGATCTTCAATTACGCATACTGCGAACTTAAGCCTTACTGCTAGTGGAGGTTTAACGGCAACTGATACCTATAGTGTGACTTTCACTCCAGGTGATCCACACCATATGGCCTTTGGAAACACTGTTTCCGATGTTGTTGTTGGTAACTCTACAAGTGTTATCTTAAGAGTTGAAGATGAGTTTAATAACTTATGTACTCAAACTTCTGGAAACGTAGAGCTTGTTATTGATGCTCAGGCAACATTAGACTCTAACGTAAAAATCGGTGGTTCAGGTGGGACGGCAAGTGCTTCTGCTCCAACTGGTAATACTACCGCTCTAACAAATGGTACAGTAACTCTATCTCTCTATTCTGAGAAATCGGATATTGTTAACCTTAGTATGAAAAATGCAAGTTTCACTCTTGCTGGATCTACTCCGTATCCGTCGAGTGTAAATTTTAATTTCTTACCAGGTAACCCTGTAGATATTAAATTTAAAGCAGCTGATTATGCGACAAGTAGAACAAGTGGTTCGACTGTCGCTGGTACGGCTTATTCAATCTATCTCGTTGCTCGTGACCAGTATCAGAACACTGCTAACTTTAATGGTACCGTTGCACTTAACTCTAACCATACGATGGACTTGGCGGCTAACGGGACTGTGACGTTCACAAATGGGCGTGGTACACAAGATGTTAACTCATCTGTTATGAACCACTCTGTCTCTCTTTCACTTGGAGCTGTCTCTGGAGCGGGAAGTGCTTCAATTACAGACCTTGCAGAAACATTTGCCCTTGATATCGATCACGGCGCTGTAGATCACTTCGAATTTACAATGACACCGAGAGGTGGTGGTGGAAACTACACAATTGATGAGGTTATTGGTTATACAATTGATGCCGTTGATGTTTACGGTAACTTAAATAATGATTTCAATGGATCTGTAAATGTTCAGTCGACTCAAAACTCAGCTGTTCAAAATCCATGGATCAGTGGTTCTCCAACGACTTTCTTGGCCTCAGGTCAAAACCTCACACTGTCTGGTGGTACTTATAATTTAAGTGTTGAAACAGTTAACTCTGGACCACTAACACTTAGAATTCAAAGTGCATCTGCTGGGACAATTGGTCAAACAGCTTCAACGACAATTGATCCAGGTGCGATTACATTCTTTAGAGTTATTGAGCCAAATGTTGGTAAGGTTTCAAACCCAGCTAATACGGACTTAAAAGTTGCAATTGATATTGAAGCTCTCGATAGAGGGTATAACAGAATTACAAACTTTACTTCTGGTGTCGCCATTGGACAGTTGCAAGTTCAGTCTGTTGCTACTTCAGATATCACTCAAACTGATATTACAACGTCATCAACTTATTCTGATGAGAATACGCCATACGAACAATCAATGGATATCATTTCATTCACAAATGGTCTCTCTAAGGCATACATTAAATCTAAGGCGGTTGCTCAGTATGACATCAATTTAAATGTTACTCTTGGTGGAACATCTCTTTATGATGGTGCGAAGAGAATTGAATTTGAACCAGGTGGAACGAGTAAGATTATCTTCTCATCTGCTCCAACACAAAATAGAGCGGATTTAACTTTTAACGTTACTCTTCAAGCACAAGATGCTTTTGGAAACGCGACTCCTGATTTTACTGGGAAAGTGAAGCTGAAGCAATCTTCTGGTACTGGCTGTACGATCCCGAACGATACAGTTGATTTTGTTTCAGGATCTTATACATTTACAGGTGCTGAAGCCATTCAATGTACTGTTGCTGGAGATATTCAGCTTGGTGTTGAAAATGGATTTGGTACAACTGTCTCTGATATGACAGCTGTTGCTCCAATTTCAATTAAGCACGGGCAGACAAACTTACAATTTTTCTTATACCCAATTACTGACACTCAAGTTAGTAATAGTACGGAAAAAGATGTAACAATAGAGCTTCGTGACCAATACGGTAACTTCGCTAATACAATGGCCTCAAGTTATGATGTTAACTTAACGGCTGCTAGTGATGACAACGCTCAAATCTATATTGATTCAAGTTCGATGTCTTCAGGAACAAGACTTGTAACACTACCTGCTTTAAATGGTAAAGCTGTTCTCAAAATGAGATCGACAAAGGCCATGGCCGCAACTCTGAATCTTTCAGATGCCGGAACGGGATTCCCTAGAAATCCATCAGCGGGTAGAAGTTTTAACTTCACGCCAGGTGTTGCTTCTAAACTTAGATATCAAACGGCCTCACTGACTCAGCAAACGACTGATTCATTTGCACTAGAGATTCACGCACTTGATGAATTTGATAACGTTGCTCCAACTTTTGGAACATCTGTTACTGTTCAAGCAAGTGATAATACAGATCTCGCTGTAGGATCAACTGGTCTTGTGGCCATGAGTAGTGGTAAGGGAACAGTTAATATTCAAAGAACATCACCTACAAGTGGTTCTCCTGTAACGTTCTCTCTCGTTGGTCCTGCTGGAATTGATGTGACAACTTCATTTGTTCTTACTGTTTTAGCTGGTCCTCCAAGTAAAGTTAGAATCGAAGACTTAACGACTCCGGTTGGAAGTAGAAATGTTGACCACCCAGGTATTCCAGTTAACGTGACTCTTGTTGACCAGTATGACAACCCAACTCTTCCTTCAAGTGGAAGTGTTAATGTCACAATGAGTGTAAACTCTGGTCCAAATGCTGTTTGGAATGACTCGGCCATTGCTGATACGGTTGTTACGTGGACAAGTGCAACTCCAGAAACACAAACGAGACAGATTACTTCTCAACAAGTTGGAAATGCAAATATTGGATTTACTTCGGCAACTCCAAGTTCTATTGATATTACACATAATATTTTCTTGAACTTCGCTCACGGTGCAGCTTCTCAATATGTCTTTGGAACCCTTCCAACAAACCCTGGAACGGACCAAACGGCAGTAGTAAATGTTAGACTTGCTGACCAGTACGGAAATACATGTACTTCAGAGAGTTCTAAGAGTGTAACTTTAAACGGAACAAGTGTTGGTGGTATTGCCGGTACAATTTCAGGAACGGGAATTTCCACTCAATTCGCTTCTGGTGTCGCTGGATTTAATGTTAAGTCAGCAACAAGACAAGATATTCAACTTTCTGTTGTTGATAGTTCTGGAGACGGTCATGCCATACCTGCGAATCAAACGATTAACTTTGTTTGGGGAGCTCCATTTAAAATTGCTTGGAAAACTCTACCAACACCTGTTCAAGTTGGAAACGTATGGACGGTTGAAGCTCAAATTGAGGATTCAAACTCAAACGTTCTTCTTGAATATAGTGGTAGTGTAAACCTTGCGACTTCATTTGCTGGTGCAACTCAGCCTGATGGAAGCACTCCACCAGATCCTACTGGTGGTGGAACTGTTGCCTTCTCAAGTGGTGTAGCCGCTTGGAACCTTTCTGGTAATGGTGCCGGTAACTTAACGCTGACAGCTTCTAAAGCTTCAGGTGATGGAAGTCCAGGAAATGCAAATGGTGTTATGGTTGTTGAACCAGCTTCACCATCTAAAATCTTTATTGCTCCTCCGGGAAGTTCTGGGATTATTTCTCAAGCAACGACTGTTCAGACGATTCTTCTTGATTCATTTGGTAACGAGTCGAAATACAACGGAACAATCACTTTTGATGTTAGAGCATCTCAGTCTCAAACTCCTACAGCAAGTGATGGTTATCATGATGTTGCAACGAACCCAACATCTCGTGCAATTACATTTACAAATGAGTCTCAAGCGACTTTTAAAATTAGAAAGACAACTCACGGTTACGTTAACGTTTATGTACCTTCTCCTCCGGGTGGAATGAGTATGCAAAATTCTAACGGAATCGATTTCCACTTCCAGCCGGGTGATCCAGTTGAGTATGCTCTTGAGCTACCTGCAAAACCAGCAGATGCTCTTTTCCACTCGACAGTATCGAGTGGAGATAGAGATGCTGCCCACGCTGTATCAGGTGTACCTGTAACAGTTCAAGTAAAGGCCGTAGACGTAACAGGTGCTGTTGCTTCTACTTGGGGTGGGGTTGTTAAAGTATCTGTTTCTGGAAACGGAAGATTAATTTCTAACGAGCTTGTCAGTCTTACAAGTGGTCAAGGATCATTTGAATTATTCAATGAATATCCTGAAGATGTGACGATTACTCTTGAAGATCAATCTTCTGATAATCTAGGAGATACTCTTGCTGAATGTACTGTTTTAAATACTTGTCAGCAGACTCTTGTTGTTAAGAGATCGAGAGCAAAAGAAGTTAAGCTCACAAGTAATGTTTCGACGATTAGAGCTTACTCTACGAACGGCCAGGATAATATTACATTTACTGCAACTGTTTATGATGAGTCTGACAACGTCTTTACAAGTTATCGTGGTGATTTATATGGAACTGGTTGTTACGGATTTAATGGTGGACGTTATGTAGAAGTTCGAAATGGTGTTGGTACGAAGTCTTGTTGGGATAGATACCAGGCTACTGATACATTCTCCGTTTCTAAACACGAAGATTACACTGGTGCATTACCAATTGCTATGGATTCAATTACCTTTAATACAATCCACAATACTCCAACTAGAGCTTATTTGTACTGTCCAGATGATTCTGTTGCTCCAACTGATGGAGTTGAAAGATGTTATCACAGATTAACTGATAATTTTGGTAGCGGAGTAGTTGGAAGTTGGGGGAATGCAATCAATGATTCCGATGGTTATACTATCGACATTGAGTTACGTGATAATGGCGGAACAATTAATCCTAACTCAATCTACTATACAGATGTAAATGATGATGGAATCTTTGATCCTGCCGATCAAGCAACTGCTAATACTTCTGGTGGGACACTTGATCTAACTGGAACAGACGGTCAGCGAAATTTCTTTGTTAACAATACACAAGAAGAGTTTGTCGTCATTAATATGGCAAATATCCAATACACTGGTGGTACGTGGACCGCTGGTCAAATTAGTGCAATTAGTATTCAAAACACTCAAACGGTTTACTTTACACCAGCTCAAACTACTGAAGTAGAGTTGACTGTAACTGAAAACCCAGCTGCACCTAATCCAACGCAGGATAACTCTGAGTATTTTACAGCGACACTGACTGCGAAAACGGCAAGTGGAGCGACTTCAACAGCTGAAGATGGATTCATCTATGTTGATATTATTACTACAGGTGTTGCAAATCCTATTGATACATCGAAAGTTTATCTAGAGAAAAATAATGCCGGTTCATTCAGTCAATCGACAAGTGAACTTGTTCAATTTGTTAATGGTATTGCGACAGTAAATATCGCCTCTAGAGTAACAGGTGATATCAAGATTAGAATGAGAGATCCTGGAACATCTGGTTGGACATTTACAAATAATGAACCAACAAAGACATTTGTTCCTAATCCTGCAACGAAGTTCATCAATCAAGACGTTGCTACAACAAGATTTGCAGACAGTACAACTCAAACGATTACTGTGTATGCAACGGATGCAAACGACAACATTGATACGAACTTCAGCAATAATGTTAACGTGACGTTTACTCTCGGTGGAGTTGATAAGCGATCTACAATTACGAATCTTTCTTCTAATCAGATTGCGTTCACTAATGGTGTGGCAACACTTAATGTTGTGACAAATGAGCCTGGAAGTTATGCTTTAACAGTTGGACCGTTTACTGGTGTAACCGCTGATAGTGATAACTATAGTTTCAGCGCACCAGATCCTGATGTCATCATTAGATCAGATTCAAATACAGTTGCTGGTGGATCTGTGACAATTGATGTGAGAGCGCAGAAGTCAAATGGTGTGCTTGCTTCATCATTCAATGGTTTCTACAACATTACGTACAAGTTAAATGGTGCTGGAACAGTTATCAATGATGGTTCAATCGATGATAGTTCTGATAACGTAGCGCTTTCTAGTGGTGTTGGACAATTTACAGTTACTTCTTCTAAGGCCCAAACTGTTGATATTGAATTCAGTCAGGTCTTTACAAGTGGTCCAAGTCCAACATTTGCGACACTTACAGTGATCTTTGGAAGTGGTGCTCCATCTGAAATGGTAATCACTCAGCAGCCGGTAGGTAATGTTGTTACAAATACAAATCTATCTCAATCTCTTGTGATTGAACTAAGAGACTCAGATGGAAATGTAGTAACAGATGCTACGAATACAATTACTCTAGAAGGTCACGTAGGAGCTGGTTGTTCAAGTATTGATAACACGAACTTCTCTTACAATGGCGGTTCAGGTGGTAAAACACCAACTAGTGGAGTTGTAACATTCAATGCAATTCAATCGGCAATTGGTCAGACAATGTCGATCAAGATTAAAGACTCTTCTGGGGCCATCTCTCCAGTTTGTACAAATAGTTTCTCTGTCTATGAGCCATTAGCAACAACTCTTGTTGGTTCTGCTACGGTAAATTCTAAAGATGAGAGAATTATAGAGTTAAGTGGTGGTGTGCCGCCACTAAGTGTTCAGTCTTTAACGACAACGACGACTTCAACGGCTGTGATTGTTACAAGTGCTGATCCAAGCTGTAGTGTTGCTCAGTGTGTGAAGTATACGGCAGGTACAAATAATAGTGCTGAAAGTATTGTGATTGCTGATGGGGCATCGAATACAGATACGATTAACCTGACGCTGACAACGCCAACATTTGAGTTCCTAAATGCGGATAATGCTGATGTTGTAATGGGATCACCACACGATCTTGGTCAGATTACAAATACTGGTACTTTCTCAAGAACTGTGAAGATTAAAAACACTGGCTCAATTACTTCTGGTGCTTTAAGTCTCACACTGACTGAAGATAACGCTAATATTTGGTCACTGACTGATGTTGATTGTATTGGAACAGATTTAGCAACAAATGGAACGTGTACTGTTGATGTTAACTTCCATGCTGACTCTTCTGAAGCTGCTGGATCGTATAGTGCTACTCTTGAAGTTAAGGGGCCAAATGATGCTGGTCTTCAGACTATTCAGATCGATGCTGAGAAATTACCACCAGTTAGCTTCCTTGATAGTGGAAATAGCCCACTCTCAACTACGCTTAATATGGGGGCTTTCTCAAATACTTCTGATAATAACGTAACGATTAGAGTGAAACATGCCGATACAGCAGGTACGAGCTCTGGTAGTTTAACTGTTGCTAATACGCCAGATTTTGCTGATATGTGGACGATTACAAGTGATGGATGTACAGGTCAAAATCTTGCTGCATCAGGAACTTGTGACATTGTTTTAAGATTTAACTCTCAGACGGGTAGCCAGTCTGCTGGAACATACTCTACATCACTTCAAGTGAGTGGAGCTAATGTGGGACAAAGTGCAATTACTGTCCAAGCAACTAAGAATCCTTAGGAGACAAAATGAATAGTAAGATCAATCTTTTTGCCTTATCGATACTTATCTCAGGCTCTGCTTTTGCAGAGTCCCTGAGTTGTTATGATCAAGGGTTAAAATACTCTTCTCAAATAAGTGAAGATGCCGTCAATTCGATTTCATCTTATTGTTTAGATCAAGTCTATTCAATTGCTCCTAATTTAAATGAGAACAATAGAGCTCCAGCATCTCTTTCAAATAATACCTTTCCAAAGAATTATGAGATCAACCGAGAAAAGAAGATTGAGGTCTTTTCATTGGAAAATATTCTCGTCGTTAGAAAGGACGGTAAAGAAAATATCTACGCCGGTTCTAAAACTGGCCTCAAGTTTATTGAAGCTGTCACTGTAGACCCTTCAGGAGATACGGTTGCCGTACTCAATAGGGGCAGCTCTAGTAAGCAAGTTCTCGTATTTTCAACGAAATACTCTGGAAACATACGACCACAGTCGGTTATTTCAGGTAAAGAAATTAATCCGATTAACTCAATTGCTTTTAGCCAAAATGGTAAAGAAATCTATTTGAATGATGGTGTAAATAAGAAGCTTCTCTCGGTTGAAAAAGAGAAGGATTCAAGAAAGCAAGACCCTGCTTTACACCCAGTTTTTAATGAGAGACTTGTTTTTAATAAAAAAGATGAAGTTAGTTATATCAAGTCTTCTGGAGATGACTTTCTCTACCTAAATGGTCAATTTCTTCATTCTGTAGCGAAGACATTTGATAAGGGAAATTGGACACTTGATCTCTCTGTTGTTGGAGCAACAAATCCTAAAGGATTTTACGTTTCAAACTCTGGAAAAGAGATCAAAATTGTGACAAATAAAAATGGTGTAAAAACTGTCCAGTTCCCAGGCAAGTAAGCGATTTGTTATACTTTGTTTATGAAAATAAACAAAACTATACTTATCTGTGCATCGGTTCTTATTCTTATTATTGGCCTCTTTGTTTTTCTAAAGACAGAAAAGAAAGTCTTTACTCAATCTGATCCTGTCGATCGCCAAATTGTAGAATCTCTATCTTCACTAATTGGACTCAATGTTACTCTTGGCTCATTCGAGCTTGATGAAAAGAGTAAGCATTTAGTGATGAAAGACATTTCAATTGCTTTTCATGGTGAAGAGCCTTTTCTTATATTTGAAGAAGGTGAAGCTCGATTGGGAATGAAAGAGCAGGACCAAACAGTAATTAATTTTTTAGAATTTAGAGGGATTAAAAAGCTAACTTTCTTTGAAGGGGCTGCTCCAGGAGTAAGTGCTAACCTAGACCTTTTGAATAAAGAAAATATGGATAAGTTTATCTTAGAGCTTCAAGATAAAATTAATGAAATTAATGGAGATCAAGTTTCATCTATTATCGAATCACTAAAGGTCTCAAAGAGTGAATTAAAAACATGTAAGCGCTCAAAGAGAAATTGTCGAAAAATTAAACTTGCTAAGAAAGAGAAAATTTCAAAAGTTCTAGAGCTTATTGATATAAAAAAAATTGCTGAAAAACCAATGTCTGAAGGTGGAAGAGGTCTCTTTACTATCTCTGCAACAAAAGAAAGTCTTTTAGCGGCTTCATTTAGACCACTTCTCGACCAACGTCTCGGTATGATGAATAAGTTAATGCTAACGATTCATAAAGCATTTTTTGATACAGATAAAAAGATCAGTCACAAAATCCTTTTTAAAGAGATTTGGATTAGAGATAAGAAAAAAGATCAAAATAAAGAATTTGTCGCTGGTGTCAAAAACCTTACATCTAATCCTAGTTTAAATGCAGATAAAACAGTCTTTAGAATGCAAGGTGATATCGTTGATCAGGGCATTAGAGGAGTCAATCTTCGATTGGTTATACACAAAGGTAAGAATAATGCCGTTTCTGTAAATGGAACAATCGGGCAATATCCAATATCTTCTCTTTCATTGAATATCGATGATATGTTAAGTGCACAATTATCGAATCTAGAGACAAGTATTAAAATCAAAACTTTCGTTTTGAATGAAAAGTCACAAGGGTCATATAATCTCTCTTTAAATAATCTAGAGGTTGAAAGTGCGAAGTCTGAATATCTTAATTTAAAAAAATCGACCCTTGTTTCAAGAAGAGTTAATTCTTACTATGAATCTTCGAAAGATTCTCAGTTTTTAGATGTTTTTATTGGAGAGAAGTCTGTTAAAGAGAATAACCCAAAAATTGTTAAATCTCTTCATGATAGGGCCTTAAAATTTATCTTAGCAAATGAAGACTTTTCTAAGAGATATAAAGCTAAGGTTGGAGATCTGTTTGAAAGGCTTGAAAAAGAGAGCGCAAGTCTCGATAAAATCTGGCCAAAAGATGGATTTCTCAAAATGTCACGTATGTAGCCAGTGTAAATTATTTAGACATAGTCTTTTCGTGATTTTCGCTATTTAGTGTTGGTTTCGTTATTGCATAATATCTTCCATGAATATTTTGGGGGATCTTATGTCTTTGAAGAAAACTTTTTCTGCACTTCTACTATTCTCATTAAGCCAAACGGCAGTTCTGGCAACACCGGCCTTTTGTAAGTTCTATGAGAACCTAGAGATTAGTGCCCAAAGGGAAAGTGTTAGAGAAAAGTATGGAGAGGTGATTCTTCATAAACTAGAAAGTAAGGGAATTGCCCATCAGTTTCGCGTAAATGATCTACTTGATAATTACTACCAAGCATTCAAATATAAAAAAATAGAAAACTCTAAACACTTCTCAAGTGACCTTACGATTAAAGCACTTGAAAAAGCATCTAGTGCACAAGAAGCTTACTACGGTGTTTCCAATCTCGATCTAGATGAGTCTATTGTTAAAGATGTTTATCAATGTATTCAAAGTAATAATAAACTAAAAGAGCTCTCTCTTGTTCTTCCAACTGATATTACAGAAGACAAAGAAATAAGTGATGCCTTTATCTCGAATCTCTTTTTCAATGCTCTTAGGGTTAAGTATTTTCTCGATTTGAGAAATAAATTGGAATTACAAAAGAAGAAAAGACTTTCAGATCTACTCGTTAGAAGTTCGGGAAGGGGCTATTATCAAATCAATAAAAAGGCCGAAAGAAGAGAAGATATCGAAAAGGAATTTGATCCAAAAATAGCTGTGATCAATGATACATTGATTCCTATTTTTCAAAGCTCACCGCTTCTTTTTGAATATGAGAACGATTTTGATATTGCCGATTGGGTGAATATTAAAATCGTCGCTTCTGAATTGACGAAGAGATTATTAGACGGTCTGTCGACAAAATTTCTAAGTGAAGCTATGAATTCTCTTGAGAATAGTGGATCTATTGTTGATTTATCAAGTGTCATTTTAAGTCCTTCTTATCAAGTTGTTTTAGATAATCATGTTCTTGGCCTAATTAATTCAAAGAAATTTAAAAGTGAGATTAAGGATTATCTTTCAGATTATTTGAATGGAATCCGTGAAGGAATGCTGGAGCTTTGTGAATCTAATGGAGAAAACCTCCATCACAACGATTCGTTAGTTAAGGCCATTTTTGATGACAATATTTACGATAAAAATTTTGATCTTCAAATGGCAAAGGATCAGGGGGCATATTGTCATCTCGTTGAAAACTATCCACGCGAAGAGATCGGTTCTTTCTCTTGGAAAACTGGTGTTGGTCTCTCTATGATGGCCCTTGGAGGTATCAGTCAACTATTTGTAGGAGTAGGAAATATTGTTGGAACTGGTCTCATCGCTACTGGTGGAGCTATTTTAACAGGTGAAAGTATTCATAATGCTTACCTTGCCAGTAAGTCAGAGAAAATATCAGAAGTTCTTAATATCGGTGGATGGGAAGACTACAAGAGTGTCATCGAAATGAAAAATATTAAAACGGATCTTCTTTCTGATAGTGGGACAGACGCCGTTTTGACTGTCGCAACAGCTGGTATTGGAAAATTAATTAAGCATTCTGCTAAGTCTAGAGTCTATACTGCTGAAGAATCAGCAATGAATACTAAATTTTCTCGTGTAAAACGTGGAGAAACAAACCAAGAGTTAATTATAAGACAAGACGGTGAAGCTTATTTAACAGGACTTTGGAATCGTCATGAGTATTATGAAAAATCGTACGAGCTCCGTGTCGATAAATTCAAAACAAAAAGAAAAACTGCATATCTTATGGATAAGAACAGATCTAAACTCCCTGCATTTCATGTCTATGGAGAATCTGGAGAGGAAACTCTTGGGATTTTATCTCATGTTTCAAATAAAGAGCTTCTCGATTCTGAAGATGGAGCTGAAGCACTAAAGAAAGTACAAAAATGGATGGATGATTACTCATCTTATAGAGACGAAATTTCAGTCACTGTGGATAAGGGAATGCAGTCATTTGATCGGATAAAAGAACTGGAAAAGGCCCTTGAAGAATTTAATTATGAATCATTTGAAAATGGTAAAGCTCAAATTGTAAATCTAACTAAATTTAAAGATGGAAAGAGATTAGATATAAAAGAAAAATACGAGTTTCAATCATTAAATGAGCTCAAAGAAGAATTGCGTAAAGAGAAAACTGTATCGACTCACTCGTTTGCTAGAAATGGCTTTGAAGAACTCTCTACTAAAAGTAGGCTCTACGATGTTATGGATATGCAGGCCGTTGATTATAGGCGACTAGAGTTTTTAAGAGATGAACTTAAAAAGGCAGGTAGTAGATCAGAACTAAGTAAAGCTCAAAATGATATTTTAGTAAAAACAGAATCACTTCTTGCTGATAGTAAATTAAGACCTAGAAGAGATGCTCTTGATCGTCTTGAGAAGAAAGAGTTTAAGGCCGAGCTTAGAGATTTTATTAGAGGATTAAGATCAAAAGAGAAGCTACTGAGTAAGATGCAATTCAAACTCACTGGTGTAGCAAAAGAGCAATTTGAAAATACTGGATTTGTTGGAAAACACTTTAAGACATTACTCATTGCCAACTTAGGTCTAGTTTCAACAAATGTTACCTACCGCTATCTAGAGTCAGGTGGCAGTTTAGCTGAGCTAGCTGCTAAATCTAATATAAACCTCAATAAAGTTGTACGCTTTATAAATCAGGGTTATACCCTAGGCGAAGAGAAATGTGCTGCTAGCGGTAGATCTTTTTCTTTTATGCTTTGTTTTAATGAACTTGCTAAGGAAGAAGTTGGAATTGAACTAGCTAGAGCGAAGGTTAAAGACCATAGCTATCAATTTAGAAATGATCCTAAGGTTATTAAGAAAGTAACAGAATATGCTCATCGAATGATTTCTTTGAAGAAGAAAGTACGTGGGGCTGAGCTATTTAATCTAACAAATTCTATTTTATCGCTTCATTATGCTCATAATGCTGTTCATGAGTTTTCTGCTTTAGTAGGTGAGTTGAATCCTAAGCATCCTGAGATTGCTTCTGATATTGCTTATGTTTTAACAGGGAAAGATCAGACAGAAGTTGAAATGCGACTTCACTTGATCGATAACAAGTATAGAGGAAAGTATATTGATATTATTAAAGAGTTTGTTTCTAGGAAAAAAGAAATCGTCTCAGCAATTACAGAGTCAGGTCGCTTACCACATGATTTAGAGAACAAAATTCGCGGGCTCGATTATGATGAGGCAGAGTACTCTATTATTGATGATGAATTCAATTTATTCAATCAGGAGATTTTAAAAGAAGTTGGAGAGTCTCTAGATGTTAGCTTTTAAATATAATAAATCTTTTAATATTTGATAGGAGTCGAGTCCTTTATCTGCTAGGCCACAAGCTGGACTTAAAAGGACTCTTCTATCATCTAACTTAATTTTTTTAAGCTTTTCAATATCATACTTTTTATCTGTAGGAATAATTCCAATAACAAGTGTTTTAGCTTGCCCATAATCCAATCTTTCCTCAAGAGAGGCATCGAAAGAGTAGTAATCGAGATTTAATTTCTTTAGATCCACTATGCGCTTAGAGCAACTGTGAAGACCGCACTCCCCAAATTGCCTTATAAAGCTAATCAGTTCTTCAAGTTCTTGATTTATCTCTGGTAGATAGGGTTCATCAACAAAGATGATAAGCTCCTTATGCTTGAGAGTTCTGTAGAGAAAAAGGAAATACTCTTTTATGGCATCTATATTTAGGTCTGATGAAATCGGCCCTGGAATCTGTATTTTAACCTTCTGTGCTTCAATCTTTGAAAATTCAATAAGAGAAAGACTTGTCAATGAATTCATTTGATCAATCATATTCCCTTCGAGGTGAGGGAGTTGTGGGAGAAAGGGAATGTCAAATTTTGTTGTAAAGTGGATTGATTCTTCAACTGTGTTAAAGTTAAGACTTCCTATTCCTGTAATAAGTCTTTTATCCATCATATCCATATCTTTCAAGCATTTCACTCACAAGATAATCAAAGTCATGGGTCAATTTGATATTGTCGGGACTTTGATCTGCACATTGCAAGTAGCCAATCATTTTTAAAAAATCTGTTGATCGTTCTTGCTCTTTTATCCATGTATCAAATATTTGAATTGTTTTAATCCATTCAGATAGGGAATAGCTAGATTTATCAACGTATTCAAAAAAGGTAATGATGGCATTTCTTCCATTGGGATTCGATTTTCCATAACGAAAGATATAGAGAAAGAGAGTTGAAAATTGTTCAAGTGTCTGACTTTCTTTTAAAAGATTGAGAAGCTCTTCGTCTTTAACATCACGTAGAGGAAGGGTTTCTCTAGCTTTTTCATAGAGATTAACCCACTTTTCTTTTTCCTCTTTCGATTTTAAAACGTCTTCAATATTCACTTAGGACTCCGGATCATAATCAAGATTTGGTGCGAGCCATTTTTCAATTTCGCTAACCGACATGGCCTTTCTTTTGGCATATTCAGTGATTTGATCTTTCCCTAGGTTTCCTACATTGAAATACTTTGCCTCTGGATGACAAAAATAGAGACCTGAAACAGATGCTGGAGGATTCATTGCAAAGTTTTCAGTCAATGTGACAGAACTCTCTTTATCTGCGTTTAGAATTTTCCATAAAATCTCTTTCTCTGTATGGTCTGGGCAGGCTGGATAACCTGGAGCGGGCCTTATTCCTCTGTACTTTTCCTTGATGAGCTCTTCATTACTGAGAGATTCACTCTTACCGTATTGAAAATGATCTCTCACTTTCTTATGTAGATATTCTGCTGTCGCTTCGGCAACGCGGTCTCCGATGGCCTTAACTAGAATAGAGTTATAATCATCGTGCATATCTTCGAAGTGCTTGGCAAATTCATCAACTTCACGACCAGCGGAAACAATGAATCCTCCAATATAGTCGAGACGATCACTACTTTTTGGAGCAATGTAATCACTTAGGCAGCGATAGGCTTGTCCATGCTCAACTTTTTCTTTTTGCTGACGTAAAAAGTGTAACGTTTCGATCTTAGAATTTCTCGATTCGTCTAAATAGAGGTGAACATCTTCTCCTTCTGAATTAGCAGGAAAAATTCCGTAAGTTGCTTCTATGTTAAAACGCTTTTCCTCAATAATTCTCTCTAGCATCTTGGAAGCATCTTGAAATAATGTTCTTGCCTGCTCCCCATATTTTTCATGACCGAGAATTTTAGGGTAGGTTCCTTTCAGTTCCCAAGTCCAAAAGAAAGGAGACCAATCAATATAGGGAACGATCTCTTCTAGAGGAATCTTTTTTAAAGTTTTAATACCTGTGAAATCAGGTTTTGATATTTCTATTTTATTCCAATCTGTAATGAAATGATTTTCACGAGCAGTGTTAAAGTCAATGACTCGATCTTTTTTTGTACCTGATTGAAAGTGAATACGAGTTTTTTCTTGTGCAGCCTTCAGCTCACTTATGTATTTTTCTTTTTTACTTGGATTAACAAGGTTATTACATACTTCTATAACTAGTGATGCATCGGCGACATGAACAATTGGTCCACTATAGTGTTTAGCAATCTTGATCGCTGTATGGGCCTTACTTGTCGTTGCCCCTCCAATAAGAAGAGGTGTCTCTAGGCCTTCTCTTTCAAATTCTTTGGCAATATGAATCATTTCATCGAGAGAAGGGGTAATGAGTCCAGAGAGTCCAACAATCGTTGCGTTGTGTTTTTTCGCTTCTTCAATAATCTTGTCACAAGAAACCATAACGCCCAAATCGATAACTTTATAACCATTACAAGCAAGTACAACAGCTACAATATTCTTACCAATATCGTGAACATCACCCTTTACGGTAGCAATTAGAAACGTTCCTTGCTGACGAGAATTGGCATTATTTTTCTTTTCTTCTTCCATGAAAGGTTCGAGATAGGCAACAGCTTGTTTCATAACTCTTGCACTCTTTACAACTTGTGGAAGAAACATCTTTCCAGCACCAAAAAGTTCCCCTACGACTTTCATGCCATTCATGAGAGGCCCTTCGATGACATCGAGAGGTCTTTCAAGATTTTGACGAGCCTCTTCAGTATCTTCTTCAATAAAAGTTGTTATCCCTTTAACAATTGAGTGTGAAATTCTCTCTTCTAGTGAATTGAGTCTCCACGTCGATTCTTCTTCTTTTTTCTTTTTACCAGAACCTTTGATTTTTTCTGCATACTCAATCAACTCTTCTGTCGCATTGTCGTGCTTATTAAGAAGAACTGATTCAACTCTTGTGAGTAATTCTTTATCAATATCTTCGTAAACTTCAAGCATTCCAGCATTAACGATACCCATATCAAGTCCAGCTTGAATTGAGTGATATAAAAAGGCCGAATGCATGGCCTCTCGAACGACATTGTTTCCTCTAAATGAAAAAGATATATTTGATACCCCTCCACTTGTTAGAGCACCAGGACAGAGTCTCTTAATTTCTCGAACAGCTTCAATGAAGTCGACGGCATAGTTATTGTGTTCTTCAATACCTGTTGCAACAGTTAGAATATTTGGATCGAAGATAATATCAGTAGGAGGGAAACCAACTTCATCAACAAGAATATCGTAGGCCCTCTTGCAAATTCTTATTTTATCTTCTTTTGTTGCCGCTTGCCCTTTTTCATCAAAGGCCATGACGACAGTGGCTGCACCATATCTCATAATTTCTTGAGCTTGATACTTGAAAACTTCTTCACCCTCTTTAAGAGAGATTGAATTTACAATTCCTTTTCCTTGAATACATTTAAGTCCTGCTTCGATGACTTCCCATTTTGAAGAATCAATCATAATAGGAACTTTACAGATGTCTGGCTCACTTGCGACAAGATTTAAAAATTTAATCATGCAAGCTTTAGAATCGAGCAGGCCTTCGTCAAAGTTTATATCAATGATATTGGCACCATTTTCTACCTGACTTCTCGCAACATCGAGCGCAGCCTCAAAATCACTATTCTTAATAAGTTTGGCAAAGCGCGGAGAGCCCGTTACGTTTGTCCTCTCTCCAACCATATAGAATGGTCTATTCTCTGTTTGTGAAATATTAAGAGGCTCAAGCCCACTCAAAAAGAGGGCTTCT
Source organism: Halobacteriovorax sp. GB3 (assembly GCF_028649655.1). Lineage (NCBI taxonomy): Bacteria > Pseudomonadati > Bdellovibrionota > Bacteriovoracia > Bacteriovoracales > Halobacteriovoraceae > Halobacteriovorax > Halobacteriovorax sp. GB3. Next base: position 114,871 of record NZ_JAQSLN010000002.1, read on the forward strand.
TTTATAGACTTTATTTTTCTTGGTGATTTATCAAATAATTTATCGCGGATGGCCTTAATGTGCGCCGGAGTCGTCCCGCAACAACCGCCAACTAGATTTAAAAACTCAGAGTCAGCGAATTCTTCAAGTAGGCTAGAAGTATCGTTTGGCGTTTCATCATAACCGGTATCACTTAAGGGATTAGGAAGTCCTGCATTAGGGTAGCAACTAATAAAACAGTCAGCTATTTGTGATAGTTCTTCAATGTAAGGGCGCATTTCTTTTGCACCGAGGGCACAGTTAATTCCCACACTAAGAGGCTTAGCATGACGAACTGAGTTCCAGAAAGCTTCAACTGTTTGTCCTGAAAGAGTTCTTCCCGAAGCATCAGTTATTGTTACAGAAAGCATTACCGGAAGTCTTTCTTCTTTGTCGTCGAAGAACTTTTCTATAGCGTAGATTGCTGCCTTAATATTTAAAGTATCAAATGTTGTCTCAGGCAAAATGATATCGACTCCACCATCAACAAGACCCTCTATTTGATAATAGTAATTTTCTACAAGCTCTTCGAAGGTAACACCACGATAAGCTGGGTTATTTACATCAGGTGAAATGGAAGCTGTTTTATTTGTTGGACCTAGAGCTCCAGCTACAAAACATTCTCTACCTGGATTTTTACTCATAAATTCAAGGCATGCTTCTTTAGCAAGCTCAGCAGATCTTTTATTGATCTCATAAACAGCTTCTTCGAGATGATAGTCAGCCTGAGCTATCTTCGTTCCACTAAAAGTATTCGTTTCAATAATGTCTGAACCAGCTTCGAGATATTTTTTGTGAATATCTTTGATAATTTGAGGCTGAGTGATACTGAGAAGATCATTATTACCTTTTAAATCGTGAGGGAAGTCTTTGTAACGATCTCCACGATAATCCTCTTCAGTTAGTTTGTATTGTTGAATCATCGTGCCCATGGCACCATCCAGAAACACAATTCTCTCTTCTAATATTTTCTTAAGCTTGTTACCACGAGAAGTTAACTTTTTCATTTTTTTCCAATTAGTAAAACTTTTTAACAACTTCTTTTACAGACTCTGTATCATTCATTACATAAAAGTGAAGACTAGGAACTCCAAAGTTTAAAAGCTCTTCACTTTGTCTAATGGCCCAGCGAACACCAATTTCTTCAATATGCTTAGGATTGGCCGTCACTTCGTCAACAAGCTCATCAGGAAAATCAATATAGAAATTTCTTGGAATTGTCGTCAATTGCTTCATGTTCTTTAGAACTTTGAGTCCAGGCACGATAGGAACATTGATTCCTTCTTCTCGACATTGTTTAACAAAGTTAATGTATTTCGAAGTATCAAAAAACATTTGCGTCACGACATAATCTGCACCCGCTTCAACTTTCTTTTTTAACCATTGAAGATCGAATTTCATATTTGGTGCTTCAAAGTGCTTCTCTGGATAACCAGCAACACCCATGCAAAAGTCAAGAGGACGAGCATTTGAAATTTCATCTAAAAAACGACCCTCTTTGATATCTTGAATTTGATTAACTAGATCAATAGCATAAGTATTAACTGATCTATTGGCAGAAACTTTTTTATTATAATTTAATCCGTCCCCGCGAAGAGCAAGAACGTTATGAATTCCAAGGTAGTTTAATTCAATAAGAGCATCTTCCGTCTCTTCTCTTGTAAAACCTTGAGTTAGTAGGTGAGCAACAGTGTCAATCTTAAAACGGTTTTGGATAATTCCACAGATACCGATTGTTCCTGGTCTCTTTTTAAAAATCTTTCGCTCAATTGTTCCATCTGGATTTTCATTGTAATAAGCTCCAGCTGGATGGGCCGTAACATCAATCCAAGAAGGATTATAAGGCTCAAGCCCTTTGACGATATCTGTTAAGTCTTGAACGTTTCTACCTCTTGGAGGAGGGACAATTTCAAAACTAAATAAGGCATTATTTCCGGCTTTTTCAATGTGATCGATTACTTTCATTTTTTATCCAATTTCTAAAGACAATTTCTCTTAATTATAAGCTTAAAACCCTCTATGTTATAGGGGGAAAGGTTACTTCGATAAAAGTTACCTTAAAATATACTCAATATTCACCTAAGGCATAGAATAACAATTATACTTACCGAAAGGACTATTTGTAAAAACTCTTAACTATGGTTATCTCATGAAATTGAAAAAGCTTGATTCTACAGATTTCTCAAACTTCATCACTTCTATGAGTCACGAAGTTCGAACTCCATTAAATGGAATCCTAGGGATGTCAGATCTGTTGCTAATGAGTCAACTAGATGATGATCAAAGAGGGAAGCTCAATATTATAAAGGAATGTGGTGAAGAGCTTCTAGAGCTTGTTGATAGTGTTTTAGAAATTACGGCCATAAATAATGGCCGAGTCGCAAGCTCTTTTGAAAAAGTGAATTTAGAGTCATTTATTCGAAGAGTTTGCTCTAATTATGATCTTAAAATGAAAGAGAAGGGAATCTCTTTCATTTTAGATCTTGAATCACTCGATCGAATAGCTCGCATTAATACGAGCCACTTGAGAAGGATTCTTTTATGCCTACTTGATAATGCTTGTTCTTACTCTGAAATGGGAGAAGTGAGACTGAAGGGTGTTTATAAAGAAAATGATCTCTTTGAGTTCTCTATTTCAGATACGGGAAGAGGGATAGATGAAGATGAAATCCAAAAGGTATTTGAGCCTTTTTATCGTGGGCAAGATGAAAATTCAGACATTCGAAAAGTAGGTCTTGGGCTTACTGTAGTTAAAAGTCTCTTGGATCATCATGACTACTCTTTCTCAATAGAGTCCAAAAAAGATATCGGCACAAAATTTACATTTGATTTTAAAGTTAATGAAATTGATCAGGTAATCCTTGAGGACAAGCATAGAGATCTTTCAAAGGTAAATGTTCTTGTTGTTGAGGACATGTCTGTTAATCAACAGGTGATTGAAGCATTTCTGAATAAATTTGGAATCCTTCCTAAATTCGCATCAAGTGGAGAGTCTGCGATTAATCTTTCGCAAAATGAAAAATTTGATTTGATATTTATGGATATTAAATTACCAGATATCAATGGAATCAAAGCGACAAAAGAAATCCTTTCACATGACCCTTCTGTTTATATCATTGCGTTAACTGCTGAAGCATTTGAAAGAGATAAGCAGGCTTGCTTAGAGGCAGGTATGAAAGATTACATTTCAAAGCCTTTGAATAGAGAAGTTTTGAAAAAGGCACTTGAAAAGTTTAGTACGCAATAAAACTAAAACACTCGGCCATTATTACCTGCTTAATTCTAGGAAAGAAGTATTGGATAAATATTTTATTCCTGATAGAATCTTTTTGGATAATAAAGAGGTGTTTTATATGTACAAAGTTTTATATGTTGATGATAGTGAAATGAATCTAGATTACTTTGGAGATATCTTCTCTCAAAAATTCAATGTTAAATTAGTTCAAAATCCTATCAATGCTCTTTCTGTCTTAGCAGATGAAACATTCGATGCAATTGTTCTCGATGTGCACATGCCATTATGTGATGGTTTTGATCTTTTTAAGAAAATGCGTGATAGAAACCTTGTTAAAAACTGCCCAGTACTCTTTTTCAGCAGTGACTCTACTGAAAAGTCGACGATCAAAGGATTAAAAATTGGTTGCGATGATTATCTAACGAGAACGATGACAGGTGAAGAACTTCAGCTTCGAATTGCAAATAGAATTAAAAAGTATAAGTCATTTACTGAAGATGAAATGTCAGTAGGAAATATCAAAATTGATAAGAAAGCGATGCAAGTATTTCTTGATGGAAATAGGCTAAGCCTCACTGGGACTGAATTTAAAATCCTTTTAGGTCTATCGACAAATAAAGGAAAACTAGTTCCAAGAGAAGAATTATCTAAGATCGTTTGGGGTGATACTGAGGTTGCTGTTGGAACAATGAATACTCATATTACCAACTTAAGGTCGAAATTAGATGGTTTTAACCACAAGATTGCCAGTATTAAAGGGCGAGGCTTTATTTTAAAAGAACTTGTCGTCTAGCAATTTTTTCGAATATCTATTATCCTAGTAAGTATGGATGAAATAAAGATTTCAAGTCATTTCGTTACTGCTAGGATTTCTTCTTTTGGAGCTGAATTAAAGGGCCTAAAAGATAGAGAGTCAAATATAGAATACATTTGGCAGGGTGACTCTGATCACTGGGAACGTTCTGCTCCCATCCTTTTTCCAATCGTTGGAAGTTTACGTGAAGATAAATATCGAATTGGCCGTAAGTACTACGGTATGAGTCGACATGGTTTCGCACGCGATAGTGAATTTGAAATTATCGAAAAGGAAAAAGACTCTGTTAAATTGAGACTCATTCAAAGTGATGAGACTCTTAAGATTTTTCCTTTTAAATTTAGTCTCGATGTTCGCTACAAAGTCTATGGACCAAAACTTATCATTTCATATGAAGTTAAAAACTTAGATAGAAAAGAGATGTTCTTTTCTATTGGTTCCCATCCCGCATTTAATGTCCCATTAAATAAAGGACAGCTCGAAGATTACTTTGTTGAATTTGAAAAGCGTGAAGAAAAAGGCGCATACTATCTACACAATGGTCTTGTTGATTTTCATTCACCAGATGATAAGACAATGATGATTGATGATAAGAGAATTGAACTCACAAAAGATCTCTTTAAAAGTGATGCTCTTATCTTTAAAGATCCTGATTCTAAGCGAGTCTTTTTGAAAAATTCATTTGATGAGCATTCTGTCACAATCGACTTTGGAGATATCCCTTATTTAGGATTGTGGGCACCTGAAGGAGCTCCTTTTGTGTGTATCGAGCCATGGTATGGTGTTGCCGATGCAACTGATTCCAATAATGATTTCGTGATAAAAGAAGGGTTGATTAGTTTAGAGCAAGAAAAGTCATTTAAGTGTGAGTACACAATTCATGTAAACTAGGGGGAGAATATCCCCCTAGTAAGTAACCCTATTTTTTATATTCAAATACTTCTTCTTGATCGAAGCGTACTTTTTTAAGGTCTTTGTATTTGTCATCATCTTTTCTATATCCAAGTGCAACTGCAGCAATTGTCTTATATGGGCCGTCTTCTAGTCCTAAAAGTTTGTCGTAAGCTGCAGGATCAAGTCCTTCAAGAGCACAAGTATCAATTTTTAAGAGTCCAGCCGCTAAAGTGAGTTGTCCCATTGCAATATATGACTGTCTTTGGGCCCAAGCATCGATTGTTTGAGATCTTGGTCCTTCAACGAGATTTCCGACCATCATGTCTCTATATCCAGCCAAGTCTTCAACTTGAAGTCCTCTTGTTTTAGCAATATCGGCAACAAATTTATCTACGTATTGTGCATCTAGTTTTTCAAGAGTTGTGAAAACCAAATAGTGAGAAGCATCAGTTACTTGAGATTGATTCCAAGAAACTTCTCTTAGTTTTGCACGAAGTTCTTTATTTTCTACAACGATAAACTTCCATGGTTGAAGCCCGTAAGAAGAAGGAGCTAGTCTTACTGACTCAACAAGAGTATTCCAATCTTTTTCGTTAATTTTCTTGTCTGCATCAAAGATCTTCGTGGCATATCTCCAATCAAGTGCTTCTAAAATTTGTTCATTCACAATTTTTCTCCGTTGTATTGAGCAATTCAAATAGCTCGTCAATTTTAACTTTAAAATTCATCAGTTCGCTTGGATCTCCTTCGTAATTACAAAGGATTTTTCCCGGAACTTTCTTTGCTTTGTTTTTTAATTTCTTTCCATCGTCTGTTAAAGAGACATAGACGATTCTTTCATCATTTTTACAACGCTTCTTTTCGATCAATCCTTTGTCAATGAGTCGCTTAATCAAGGGACTCAAAGTTCCAGAGTCTAGACTTAGTTTCTGACCTAGCTCTTTGACATTAACGGCTTCTTTTTCCCATAGAACAATCATCACAAGGTATTGCGGATAAGTTATATCGAGCTTTTCAAGAAGAGGTCGATATCTTGCCGTCACTAATTTACTAAGTCTATAGAGACTAAAGCAAAATTGATTTTCTAATAAGAGTGCGTCTTTATTCATTGTAAAACCTATTTCTTACCAAGAAGATCTAGTAGGTCCTCTTCAATTTTTTGTGGCTTATCTTGTGGAGCATATCTCTTAACTGGTTCACCATTTCCATCTACAAGGAATTTTGTAAAATTCCATTTAATTGGTTTTGATCCAAGAAGTCCTGGTTGTTTTTCTTTGAGGTACTCATAAAGAGGGTGGGCTTCATCACCGTTAACATCAATTTTATCAAAAATTGGAAATGTTACATTGAATTGAAGATCGCAAAATTGCTGAATCTCTTCCGCTTCACCTGGTTCCTGTTTACCAAATTGGTTACAAGGGAAGGCGAGAACTTCGAATTCACCTTCGTGCTTTTTATAAAGCTCTTGAAGGTCTTTGTACTGCGGCGTAAATCCACACTTACTGGCAGTATTTACAATAATAAGAGGCTTTCCTCTAAATTCTTCTAAACTTCTTTCATTTCCTTTAATGTCTTTGGCCTTGAAATCATAAACACTCATAATATCCCCTTTTTTTGAATTATAGATAAGATACGATGTATTTAAATTGTGTACAACTTAATTTTTGTCAATTTATTGTTAAGTTTACGCATTCCTTGGCGTAGTGGTGCTTTTGAATTAAAATAACCGCTTAAGATAATGAGACTTTAGGAGTTTTAATGACAAAATTTTATGGCTTCACCTTTATGCGAGGCGTAGACAAATTAGACTACCCTTATATGGAAATGCTTGAGTCGATGTCAGGGCTTGTTGATGAAATTTATTTGGCCCTCGGCGATAGTGAAGATAAAACAGGTGAAAGAGTTAAGACTCTAGGGAAAGTCAAAGTTATCGACACTGTTTGGGAAGATAAGTACATGGGTGATGGAGGAATGATTTTTTCTCAACAAGCAAATGTTGCGCTTGATGAACTTAGAAAAGATCATGGAAATGAGGATGATGCATGGGCCATTTTTCTTCATTGTGATGAAATCATTCATCCTAGTGAGTACAAAAAACTAAAAGAAGATATTGAGGCCGCCATTGCAAGTGGAGCTGATGCTGTAAGACTACGTTTTTTACACTATTGGAAAGATCACTATCATATTGCGGTTAATAAGAGATGGCAGCCAGCTGAGATTAGAGCATTCAAGCTAAAGTCTGATATTATTTGCCACGGAGATGCTCAAGGTTTCAGTGGATACAAGAAGCAAGTGGACAGTGATGTTTGTTTATATCATTACGGACATGTTCGCCCAGCTGAACAACATAAGCTTAAGCAAGAAGAGATTATGAGACGCATTCGTCCAGCTGCAAAGTTTAATAAATATTGGAGCCGTGAAAAAAAGGCCTTCGCTAAAACAAAAATGCAAAAGGTTCTTATTGAGCATCCATCTTTTATGAAAGAGCGAGTTGAAAGACTTAGAGATCCATTTGAACTAGAAACTAAGAAAGTTGTTTATATTGTCGGTGACTATACTGAATTTTCGGAAGATATCACTTCTAAGATAAATGCAGATGAAGTCAACTTTGTTCTAACATCTGAAGAAGTTCCTTTTGAACATCGATTTAAAAATATGGTTATTATGAAGCCAAGCTTGATGGAAAGAATTCAATATGATCAACCTAAAAGTGTTGATATGGAGTCTGATCTTGCAAGTTCTTGGTCAAAAGATTTTGAATTAATATTGAGACTTTCAAATATTGATGTTTCAGTGAAATTATAGGGAGAGAAGATGAAAGGTATTATTTTAGCCGGTGGTTCTGGAACAAGATTAAATCCCGCAACACTTTCAATCTCAAAGCAAATCATACCCATTTATGATAAGCCGATGATTTACTATCCTCTTTCTGTTTTAATGCTCTCGAATATTAGAGATATTCTTATTATCTCAACTCCTAGAGATATTGTTCACTTTAAAAGCCTCTTTGGTAACGGAAACCAACTGGGATTAAATATTGAGTACGCTGTTCAGCCAAGTCCCGATGGGCTTGCCCAAGCGTTTATCATTGGTGAAGAATTTATTGGTGATGATAGTGTTTGTCTTGTTCTTGGAGATAATATCTTTTATGGCCACGGTCTCACTCAAAAACTAGAAAGAGCGGCTAGTCTTGAAAGTGGTGCAACGATCTTTGGTTATAATGTTCAAGATCCTGAAAGATATGGTGTTGCTGAATTTGATAAAAATCATAAGGTCTTGTCGATTGAAGAAAAGCCAGAAGTGCCAAAGTCTAATTACGCTGTTACTGGGCTTTACTATTATGATAATAGCGTCGTTGAGATTGCTAAAAATGTTAAGCCATCACATCGAGGTGAGCTGGAAATTACAACAGTCAATCAGGCCTATCTGGAAAAGGGAGAGCTTTCTCTTGAACTTCTAGGGAGAGGAATTGCTTGGCTTGATACAGGAACACACTCGTCACTTCTCGATGCTTCTAACTTCATTCAAACAATTGAGCAGAGACAGGGGCTTAAAGTTGCATGTCTTGAAGAAATTGCATTTAAAAAGAATTGGATTGATGCAAGTGAAGTTGAAAAAGTCGCTAGTTCTATGAAGAATAGTGAATATGGTAAACATCTTCTTCGAGTTTTAAAGGATCACGTGTGAAGATTGTTGAAACACCCATAAAAGATCTTTTGATTATTGAACCTTCTGTTTTCGATGATGATAGAGGATATTTCTACGAGAGTTTTAATAAAGAGAGATTCTTAAAGAATGACCTGGAATATGATTTCGTACAAGATAATCAATCATTTTCTTCCTACGGCACAATTAGAGGGCTCCATTTACAAATTGGAGAGTTCGCTCAAGCTAAGCTTGTTAGATGTCCTGTTGGTAAAGTTCTAGATGTCGCTGTTGATTTGCGAGTAGGGAGTGAAACATTTGGTCAAAGCTTTTCGATTGAACTCAGTGAAGAGAATCATAGGCAACTACTGATTCCAAGAAACTTTGCTCATGGTTTTTCTGTTTTATCTAAAAATGCACTTTTTCAATACAAATGCGATAACTTTTATAACAAAGAAAGTGAAAGAGGAATCATCTATAGTGATTCAACTTTATCAATTGATTGGCAAGTCGAGGAAGATAAGATCAGCTTATCTGAAAAAGATAAACTCCTTCCGACATATAATGAATATTGTGAGAGATTATGATTTTTGTTACAGGTGGTAATGGACAGCTAGGAAAATCTTTAAAAAAAGTGGAATCAGAGATTCAAACTTTTAGTTCTTCTGAATGCGATATTACATCTTATGAATCAGTTCATAAGGCCTTGGAAAATTCAAAGGAAGGTGACTTTCTTATTAACTGTGCCGCTTATACTGCCGTTGATCTTGCTGAAGAAGATCAAGACAATGCTTTTCTTGTGAACAGAGACTCTCTAGCGATCCTATCAAAAATCTGTCAGGAAAAAGATCTTAACCTCATTCATATTTCAACTGACTATGTCTTCGATGGTAATAATCATCGACCTTATAAAGAAAGTGATTCTGTTTCTCCACAATCAGTTTATGGAGCCTCAAAAAAAGAAGGGGAAGAGTCACTTATACAAAGTTCTTTTAAAAATTACTCTATTGTCCGTACGTCTTGGGTCTACTCTGAATACGGAAAGAACTTTGTGAAGACGATGATGGCTTTATCAAAAAAAGAAGAATTATCTGTTGTCTTTGATCAAGTTGGTTCTCCAACATATGCTACAGATCTGGCCGAATTTCTAATAAGAATGACGAATGAATTTGAGAAATGTCGTGGCGAAATCTTTCACTTTTCAAATGAGGGAGTGTTGTCATGGTACGACTTTGCAGTAGAGATTATGGAAGAGTTGAAAAGTAAATGTACGATTCATCCAATTGAATCTCACCAATTTCCAACGAAAGCAAAGAGACCTCATTATTCAGTTTTAAATAAATCAAAAATTAAAAAAACGTTAAATTATAATGTTCCCTATTGGAAAGAAGGACTTAGAAAATGTCTAAAAAATCTATCTTAGTTACTGGTGGAGCTGGCTTCATCGGATCAAATTTTGTCCACCTTTTTGTAAATAGATATCAAGATTATAAGGTTATTAATCTAGACCTTCTTACGTATGCAGGTGATTTAAAAAATCTCCAAGGATTAGACGAGTCAAATTATGAGTTTGTTAAAGGAGACATCTGCGATAGGGAACTCGTTGAAAAAATATTCACTGAAAATAATATTCAAGGTGTCATTCACTTCGCTGCAGAATCACACGTAGATAACTCAATATCTGGACCTGGTGAATTTGTAAGAACAAATGTTAATGGAACATTTACTCTTCTCGATGTGGCAAGAACAACTTGGATGAATGGTCCTTTTGAAATTAAAGATGCTTATAAAGAAGCACGTTTTCACCACATCTCTACAGATGAGGTGTATGGGACTCTAGGTGAAACGGGATACTTTACAGAGACAACTCCCTACGCACCAAATTCACCGTACTCAGCTTCTAAAGCCTCATCAGACATGATCGTAAGAAGTTATTTCCATACTTATGGAATGAATGTAGTAACGACAAATTGTTCAAATAACTATGGCCCTCGTCAACATGGTGAAAAGTTAATTCCAACAATCTGTCGAAATGCCCTTAATGAAAACCCAATTCCAATTTATGGAGATGGAAAAAATATTAGAGATTGGCTCTATGTGACTGACCACTGTGAAGCAATCGATCTCGTTTTCCATAAGGGGCGTGCAGGAGAAACGTATAATGTTGGTGGAGATGCGGAGAAAACAAACTTAGAAGTTGTTCATACAATTTGTGCACTTTTAGATGATATAAAGCCGCGCCAAAAAGGAAGCTACAAGGACCTCATCAGCTTTGTTAAAGATCGTCCTGGCCATGATCGTCGTTACGCAATCGATGCCTCAAAATTAAAGGGCGAGTTGAAGTGGGCCCCTGCTCACAATTTCGAACAAGGTATCCAAGATACAATTAACTGGGAACTTGATCGAAACTCATAAATTTTTCAAATAAATCTCAAGCTCAGTAAGAAAAACCCTCGTGTTAATCGAAAGGTTTTGCTTGCTGGGCATAACCGCCCATATGGGAGTGTCTTCCGGAAGAAATTTCTCTAAGATTGAAACGAGTTCGCCGCGATCGAGATATTCACGAACATAAACTTCAGGTAGTCGAACAATCCCAAGTCCTTCTAGTCCTGCTTTTAAAATAGCTCTAGCATTATTACTTTTAAAGTTGCCTCGAATTTTAATTGGAGTTAATTTTCTTTTGTTCCAAAACGTCCAAATATTATTCGTACTAAGAAGGCAATTATGTTTTTTAAGTTCTTCAGGTGTTTTAGGCTGTCCCTGTTGTTCTAAATACACAGGTGAGACACAAATATATTCTTTTCGCGAAGCAATTTGTTTTGCAACAAGAGAGGAGTCTTCTAATTTTCCAACTCGAATCGCCACATCAAAATTCTCTTCTACGAGCTTAACCATTCTTTGAGAATAAACCATCTCAACATTGAGCTCAGGGTAGAGTCGGCACAATTTCGCAACCACAGGGGTAACGTATTCTTCTGCAAAAGCACCGGCCACACTAAGACGCAATTGACCCCTTGGAATTTGATTTGCTTTTAACATTTCATCTTGAGCAAATTTAAGGTTGTCTATAGAGCCCTTACATTGGTGAAAAAATCGCTCACCTTCATAGGTTAATTTTAGAGCTCTGGTAGTTCTATTGATGAGTCTTTGGCCTATTGAATCCTCTAATTCCTTAATCATTTTACTAAGATGCGCCTTTGATACATCGAGTTCCTTTGCGGCCTTAGAGTAGGATTCAAGTTCGGCAATTTTAGTAAATGCCATGATGGAAGTGAGCCATTTGATTGTTTTCATATGGAAACACTGTGTTGTCTTTTTGGTGTATTGTCAATAATTTTGCTCGGCCTTAAAATTGGGAAAATTGAATAAATAAGGAGAAGATATGAAAGTAAAAGCTGCTGTAGCATGGGGACCAAATGAGCCTCTTAAAATAGAAGAAGTTGATCTAGAAGCGCCAAAGAAGGGCGAGGTTCTAGTAAGAATGGTTGCAACGGGAGTTTGTCACACTGATGCCTATACTCTTTCTGGTGCAGATCCTGAGGGAATCTTTCCAGTGATTCTCGGACACGAAGGTGGGGGGATTGTAGAAGAAGTTGGTGAGGGTGTAACAACTCTTAAGAAGGGTGATCACGTTATTCCTCTTTATACTCCAGAGTGTGGAGAGTGTAAGTTCTGTACTTCAGGTAAGACAAATCTTTGTCAAAGAATTCGTGAAACTCAAGGTCGTGGATTAATGCCAGATGGTACTTCAAGATTTTCAAAGGATGGAAAACCAATTTTTCATTATATGGGAACTTCGACATTTGCTGAGTATACGGTTGTTCCAGAAATCTCTCTAGCAAAAATTAGTAAGGAAGCTCCTCTGGATAAAGTTTGTCTTCTTGGTTGTGGAGTAACAACTGGAATCGGTGCCGTTTTGAAAACGGCAAAGGTCGAAGAGGGTGCAACAATTGCTGTATTTGGACTTGGAGGAATTGGTCTTTCTGTTCTTCAAGGTGCAAAAATGGCGAAAGCTTCAAAAATTATTGCCGTTGATATCAATGAAGATAAATTTGAAATGGCAAAGAAGTTTGGAGCGACGGATTTCGTTAATCCAAAAAAGTTCGACAAGCCAATTCAAGAAGTTATTGTAGAAATGACTGACGGTGGTGTTGATTATTCTTTTGAATGTGTTGGTAACGTTGAGTTGATGAGATCTGCTCTTGAGTGTTGCCACAAAGGATGGGGAGAATCAATCATCATTGGTGTTGCCGGTGCTGGTCAGGAAATTAGTACAAGACCATTTCAACTTGTAACAGGAAGAGTTTGGAGAGGATCTGCTTTTGGTGGTGTTAAGGGGCGCTCAGAGCTTCCTGGTTTTGTTGATCAATACATGAATGGAGAAATCAATCTTGATGATCTTGTAACATTCAAAATGCCTCTTGAAGAAATTAATAAAGCCTTTGATCTAATGCATGAAGGTAAGAGTATTCGTTCGGTAATAGAATATACAAACGGGTAGAAAATGGAATTAACAAAGATAAAAGAAAATAAAACCTTCGGTGGTTGGACTCAATACTTTGAACACGATTCAGAGGTAACGAAAACAAAGATGAAATTTTCTTGTTATCTGCCATGTGCAATTGAAGAGCTCGAAAGCTGTATTATCTGGCTTTCTGGACTCACTTGTACAGAAGAGAACTTCATCACGAAGGCCGGTGCTCAAAAAGTTTTAAGTGGTTCAAAGACAATGATTATTTGTCCAGATACTTCTCCTCGTGGACTTGAGTTACCAAATGAGCACGATTCTTACGATTTTGGTTCTGGTGCAGGGTTTTACGTTAATGCTACATCTGAAGGGTACGAGAATCATTATCAAATGTACGACTATATTCGAGGTGAAATTGTTGAACTTCTAGAATCTCATTTTGGAGTAACTAAGCTCTCTATCATGGGACACTCAATGGGTGGCCATGGAGCACTTATTCTTGGACTTAAAGAGGGAGGCGTCTTCAAATCAATTTCAGCCTTCTCTCCGATTGTTAATCCATCACGCTGTCCGTGGGGCCAAAAAGCGCTTGAAGGTTACTTGGGTGCTGATCGTTCAAAGTGGATTGAATACGATGCGACGGAATTAATCAATACTGGGATCAAGTCTGAAAATCCGATTTTAATTGATCAAGGTCTGGCCGATGAGTTTTTAGAGAAGGAACTATTAACAGATAATTTTGTTAAGGCCTGCTCTAACAACAATCAAGCCTTAGAAGTGAGATTTCAAGAGGGATACGATCACAGTTACTTCTTTATTTCGACTTTTATAGAAGATCACATAAAATTTCATCAGAAGTATTTGTAGAGAAAACAAGCATCCATGCTTGCCGATAAGATTAAAGCACCACTTGAAAACGTGGTGCTTTTTTCGTTGGAAGGCTAAGAGAGACGATTGTCCCAATTGATAGAAGAGACTCAATATTGAGGGAACCATTCCATGATTCGATAGAGTTTTTAGCGTGATAGAGACCAAGACCGGTACCATTTTCTTTCCCATAACTATGCCCAAGTCCAGTTATATGTGTAATAAGCTCTTGCGGAATACCGTGACCATTGTCTTTGATTGAAATATGAATTTGATTATCGACTTCTTTTAGCGTGATCAAGATCTTTCCATTCTGCTCACCAAGTGACTCAATTGCATTGTTAAGTAAATTTGAAATAACTCTTTTGAACTCTTTAGGATCAAGTTGCGAAACTTTCGATGACTGGCATTTATTTCGAATCAAAATCTTAAAACGTCTGTAAGGATATTCAACGTACTTCATGTTGATTGTGCTATTGATTAGTTCATAAATATCAAATTCCTGTGAATCACTCTTTTTTCTTTTTGAAATTCTTGATAACTCACCAATCAGTTCTTCAAAACGAGTCGAAGCTTCTTTCAAAAGGTCGTTGGCCATCTTTTCATTTGGAACCATTCCTGAAGATATCCCTTTGAGTGCCTGCAAAGGTGAGCGAAGATCATGAACAAGTTGAGCAATCTCTAAATTTATGTGTGTTTGATTTGATGTTTGCATATTTTTTTCTCCCGTTTTTTCTGTGAGTGGGTTCTAAACTAGGGGGAGAAAAAGTTCTAGGGAATTACACAGTGAAATGAGCATAGTTCGTCAGAGTGAAATGATTGCGTTGTGATATGAAAAAGAATCGTTTTGAAACTCCGATGAATACTGGAGGTTAAGCTTTCTTGATTATCGAAATTCTTTAAGAAAACTTAGGCCTAATTTCTCTTACCTTACAGCTAAGTCTCTAAAATTATGAGCTGGTCCAACGAGTAAAACATACAAAGAAGAGTATCTCAAAATCGAAGGCCCTATTATTTAATTTAAATCGAGAAGTAAATAGGAGGTAGCAGTGGACAATGTTGTCTACGCGGAATCCGCTAGAACTTTGTGCGAAGTTCTAGCAGAACGAGTGAAAAGTTATAAAAGAAAGCATCCGCGACTCAATTCGCACCAAGTGGCAAAACGCTTCAATATGTCAGCGTCATCACTTACAAGAATTATGAATGGAGACATTCGCACTCCATCAATTGACCAAGTTCTGCGTGTCTTACGCGGTACTGGTTGTGATGATATCTTGGCTTATCTTGAAGAATATTTTCCTGAGGTGGCCGGGGCTTATAAAGATATTTATCGTTCAATGAGAGATAAGGTTAAGTACTCTGAGCTACACGCTGAAGAATATCTTTCTGACGATAAGTATTTTCGAATTCTTTTGATTTGCTTTTCAAGAATTGGAACAACTAGAAATCAAATCTTTGAAGCTTTTGGACAAGTTGGAGTATTAGCTCTTGATCACCTCAATGAACGCGAAATTGTTAAAGTCGATGAGGATGGGAGAGTAAGAGGGTGCTCAGATCTAATTTCTTTTTCTGATAAAACTGTACGTAATGTCTTATCTAAAAGTGTAATGCATTGTTCGGACTTATCTTTTAGAAATAGTTATAATTTTCTTAGCTATCATTCTGAGTCTGTTTCAAAAGAGGGACAGAAAAGAATACAGGAAATTTTATTCGATGCGAATGAGGAAATTAAGAAGATAATAAGTATGAAAGAATATGAAGGCGATATGCAAGTTTATGTTGGGCTTGTTTCAGACCTTTTAATGGAATCAAAACAAAAGGAGAAAATACAATGAAATTTTTAAAAGTATTATTTCTTTTTGTTCTATCATTTAACTCTCTCGCTGGGACTTCGACAACGGCAGGAGGCTCAGATGTAGAACCAAAACCAAATAAAAGAGTTGGTATTTATGAATATAGAGAAGAATCGAAAAAATACGAAGACGTAGATTTAGAGAAAGCATTTAAAGTTTTCAAAGACTCAAGGTTTAACGGAAAAATATTCGTAGACAACAATCCATGGGCACTACAAACAAATAGTTTCCAATATTGTTTAGGCGAAGTCGGAGTTTTAGATTCAGTAAATTGTGCCAATAATAATTTTGAAGCAATTAAAAATGAATCTTTTGATTTTAAATCAAATGAAACAGTTCTTTTTAAGTTAAAAGGTAATCTAAATCTTCACGACTAAGGTTCTTAATAAATTCACCATCGGAAGAGAGGAGGTCATCGGCCAATCCTTTCTTCTGTTGTTGAAGTTTAACAATCTTCTCTTCAACAGTGTCTTTTGCAATGATTTTATATGAAAAGACCTTCTTTGTTTGACCTATCCTGTGAATTCTATCAATGGCTTGAGCTTCGACTGCTGGGTTCCACCATGGATCAAGAATGAAGCAATAATCAGCTTCTGTAAGATTGAGTCCAACACCACCGGCCTTAATTGAGATTAAGAAGATATTCTTCTCTTTTGAGGTCTTGAACCTGTTGACTACGAGCTCTCTGTTCTGTGTTGATCCATCAAGGTATTCAAAGCCTATCTCGTTTTCTATGAGTGTGTTTTTCATTTGTTTTAAAAGAGAGACAAATTGTGAGAAGACGATAATTTTTCTTCCATCTTTTTGAACATCTTTTATTTTTTCTAATAAGATATTTATTTTGGAGGATTGTCCTTCATATTCGTACTCGTTTATTATTGCAGGATGGTTTGCCGCTTGTCTTAATCTTAGAAGAGCGTCGAGAACATGGATTTTATTTTTCTTTAATCCATCGTTAAGAATTTTCTTATTAAGGGCCTTTTGATAGAAATTCTTTATTTCTTCATAGGCTTCCTTGTGTTGTCCTTTTAGATCTATTAGGAGAGTGGACTCTGTCTTCTCTGGTAGTTCTGTTAGAACTTTTTCTTTTGTTCTACGTAAAATAAAAGGACGAAGAGAGTTTAATATTTTCTTATTAGATTTTCTATCGTCAAAGACATCTGCAGTCGTGAAGTGTCCAGGGTTTAGAAACTCGAATATAGAAAGAAGATCAGTTAAACTATTTTCAACTGGAGTACCCGTTAGGGCCAGGCGATACTTGGCCTTTAAAAGGCAACAGGCCTTCATCGTTTGGGACTTAGAGTTCTTTATTGCTTGAGCTTCATCAAGAATAAGATGTTGAAACTTCTCTTTTTTAAATTCAAGTATTTCTCTTCTAAGCAGTCCGTAGCTAACTATTAGAAGGTCAATTGATCGATCCTTTAAAAGTGTAGCTCTTTCAAGAGGACTTCCTTCATAGATGGCCACTTTTAGGTGTGGAACGAATTTCTGTGCTTCATTTTTCCAGTTAAAGACTAGGCTTTTTGGAGCGACGATTAAATTCGTCTCATTTTGACTTTTATGTCTTTCAATCTCTGCAAGAATTTGAATTGTCTTTCCAAGCCCCATATCATCAGCAAGACATCCGCCAAGCCGAATATCTTTGAGCATTTGCATCCAGCTAAGACCTTCTCTTTGATATTGGCGAAGAGTCCCATGAAATTGATCGCTTTCTATAATCTGATTAGCGCCTTTGAAGTCTTTAATATGAGTGATGAAATTTTTAAAAAAATCATTCGTTTCAATTTCATTCTTTTTAAAGAGAGTATCAATCATTAGTGCAAAAGAAGAGTGGATTTGAATATTTTCATTTTCGATTTTTGAGATTTTTCTTAATGCTTTCTGTGACTCCAACCATTCCAGTGGAAGAAGGCCGAATTGATCATCACCAATTGGAATTAAACCATTAGTGTATTTCCCTTTTAATATATTAGGAAGAGATACACTTTGCTTCTCATAAAATACTTTCGCTTTTACTTCGAACCAATCTGTACCAGTAGGCTCTATTTTAAGATCACTTTTACTGTGAGAGATGACGCGTTTTTTATCGGCGTAAACCTCTATTCCAATTGAAATTAGATGTGAAATAATATTATGAAATTTTCCAGAATTTAATATATATTCATTGTCTTTAAAATTCTCATGAAAGAGCTCTATACCATTTGTTTCTAAGATGCTTTTTTTTATGTTTGTTTCAAAAGAAAGATCAATTGATTCAAATAAGTCGTCTCCGTGGTCGTAATGAAACTCTAACTCAGCAAGAGTTTGAAGTTCATTTTTATATTGAATTGTACGAATCTTTAAGATAGCCCTAGGCTTCTCTGTTTTTTCAAAAAACTCATTTGTACCACTAATGTCATAGGCACCTTTAGGTAAGCATTTTTGTAAAAACTCCGTTAGAAAGTGGCGATCTCTTTGATTAATTTCTATGCTATTTCCATGAGAGAAGTTGTTTTTGATCAGTGGGTAAAGACCGAATATCTCGATAGGATAGAAGATTTCATTATAAGAAAAATAATTGAGCTCAAGAAGTGGACTTAGGTGATCCATCTCAAACGGAATTAAGCGATCATCAATTTTAATAAATATTTTGAGATCCCAGCCCGAGTTTTCTTGATTATCATCAACTTTAAAGTGTAAGTGGCAACTTCTTGTAGTATCAATTTTTATATTAAGACGTTTACCCTCTGACTTGATGTAGAATGACCCTGAGTTTATAAGGTCTTTCATGAGAGGGGTTAATTCATCAGGATAGAATGAAAAGTGATTGCTCTTATCGTGATAAAACTTCATCTTGTCGAGTAGTCGTTTTTCACGAGGGTTCCCGATTTCATAGAAGTCTTCTTCGAGAGAGTTCTTATAAAAAATAAGATTCTTTTCTTTACTCCAGTCTCCAGTTTTTAAGCGGGTTTGAAAATAAGTACTGATTTCATACTTATCTTCTGTTTCTTTGTCGTCGAGGTTGAGCACAAAAATAGATTTTTTAAAAACTCTATCTGCTTTTGAGGTTTTTTTGTTAAGTACTTTTGTAACATTGGAGCTATTCTTAGCATCTTTCAAAAAATCTTTAATTGAAAAAGGAATTTTGATGTCACGAGGGGATTTAACACTTTTTATCTCAGGGTCGAGATACTTATTCTCAATATGAGCTCCAAAGCTCGTTTTATTCAGTTCTAAGACAGAGGCCCAGAGGTGAGTGCAAAGAAATCCCCGGCCAAAGTGTTCACAAGTACAGTGAGCTTCAATTTCTCCCTGATTATTTGGGTCTTTAAAAGTTGAATAAAATTTGGACTCCCCGAAGATTTGAAATTGAATCTGATCTCTTTGTTCAGAAACAATATGCACGAGCCCCTCTCGAAAAAGGTCCTCTCCGCGTTTCTTAATATCAAAGGGAAAATCGTCACCAAAAAGCATGGAAGAAGTCTATCAAACATAATTCATCCTGGATACTTTTCTAGCGTCGGTGCGTTAAATTTATTTCAGTTAGAAAACTACTTCAAAAGTAAGAATTAATCTTTTAGAGATTGTATTAGTTTAAGGTTTCCGCAATAAAGGCTCATAAATAAGACTTGGTCGTAAGTTTTAAAATAGAGAAATAAGGGAATCAACCCCAATAATGTAACTGTAGTTAGAACATTCGTCGTCTTATCTAAACTCAAGATTCCCTTTTTCGACTTTAGACTTTTTAAGTAAGAAACCGATGATAAAACCGTGACCAAAAAGTAAGTAGTAGCCGTAAGTATTTCGCCATTGAAATAGTATATTGCAAATGTTGATATTAGAATAATAATGATATGAATGATTTGGTTTTTATTGTTCATGAGTTATTCCTATTTACAGTGTTTTACTGGCTTGTTGCTTTCATTTTTCAAAATTTTACAGTTTCTTTTTGCAATACGGTTTTTTATCTTTTTATTTCTCTGAAAATGCTCTGAAAGTCTTTCTTGAGTGCTTTTGATTTCAGAGGAATTGTTGATTTTAATTTTTCTACAATCTATTTCTCTTTCATTCTTGTTTAAAAAAAGATTGATTTCATTACATCTCATAATCCTTTTATCTTCTTCTTTCTTTCGTCTTTTTTCTTCAAGGTCTTTATTTTCTTCTAGCTTCAGCTTTGTTAGTACAAAAGTCGTGGCATCATAACTATTTTGACCATTTTCTTGTAATAGCTCGTAGTCATCGCGAATTTCCTCCAATAATTCTTCCGAAATTTCAGATCTTTTTGTTTGAGCGTCTTTTTTATTCTCTAATTTTTCAATTTTTTCATTGTTATCTTTCTTAATTAGTTCCACTTTTTCAAAATTTACTTTATTGCTTTGGCCTGTTTCAGTGTTTTTGTCATTCTTATCGATATCTTCCTTATTTTTGGAAAAGTCATCCTTACATGATTGATAGCAACCGTTTGGAGCTATAACTGTTGTTGCACTTGCTCCAACGATAGTTGAGGCAACTGGTGTGAGTACAGGGGAGAGATATTTTGCAATACTAGCACCAGCTGAGAGAGCTGTGATAAAAGATGAAGAGCATCCAAGGGTGCATTTTATAGAGAGTTCGTTATTTTGACTCTCATTAGGATTTTCTTTTATTTTCTCTTTGAATTCGAAATAACTCTTCGAGCTTATGATCTCTTCGTATTCTGGCCATTTTTTAATTATTTCTTTTTCTTGTGATTTCCTCTCTTCTTTTAGTTTCTTTAGAAACTTCTGATTTTTAAGATAATTTCTTTGAATTTCTTTGGAGAGCTTTTTAAATTGAGTATGATTAAATATAATGTCAAAGTTCTTGTCTTGTCTTATATTTGAAAGTTGAAACTCTATAGGGTTATCGAAACTAAGACTTTCTTTAGTATTAAACTTTTCACTAAGTCTTTTACCTTTTATGGGATCGAGATTTGAAATAATTCCATTCATCCTATTGGCCATGGAAAATTGATTACTTACTAGAAGATTCAGGTAAAAATTTTCGGCTTCTTCTAAGATCTTATTAAAACACTTTCTTGAAGCTTTACATATCTTCATATTTTCGTATTTTTCTATTATTGATTTTGTACTATCTGTAAAACCATCCATTATGATGGCCAATTGAATTAGACCCTTGTTCGCATTATCAGGATTTATGGAATAAAGCTCTTGTATTTCTTCTGAATAGACACTCTTAAGTGAAATTGTAAAAGCGAATATAAGGATAAGGTATTTCATAAGTCCTCCAATTTATAGACTGAAGGTTATTTAGACTTCAAAAGCACATTGAGCAACATGTCTTAATTAGAATACACGCCAGTTTTTCATTTCTGATAAACCATTTTCATCCATTTTCATCCTGGATACTTTTCTAGCGTCGGTGCGTTATTAAAGGTGGACGGAAAGAGAATTTATTGAAAGAATTTTATAATGAACATTCAAATTACTGATTATTTTACAAAATTAGGTCCATGGTTTTTAGAAGTATCGAATTTCTATAAAACGGGTACAACCGAACAGCTAACGAAAGAGCTTTTTCTAATCGGTAGCTTTATCCTCTTGCCTCTTGTCTACAATTTTTTGAAAAAGAAAATTATGAATCAAGCAGTTCGAATGAGACTAGGTTTGATTAATAGTATTACATTGAGTTCTCTCGAGACAAGGGCTGCATTCTTTCTCCAGTGGGCGGGTCCATTTATTCCTTATGTTCTTGCTCTTGTGTTTTTAGTTGTCGCAAGAAAGATTCTAATGGAGACAGCATTATCTGATCTTGTATTTATACTTTCTTTTATCAAGTTTTATGTTGTCTACTTGATTTTTAATCAGCTATTTATTAGTGCGCTTAGACTTTTCTCTGAATTTGCCGGAGTCAAAAGAGAAAGAGATAAAATTCAAAAAATTCTAAATGATTCAAAACTATTCGCCAGATACTTATTATTCTTTTTTGGTTCTCTTTATGCAATTGAGCTCACTTTAAAAAAGGGACTTGTATACGAATACGCTTTCAAAATTCTCTTTATTATTTTGATTGGTCTTTTTTATAAGTCACTAAGAAACTGGAGTGTTGAAACACAGAACATTCTTAAAAAATACTATCCTAAGATGGAAACAATTTTATTTTCAGGTAGTGCTTTCATAAAAAATGTACTTCTTCCAGTGGGATTTCTTCTCGCATTTTTTCATTTCTTTTGGAAAAAGCTTAAAGGACAAATTTCTGAGTGGTCCATAACTAGAGCTCTCGCGACAAAGCTCTTTCAAAAGAAACTAGAGACTTCAGAACAGTTTGAAGAAACTAATATTGAGGATATCTCAAATCAATATCGTTCTGCATTTCAAGAAAATAGAATTTACGTTGAACAAAAAGTTGTAGATAAAATTTTTGCGGAAGTTGATGAATGGCTTGTCGATAAATCTGAAGAACATACTGTTGCAATCTATGGCGAAAAAGGTGTTGGTAAAACACTGGCCCTTAATAAATTAGCAGAGCGTCTACAAGGAAAAGACTGTGAAGTTATTTATCATAAATTTAACGAGAAGGTTTCTACAAAGAAACAACTCTTTTCATTGGTCGCTGATCTGCTCGGAATAGAAGAGTTTGAAGAGATCTCTAAGATAATTGAGTTCGATCAAAAGAATGAAAAGAAAGTAGTACTATTCGATGATGCTCACCATCTTTTTCTGTCTGAATATGGAGGGCTTGAAGGAGTTAAAGCACTTTTTGAAATTCTAAATGCGAGAACTGAAAATATTTTTTGGGTTGCTTCATTTAATCAGTACTCTTGGAGCTATATTAGTCAGGTCTTTAAAAAGAATCAGTATTTCAGGGCCGTCTATAGAGTTGATTCTTTAAGTGAAGAAGCCTTACAAGACTATATTATGACAATTCATAATTCGACGAAGTATCAGATTAGCTATTCTGATATTATTCAGGCCTTAAGAACGAGTGACGAGACTGGATCGACTTCTTATGTTGAGACACTTTTTTTCAGAATGCTTTGGGATACGTCTAAGGGAAATGTCGCCTTAGCAACTCATCTATGGTTTTCATCTTTAAGACCTTGGAGAAGGAAGGCGTTTAAAGTTGGCGTTCCTGTTAATAAGAAAACTGATTTTTTGTCGGGACTTTCTGATGATACGCTATTTATTTTTGCAAGCATTATGAGGCATGAGTCCATTCGAGCTAGAGAGTTGGTCGGTGTTACAAATATCAGTGAAGGAACTGTTAGACATGCACTTCGTATCGGATTAGAGAATGAAGTTCTAATTAGAAATGACGATGGAATTTACTCTTACAATGTCTCTTATCAATACCCACTAGTTAAACACTTAAAGACGAAGAATTTTATCTATGAAGAATGATCAAGTTAATCAGGTTTTAGAGCTACTTAGAGTTCAAAACATTTTATTTTTAATTTTTGGAATCCTTCTTATTATAGGATGTGTTCGAGTTGTTAATAAACTTGGAGAAAAACTCGCTGAGAAATTTGGAAAAAATCGTCTCGCTATTCTACAGGTTTCAACCATTATTTCTTTCAGTCTCTATGTCTTGGGGATTCCTTTTATTATTTATCTTGCTTTCAGGCCGCCGAGAGAGTTGATCTTTGCAATAGCAGGTTCTCTGGCTGTTGCGATCGGTTTTGCCATAAAAGATGTTGTCAGTTCATTTGTTTCTGGAATTGTTTTTCTCTTTGATAAGCCCGCTCAAGTTGGCGATAGGGTTATGATAGGAGATACCTATGGTGAGATTACGAGTATTGGTCTTCGAGCAGTAAGATTAACGACTTTAGACGATAACGTTGTCACAATTCCTAACACAAAGTTTATTACAGAGCAGGTTAGTTCAGGAAATTTTGGTGCATTGAATATGATGATTGTAGTGAACTTTCATATTGCACTGGATGAAGATATTAATACAGTGACTGATATACTTAATGAAATCGTTGTGACTTCTCGCTTTGCTTATCTTGCTAAGCCGATTAATGTCGTTGTTCAGGAAGTTGAGATTGCGATGAAGCTTGCTTATCGTTTTAGTGTGAAGGCCTATGTTCTCGATGTGAGGTATGAAAAGGCCTTTCAGACGGATATTGTAAAGAGAGCGAATAAAGTTTTCCTCGAGCGAGGAATTAAACGCCCCTAAATTGATCCTGGACACTTTTCTAGCGTCATTGCGTTAGACGCGCAGCCGCTAGAAAAGTATCCAGGACAAAAATTAGAAGTGGCATGTTGCTGTTGCGACAGCATCAACAAGTGGGTCCATGATTGAGTTGTTGGCCTTGACGTAAGTCATACCACACTGACCCGGTCGAATGATGATATAGCCCTCGTTTGCAACTCTGTAGCCTCGCAGGGTTATACCCTCACTTCTCATCTTACAACCAATGCTATAGGCATAGTTATTACAAACTTCACATTGAGCACTATCTCTTCCCGTCATCAGACATAGGGCCTGGGCACCAAAATACTTTTGAGCGAAAGTAGATGTAGAAACGATTATTGCTAATGCTGCTATTAGTTTTTTCATAGACTCCTCCAGTCGAGTTTGTACTAAATACTGGTTAGGAGATTTGTGCAATCTGAATGGGAGAAAATTGAAAAATGTTTAGGACTTTGTAGGTCTTCTTTTATGTGATTCCAGATATTTATAAATGAGTCATATAGAGGCTAAATCGATGAAAAATTAGTACATTACGTGACGGGTCTCGTAATTTACACTATATTACGTAGTAGTATATTTTTTATTGGGGATATTGGTGAAAGTAGTTCTTTTACATGATTGGCTAACTGGTTTTAGAGGCGGAGAGAGAGTTTTAGAAGTCTTTTGTGAGCTTTTTCCAGATGCGCCACTTTATACTCTAATTTATAAAGAGGGCTCAACAAGTCCTATGATTGAAAATCGAGTCATTCATACTTCATTTCTTAATAGTATTCCTGGAGTTCATAAGCATTATCGTAAACTTCTACCACTTTTTCCAAAAGCTGCAGAAGGGTTGAAAATAATTGAAGAGGCTGACTTAGTGCTTAGTTCATCTCACTGTGTGATTAAAGGTGTGAAGAAGCCTGCAGATTCGGTTCATATTTCATATATTCATAGTCCTATGAGGTATCTTTATGATCAATATGATGTGTACTTCGGTGCGGATGCTCCATTTTATCAGCGATTAGGAGCAAAGGTTTTTAAAAATTATCTTGTGAATTGGGACTTGGATTCTAATGCTAATGTAGATGTTCCAATTGCTAATGCTGAGTTTGTGAGAAAGAGAATTCAAAAATATTACGGAATCGACTCTGGTGTTATTCACCCATTTGTCGACTTAGAGGACTTTAAATCAACTCAAGAGAATCCTCCTGAAAAAGAGGATTACTACGTAATGGTTACGGCTTTTGCTCCAAATAAAAGAGTCGATCTTGCGATAAAGACCTTCAATAAAATGAAGAAACGTCTGAAGATTATCGGTTCTGGACAGCAAGAGGAATACTTAAAGTCTATTTCTGGCGATACCATTGAGTTTTTAGGGAATGTTTCAAGAGAAGAAGTCATTGAAGGATTTGCCAAAGCAAAGGCCCTTATATTTCCGGGTGTAGAGGATTTTGGAATTACCCCATTAGAATCGATGGCAAGTGGTACACCAGTTATTGCCTATAAAATTGGTGGAGTCTTAGAGACTTTAACAGATGATGTTGCTGAGTTTTTCCACGAGCAAACAGAGGAAGAATTGCAAAGAGCTGTACTATCTTTTGAAAAGAGAGATATCGATCAATCTGTTTTATATAAAAGAGCTTCTGAATTTTCAAAGGAAGTTTTTAAGAAGAAAATTTTAGATCTAATTGAAACAACAATGAGAAATAAAGGAAAGACCGATGCCTAAAAAGATATTGATTACAGGTGGAGCTGGTTATATCGGGTCACATATTGTGAATCTTCTTGGGAAAGATGAGCAGTATGAACTTACTATTTATGATAATTTATCAACTGGGCGCAAGGAATCTGTTGTATCTGGAGAACTCGTTGTTGGTGAAATTGAGGACCTCGAGAAGTTGGAAGCTCTTATTGTGGATAAGAAGTTTGATGCTTGTTTTCACTTTGCTGGTTCTATCATTGTTCCTGAAAGTGTTGAGGACCCTCTAAAATATTATTTCAATAATACTCAGAATACTCTTAATCTTTTGAATCTTTGTATTAAACACAAAATTAATAATTTCATTTTTTCTAGTACAGCAGCTGTATATGGAATAAATGAAGATGGGATTTGTACGGAAGAGACTCCTGTTTCTCCAATTAATCCTTATGGAAAAACGAAATTAATGACTGAGCAATTGCTTGAAGATTTATCTATTGCTTATCCTGATTTTAATTATGTTGTTCTTAGATATTTTAATGTTGCAGGAGCGAGTATTGATGGAAGTGTAGGGCAATGTTCTCCTTTATCAACTCATTTAATTAAGATTGCCTGTGAAACAGCTCTTGGTAAGAGAGAGAAAATGTTTATTAATGGTGATGATTACCAAACAAAAGATGGTACTTGTGTTCGCGACTACATCCATACAGATGATCTTGCGAGTGCACATGTTGCTTCTCTTGAGTATTTGCTTGAAGGCGGAAAATCCGATCTCTTTAATTGTGGATATGGCCATGGCTTTACTGTTAAAGAAGTCGTTGATGTTGTGAAAAAAGTTTCTAATGTAGACTTCGATGTCGAGTTAGGACCGCGTAGAGCTGGAGATGCTCCTGTTCTACTTGCAAAATCAGATAAAATTAAAAGCGTTCTTGGTTGGAATCCAGAACATGACGATCTTGAGCTTATTGTAAGAACAGCTCTTGATTGGGAAAAGAAGTTAAAATAAGAGGGAGTATACTTTGACTCAGTTTGAGAAATGGAATTATCGTTTAACATATGCTTCATTATTCGTTCTTGCTGCGGGAATTTTTACCTCAGTAAGTTTCTCTGCTTTAAGCCATATTTTTATTATTATTCCTGGCTTTTATTTTGCGATTAAGTTTTATAAGGAAAAACCTTTTAAGCTTCCTCGTTCATTTTGGTTTTTAGGTGCTATGTGCATTGCAATTGTAGCTTCTGTTTTGATGAATACGGACTCTATTGAAAGGCCTTTTAAAAATATCTCTAAGATAAAATACTTTCTTTTACCTATGCTAGGTGTATTTGCCTATTTCTATACATTTAAAAATTGGATGACAGCTAAGAGAGAAAAAGTTCTTTTTAATACATTTTTACTAGCAACGACTGTTGCAACAATTTCTGGGATCATTGGACTATATTCTGGTTTTAATCCAATTAAAATGAAAGATGCATGTCATGCGACAAGAGCATGTGGACTTTATGGAATGTATATGACCTATGGTTATGGAATTAGTTTATTTATGGTTCTAATGACTGGAATTGTTCTTTATAAAGATAGATTTACGAAATATATAAATGTAAATTTAATCTATCTTGTCTGGGCCATTAACTTTATTGGTCTTATCCTAAGTTATGCTCGTGGGGCATGGATTGGTTTTCTTGTTGCGCTACCTTTTTTCTTTTTCAAGAAAAATAGAAAAATATTTATCAGTGTAATTGCCGGTGTTGTTCTTGTTTCTGGTCTTTCTTTCTTATCTCCTAAGGTTCGAGAGATGTTCTTTAAGAGAGAAGGCTCTAATACTCAAAGAATTGCTTTTTATAAGGCGGCAGTTGCTGCTTTTAGTGAAAAACCTGTTTTTGGTTTTGGGTATAGGAACTTTGAACCAAATGTTATTGAAATAAAAAAGCGCCATAATATCGAATGGCCAAATGTCGATGGTCATGCTCATAACAATTATTTGGAACATCTAGCTTCTACAGGAAGTGTCGGAGTTGTTGTAATGTTGCTCTTTCTTAGCTTCTGGCTTTTTGAGGCGTACCTTACAAGCGTATTGATCTTTCCTTTCGTTATAAGTTTTTTAACTTCAGGAATGGTTCAATATACTTTTGGTGATGGAGAGAACTTATTTCTAATTATGGGACTTTGGGCCCTAGGTGTTGTTGGAGTGAAGCTAAGAGAATCTTAGCCTCACTCAAATGTATATTCTGAAACGACTTCTTTAATTTTATTCTTAATGTCTGGAACAGAGAGAGAGTGTGATGAATTGAGAAGATTGAAAATCTTATCAATTGTTTCGTCAGAAGGTTTTCTCGCTATTGCTGCCCTTACTCTAGGATGCTTTGTTTGAATTGTTGATTCTTTATCA
This sequence comes from Halobacteriovorax sp. GB3, assembly GCF_028649655.1. Classification (NCBI taxonomy): domain Bacteria; kingdom Pseudomonadati; phylum Bdellovibrionota; class Bacteriovoracia; order Bacteriovoracales; family Halobacteriovoraceae; genus Halobacteriovorax; species Halobacteriovorax sp. GB3. Next base: position 142,887 of record NZ_JAQSLN010000002.1, read on the forward strand.
GCTAGAAGTTCTTCATAAAGTTTTTCTCCAGGTCTAAGTCCCGTATATTCAATTTTAATATCTTTATCGACCTCTAGTCCTGAGAGTTTGATTAGGTTTTTTGCCAAATCTACGATTTTTACAGGGGAGCCCATATCCAGAACAAAAATATCTCCATCCTCTGACATTGAGTTCGTCTGTAAAACTAACTGGCATGCTTCAGGGATTGTCATAAAATAGCGTGTTATTTCAGGGTGAGTGACAGTAATTGGCCCACCATTTTTAATTTGTTCTTTAAAGAGAGGGACAACGCTTCCATTACTTCCTAAAACATTTCCAAAGCGAACACATTTATACCTAGTAGTGGAACTTAGGTTTTTATATTGGCAAAAAATTTCTGCCATTCTCTTTGTCGCACCCATAACATTTGTCGGATTTACCGCTTTGTCTGTTGAGATAAGAACAAAATTAGGTACGCCATATTTCTCTGCAGCGTTGGCCATATTAATTGTTCCTTGAACATTCGTTTGAATGGCCTCTACAGGATAAGCTTCCATAATAGGAACATGTTTATAGGCTGCTGCATGATATATAATTTCAGGTTTATATGTTTCAATCGTTAAATTAACTTTTTCAATATTCCGAACATCGCCAATGACTGGTATGAGATCAACACCTGGAAACTCTGATTTTAACTTCTTTTCAATCGAATAGAGAAAGAACTCACTTGAGTCTAAAATAACTAGTCTCTTAGGTTTTAGAGAGAGAATCTGACGGCAAAGCTCCGATCCTATCGATCCTCCAGCTCCCGTAACGAGAATCGTTTTATCTTTGTGTTGAGAAATAATATTTTCGTGAGAGATATTAATGAGGGCTCTTTCTAGTAGATCTTCTGGAGTTACATTTCTAAGAAGGCTTATACTTACTTTGTCACTCAAGAGTTCATCTGTACCTGGTAGGGTTTTTATTTCCAAGTTAGCTTCTTCGCAAATTTTCAAAATTCTTCTTTTTTCACTCGAACTGGCAGATGGAATAGCAATGATGGCCATCTTGATATTTGAATTTTTAATAAAATTTGGAATGTCATGTGTTGAACCTAAAATTGAAATTCCATGAATTGTTCTTGAAATATATTTAATATTATCGTCAAAGATTCCTGCAATTTGATATTGAGAGCCTTTTGGTGATCCTATAAGTTCTCTAAGGATTTGCTCACCAGCTTGTCCTGCTCCAATTAGAATGGCAGGAGTTGTTTCTCTTTTATTGTAGTAAGAAAACTTTAATCTGAAGAATAATCTAGCACCAACCAATATATTGAGATCAATCAGTAGATTGAATGTAACTTTCAATAGTTCTTTTTGGTCGAAAAATAATCCCGAACCAATGTAAAGTAGAACGTTAACGAGAGTTAGTGCCTTGAGAAGTGTTGTAAAGTCACGAATTGAAAAGAACTTCCAGATACTTCTATGAACAGAGAAAAACATCAAAATTAATATTTTGATTAATGGGAAGATAAAAAGAGTCGTTTTACTCGGAAGCTCTTGGTTGAGATAAAATTGCGTAATGAATAGTGCGATAAAAAGAAGGAAGTAGTCGAGAATAATTCCAACTTTTTGACGCTTGTCCAAAAGGACGAATGGCTTAGAAATCCAATTAAATATACTCATCTAATAACCCTAAATTTTGACTGAATTAAACAATTTATTTTGCCACAGAAAAATCACAATGATAAATCATAATCTCAAGATAATTTCACATAAATCCTTTCGGCGTGTACTCAAGGTCTGTTCTTTAATAAGTAAGAATAGTCCATATCTCATCCTTAAAAGCAATAGGGCCTTTCAGTTCGATTTTGTTCTTTTCTAAGAATTTATTATCAATAATTACAAATTTGGAATTGAGGTCTTTGGCAAGCTCGATGATCTTATTTTCATAATTCTTTTGAGGGTGATTATAGATCGACTTGAAACGGTATAAGAAATTATAGTATTTCTTTGTTTTATTGGTCATTCCGATAAAGAGGGTTCTTTCTAGATCTCCCATTATCGCTATTTGATTGGTTTCGATTTCAAAGATTGAGTCAAAAAGAGTGTATGCCCCTCTTCTAGGCATGACAAAAATAGACGCAGCAGGTTGCCTTTTCGCAAAATCAATCACATTTTTCATATTTTCAAATTCAATTGATTCGGCAGTTACTAAGTTCTTATTTGTATAATGAGGAGCAATGTTTTTTATTAATTGACCGGCACTAGTAAAAGTATAGTGATTGAAAGCTATAACAAAAATAATTGTCGCTGAAGCGTACTTCAAAAGTCCTTTTGCTTGAGTTATTTGCAATGAAAAACGATCGTAGACCCATAGGGCACATATACAAGAGAATGAGAAATAACCAAAGTAATAACTTCTCCAAGGCCAAATCATTCTAATGAAGTCGTTGAAGTTGGCCATATATTGAGTTGCTATAGACTCGGCAATGACAGCAAGAGAAAAAGTTAGGAAGAAAATGGCGATGTTTCTGAAACTTGTTCTTCTTCTGAAATGAAAGTCAAAAATCATAAAAATAGATACAATCAAATAGAAATAGGTGTTTTGAACATATTCCAAAAAGCGATTATATGTCAGTTTGTGATTGTTATATACTAATTCAGTGATCTCTTTAGGAGGTGGACCAATTAGGCCATGAGGTTTCTCTTTTGTTAAGAAGAAGACTAAAAAGCTTAACGATAAGAACGTAAAAAACAAGAGAACTCTTTTGTGCTCGCTTTTAGAGAGAATATTTCTAATGTTAAAAGACTCTTTTATTATGATTAAAACTAAGCCTGCAAAGAGCATGGCCGGTACATAATAAGCGACGCTTGCTGGATAAAAAGTTGAAGCAAGAGCAAAGAGTGTAAAAAAAGCAATTAATGAAACTTTTGAATCTCGTACCGTCTTAGAAGAAAAATCTTCAATAATTTTTAAAAATAGAAGGAAGATAATTGGGAAAAAAGAGAAACCCCACATCTTAGGGCAAAAAGTCTGATAGCGCATCCAATTGAAATAGGGACTTTGAGTTGTGAAGATGAGAAGTGTCCCTGCTAATAATAGACTATTACTTAGTATGAATGCTCCGAGCGTAATTGACATCAATGCTAAAAAGAAAATAGATGTCGCAAATATTTTACTCCCTTGATAGCTTGAGATATTGAGCTTTTTTGAAAGGCCGATAATGAATTCAAAAAAGTTCTTCTCAGTCATTGGGCGAAGTCCATTTCTTGCGACTTGGAATTCTCCTAGAACTTCCTCATTATTACTCTTTTGAATCATTGATTGATGGTTGAGCATCAAAACGCCATCACTTGTTGCATATTGGTATTTTTTGCTATTTAAAAAGTGATGTGATCTAAGAATTGTTGTAGCGAAGAGAGAAAGTATCAATAAGGCGAAAAATATAGAAAGATTTTGTAGTTTAATCATTATTTGACTTTGATGTGGTTGTCATAATTATTGTTTAGATACTAGAATATCATTTTTATTATGAAAAGATTTAATGGAGTTAGAGGATTATGTCTGATACTAGAGTTGCCGTCGTTGTTCCCTGTGTTGTGGTGCATAATTTAGACCCTCACACTGGGATTCCATTTATGCCCCATATGGCCGCATATTTTGCACGATCTCTAAAAGACGCCGGATGCTCTGTTAATGTGATTGATTGTTTTGGCGCTGATGCTGAAAATAAAAGAGTCAGTGGACAGTTTATGTTGATTGGACTTTCTGAAGAGGAAGTTGTCTCTAGGATTTCCAATGAAACTGAGGCTGTCTTTGTTTATTGTAGAACTGTTGAGGATCTCTATTCTACAGAATTGATCGTTAAAGAACTTAAAAGAGCTAGACCTGAATTAAAAGTGTGTCTTTTCGAAAATATTCAAACTGTGAACTCATTCTCTCTGAAGGAAATTTCAACAGAGTTTATTGAAAAAGGTGTCGATCTAACGATTTTCGGAGAGCCTGAAAGTAGAACACCAGCGATTTTGAAAGGATTGAAAGATGGAGATCTTTCAACTGTGGCAGGAGTCGCTTTTAAGGGAAAAGACGATAAAGTCGTTTTTACAGAGAAGGCTGAGCTTGATACAGAACTTGATCGTATTTCATTTCCTTTGTGGGAAGAGTTTGATTTAGAAGGCTATTGGAGCTGTGGTTTTGCTCATGCACCAATCAAAAAAAATGTGAAGTTCCTACCTCTACTTACTTCTAGAGGTTGTCCATTTAGATGTACTTTTTGTATTTCTCCAACTTTAAACCCTGTATGGAGATCGAGAAGTGGTAAAGATGTCGCTGATGAAATGGAATATTTTTATAAGAAAATGGGTATTACTGATTTCCATGTTTCTGATCTAGACCCTACCGTTAAAGAGAAGAGAACTCTCGAATTGTGCGACGAAATTATAAAAAAGAATATTCCAGTTGTTTGGAAGCTCGCGCAGGGGACGAAAATTGAGACGATAAGAAAAGAGTCGACTCTTGATAAGATGAAAGAAGCAGGATGTGTCTTTATTTCATTTTCACCTGAAACAGGATCTAAAGACCTTTTGAAAATTATGAATAAGCCTTTTGATCATAAGCATGGTTTAAAAATGGTTAAGAAAATGAATGATATTGGAATTAGAACTCAGGCGTGTTTTATTGCAGGGACTCCTGGAGAAACAGAAGTTGATAGAAAGCTTAGTATTTCTTACGTTAAAAAACTCGTCTCTTCTGGTGTCGATGAAATTGCCGTAACAATATTCACTCCTCTTCCAGGAGCAAAGTTATCTGATTCAATCACGGGTTACTCGCATTATTCAGAATTAACGCATTCGCCAACATGGAGAGATGACTATAGTACAGTTAACTGGTTTCGATTGAGAATGTACTTAACTTTCTTCTTTTTTAAAGCATTTCGCCCAAAGAAAGTCATTAGAGAGTTGATTGGTTTCGCTTCCAAAAACTTTGAAACAAAAATGGAAATGTCGTTTTATAAAATTTATAAAATTAGAATGATGTATTTTAAGTATCTCATTGGAAGAATCTTTTCTAAGTCTGAAAAGGAGGTGAGGTCATGAATAGTATTTCAAAGTATATTTCAATTGCTCGTCCAGATCATTGGGTAAAGCATATATTTATTATCCCTGGGATTATTATCAGTTACTCTTTGTCCTCTGAGCATAGTCCAAATATGGTTTTGAATATCATTTTAGGATTTGCCGCTGCTTGTTGTATCGCCTCTGCTAACTATGTCATTAATGAGTGGCTTGATGCAGAGTTTGATAAATACCATCCTATCAAAAAAGATAGAACAGCCGTAACTGAACAGTTAAATAAAGTAATTGTTTACTCGGAGTACTTTTTACTTGGTATTGCTGGGATCTCGATTGCTTATTTTATCAATGAGTCATTCTTTTTTGCGACGATTGCATTTTTCTTAATGGGTGTTTTATATAATGTAAGACCTTTTAGAACAAAAGAGAAAATGTTTCTAGATGTCCTGTCTGAGGCCATTAACAATCCTATTCGACTTATCTTAGGTTGGACTATGGTGACGTCAGCTTCTTTACCTCCACTAAGTCTTATTTTACTTTATTGGTTAGGTGGAGCGTTTTTAATGTCATTAAAGAGATTCTCAGAATATGTGCATATAAAGAGCATTGACTCTGTTGAAAATCTTCATCGCTATAGAAAGTCGTTCCAAAGTTATACTGAAGAGATTTTGCTTTCATCTTCTGTTCTTTATGCGATCTTTTCTTCATTTTTTATCGCAATCTTTCTTGCGAAGTATAAAGTAGAGTATATTTTACTACTTCCAGCTTTATCTTTGTTATTTGCTTATTATTTTTATTTAGCAATGCAGAAGAATGCCATTACTCAAACTCCTGAGAAGTTGTTTCGAGATAAGATTCTTGTTATTCTCGTTATCATAATTTCTATTTTGTTTGTGTTGTTATCATTTGTAGAAATTGAAATTATGGAATTTTTAATTCTTTCAAAAGAATTTAGTATTGGTGTATTGAAAGAATATATTAAAAGGTTGTTCTAGTGACTAAAAAAGACTCTAAAAGATTTACCGTTGCCTCCTCTGAGTATACGAAGGATTTCTATAATAATTTGATGACAGGGGAAGAAAAGAGAAGTTTTCTTGGAAAAGATGCGCGATATAATCCAATCAACCTAATGAATAGAGAGATCGTTAGAAGCAACTTTTTAAAAGAAATAACTCCATTACTCAATAAAGAAGACAAGGTTCTCGATTTCGGATGTGGTCCTGGGACATTTACATTTCTAGCATCTAAGCATTGTAAAGAAATTAAAGCTGTTGATATTTCTAGCGGCTTTATAAAAGAAGCCAAGCATTTTCAATCAGAACTTGAAATAGACAATATCGACTTCTCCCTTGTTGAACCGAATGTTCTTCCTTTTGAAGATGAGTCTTTTGATGCCGTCTTATTAATGGATGTAATTCATCACCTAGAAGATATAGAAGCTGGTCTTAAAGAAGTTCTAAGAGTTCTTAAAAAAGATGGAAAAATTCTTGTTTTTGAACCAAATAAATTAAACCCTCTTATTTATCTCGTGCATCTGTTGGACAAGACAGAGTGGGGACTTCTTCAGTTAGGTACCCCTGCGAAGTATAGATCTATCATGAAAGGGAAAGCTGAAATTGCTCACATTAGATTCAATGGTATTGTTATTGGCCCGGATAGCTTAGTCTTTAATCTCATTTCTAAGTTTTTGAATTTGAAAATCCTTAGTCCATTAATTGGCTGGTTAAATCCTAAAATCTTTGTCTATGCAAGAAAGCAATAAGCAGAAAGATAATTGGCAAAGACCTCTTTGTGTTGACTTAGATGGAACACTATTAAAGACTGATATATTTCATGAGTCTTTAATCCAATATATCTGTTCTAATCTTTTAAATCTTTTTAGATTTCTTTTTTTGCTTGTCCGTTATAGGAAAAAATCAATTATAAAGAACATCGTTGCAAAAGAAAGCAATATTTCTTTAAGAAATATTCCTGTAAATAAAGACGTATTAAATTTTTGTATGTCAGAGTTTAGAAGTGGGCGAAAAGTTGTTATAGCCTCTGGTTGTAGTGAGTACATAGTTAATCGTCTATATTCAAAATTTGATTTTTGCTCCGAAATATATACTTCAAGTGATCAGTTGAATCTTATTGGTGAAAATAAAGCACACAAGCTAGTTGAATTATACGGTGAAAAAGGCTTTGACTATATTGGAGATTCTAAAAGCGATCTTGCCGTATGGGATAAAGCTTTTAAAAGTTATCTCGTTGGGCAGGAGAAAAAGTTTCCAAAAGTTCAATATGAAAAAGTATTTGAAAAGCCTAAAAGTAGTCTAAAAACGTTATTCTATACGATTAGACTGAATCGTTTAGTTAAGAGTTTATCTGTTTTTGCTCCCATTTTTCTTTTTAATACACCTGAGTCTTTGGTGAAAAGTAATTTCTTATCGTTAGTCATTGCTTCATTATTACTTTCATTATTATCTATTTCTCTTTATCTCATAAATGACTTATTTGATTTAGAGTTTGATAGAAGGCATCTCTTAAGAAGAGCAAGACCTGTCGCTGCAGGAAAAATTTCGATTGCTAAAACAGTGATATCCTCTCTCGGACTAAGTCTCTTCAGTATTGCATCGGTCTTTCTTTATTTTAAGTTAGATGTGGCACTAGCGTTTCTTATCTTTTTTATTGTTGGCTTCCTTTATTCTTATAAGCTTAAGTACTTGGCCATTGTCGATATTGCTTCAAAAGCATTCTTAAACCTTTCGAGATTTTATATTGGATGCTTGATTTTAGGTCTTTCTCTTAACTTCGAGGTCTGTCTCTTTATCTTGTTATTTATTGCTTCATTCTCTTGCTTAGATACTTACCGAATCTTGGCACAGAACTTAGCTGTTAACGGGACTTTAGATAATATTAAAAATCCATATGGTTTGAATGACTTGTTCTTTTTGAAATCGTTCTCTGTATCATTGTTAACATTCTCAATGATTTCTCTTCTAAATGTTCAAATTGTGAATAAATGGAGTGGAGCTTTTCTTCTAATACTTTCACTCTATCTATTTAAGGGGATTTTGAACGGAAAGATGAAATCCTATCCTCTTTACTACATCATCAATCAACGTATTCTACAGTCTGCAGTTGTTGGGTTTGTTATCTTTTTTATCATTAAGCAATATGTCATCGCTTAGTTTAAAGCTTCTTGAAATGTGACTTTTTATTAAGAATTCGATGGTTTTTAAAAAAATAAGGGCAAGGCTAGGGAGTGTTGTGTAAGGCCTGTTTGAAGAACTCTAAAAATTAACTGAATTAAATAATATATTTTGCCACATAAAAATCCCAATGATAAATTTTTATCTCGATATTATTTGAAAGGAGTCAAATTTGAAGGTTCTGCTTGTTCTTGATGTATTCTCTCCACTTGGTGGGGGAGTTTCCTCAGTTGTTTTTAAGTTAGCTAATAAATTAGCATTTCAAGGGCACGATGTTACTATTTATTCTACAGACGATAAGAGAGATGAAAAGTTTCTCGCGGAATTGGATAGTCGTGTCAAAGTGGTTCAATTTAAAACTTGGCTTCGCTTTGGAGGAATGAATTTTGCTCCAGGGGCAATTCTTGGCTCACTTAAAGTTAAGGGATTTGATGTCGTGCATTACCATTCGTACACAAGCTTCATCAATATTCCGATTTCATTCTTTGCAAAATTGTTCTCAGTTCCTACTATCATTGACTGTCACGGAAACCTTCCAGGTACGGATGCTAAAGGAAGAAAGAGATTTTTTCACGATATGTTTGGACTAGGAATGTTTAATCAGTCTTCTTTTCTTGTTGCTGAAACAGGAGTTGGTGCAGAGGAATATGCCGCTCTTGGTGGAGATAGACAAAAACTCATAATTCAACACCCTGGTTTTGATGTTGAAGATTACTCTACATTACCTTCTAAAGGTGCATTTAGAGCAAAACTTGGTTTTAAAGAAAATGAGAAGATGATTTTCTTTCTTGGACGTCTCCACGAGATCAAGGGTCTAGACTTTCTCGTAAAGGCCTTTACTGAATTGGCAAAGAAGCGCGATGACGTAAAGTTAGTACTTGCTGGGCCAGACGATGGATTTAAGCCGCAGTTAGATAAAATCGTTTCTGAAAATAATTTAGAAGATAAAATTCTTTTTCCAGGTTTTATGAATCATCAGCAGAAAATGGAAGCTCTTGTTGATGCTGATATTTTTGTTCAACCTTCTCGCTATGAGCAAGGAATAGCTCATACAACTATTGAAGCTCTTCTTTGTGATCTCGATGTTGTAGCAACAAGTGGTAATGGCGCTGCTGAAGACCTTGAAAGAATGAAAGCTGCTCAACTTGTTCCTTATGGGGACAATAGTTCTCTCATTGATGCTATTGAAAAAGCTCTTGAAGGAACTGACGATGTTAAGGCCTTAACTAAGAGTGGAAAAGATTATATCTTTGAGAACTTGGCCTTAAATAAAACAGTACTCAAATTCGAAGATTTATATAAAAGGGCATAAAATGCAGGTAGATGCTTTAAGCTATACTGATATTACTGAACTTCCGGGACAAAACTTTACTGACGAACAGTTAAGAATGATGAAGATGAGATATTTCCAAGCTTCGAAACTAACTGAAGGGAAAGATGTCTTGGAAATTGCATGTGGCCCCGGACTGGGAGCATCTCACCTGATTAAAAAAGGCGCAAAGTCATACTGGGGCGGTGATATAAACCCTGCTGTTGTTGAGCTTGCGAAGAAGAATAATCCTTTTAGCAATGCTCACTTTAAAGAGCTTGATGCTCATAAGCTATCATTTGACGATAACTCATTTGATGTCATTCTCTGTTTTGAAGCTCTTTTTTATTTTCAAGATGTAGATAAATGCATTGCTGAAATGAAGCGTGTTTTAAGACCTGGAGGGAAAGCACTAATTTGTATTCCAAATAAAGAAATTAAAGGGTTTATTGGAAGCCAGTATAGTGTTGCTTATTACAATAATGCTGAGCTGAAGAAGATTTTTGAAAAGTCATTCTCAGAAGTTCAGATATTTGGAACATTCAAGATCGCTAGTGATGTTGTTAAGAATGCTAGATTTCTAAGAATCCAGGCCGCTAAATTGATGAATATCTTGCCTGGAGCAAAAGTTATCAAAGAAGCTCTTAAGAAAGTGCTTCTTAAAAAGAATATTGAGCTACAAAAGAATTTAACAATAGAAGATGAATTTGAAGAAGCGATAGACTTACTAGACGAGAACCTCGTAGATAATGACTACAAACTCCTTTATTGTTTTGCTGGTTAGTCAGTATGATTATTGAATTGTCTGGTCCAACTTGTTCGGGGAAATCTTCTTATTGTGAAAAATTGGCAAATTCTGAATTTGCTAAGCAAGGGCAATTTAAATTTGTTACTGATAATGAGAGAATCGTATCATCTAACTCTCTTGTCTATAATTGCGCAAATCACAATATTAAATTAGATCTAATCTTGAGTCCTCTTTCAATAGTTGGTTTCATTTTCAATCTGTCATTTTCATATCAAGTATTGTTAAAGGCCGTTGCTGTCGAAAAAGGCTTAAAGCCAAAGATTACAATTTTGCGTTTGTTGTTAAGAAGACTCGGCCTTGTCGTTCTTTTTCGATTAAAGAATGAAAATGTGATTTTTGATGAGGGGCCCTTTCACTTTTTACATAATTTATGGGTTCAGCCTAACTCAGAAGTGAATTTAAAAGGTGTTTCAAAGTTTTGTAAAAGCTTTCGAGTTACTGACAAAGTTGTTGTACTTCATGAAAGCATGGATGTTTTAAAAGAAAGAATGTTAAAGCGAACCGATCGCTCAAGTCGTATCAATAGTGATGAAGAGGCCTTGAAATTTGTTGAAAGCGCTCATGATCTTTTTAAAGAAGTTTTAAAGCTCTGTAATGATAGAATCACTTCATCTGAAGACTTTCTCATCGGTAATAAAAAAAAGTATGAAGAGGATTTATGTTAAAAGTTATTAAAGAAATTATTGATAACTCTGATAAGGCAAATGTTAAGTTTTGTCACTGGAAGAGTAATAATATCCTAGAAGAAACTGTAAACGGTTTTGGAGATGTCGATTTACTTGTCGAAAAGAAATGTAGAGCGGATTTTGAAAAAGTTATTTTTGATCTAGGTTTCTTACCTACAAAAGAGCCATTCTATAATGAGAGTGATGAAATCCTACATTATTACGGTATCGACAAAGACTCTGGGAAAATTGTTCATCTTCATGTTTATTACGAATTAATCACTGGTGGGTCAATTCTTAAAAATTACAACATACCGACGAATATAATTTTTGAAAATTTGAAAGAGACAAGTTCTTTTAAAATTCCTCTTCCTGAGGTTGAACTCGTTTTACTTGTTCTTAGAAAGTACATTGAACACATCTCTATCGTTGAGTTGAGGCTACTTTGGTATGATTACAAAAACATTAACAAAGAACTTAACTGGCTTTTAGAGAGAAGTGATTGGAGTGTAGTAGAGAGATTACTAAATTCTTATTTTCCAGAGTTTACTTTGGAGCACTTTCAGGAATTAACTAAGAGATTAGTTGATAATGAACCACTAACAGTAAGAATTAAAAAGGGACTAGCTGTCTATAAGCATCTTAATAAGTATAGAATTAAAAACTCTCTCTATATTGAAGCTTTAAGGTTTATCTTCTTTGCTCTTATGATTATTAAGGGCCGTGTTTTTAAAGGAAGAAGTTTTAGGAAAATTTCTAAGAATGGAATGATTGTTTCATTTGTAGGAACGGAAGCCAGTGGAAAGACGACTCTAAGTAATGGACTTGAGAAGTGGGTGAAATCTGATTTTTCATATGTCCGCGTACATTGTGGGAAACCTCCTGCGACTATTTTTACTTCTCTTTTTAGAAGAGCTCTCCCTTCATTAGTGAAGATAAAGGGATTACTAAACTCTTTTAAGAAAGTAGATGAAAAGAAAGATCAAGAAATTAAGCTCAAAAAGTTAAAAGAGAATAAGCCTCATCCTCTCATTTGTATGTCAGATGCAATTGATCGTTACTTTTTAACTAAAAAACTTATGAAGTATAAGAATAAAGGATTTATCGTTTTAACAGACCGTTTTCCAAATAAAGAAGTTGGTATGATTGATGGTCCTAGAATCGATGCGAAGGCCGGACTTGGGAAGTTTCTAGGTAAAGTTGAGTCTCATTTTTATAATAAAATAGGAACTCCAAATCTCATTATTAAAGTTTCAGCTCCTTTGGATGAAACTCTCGTTAGAAATTCTAAAAGAGATAACCCTGAGCCTGAAGAGTTTGTCAGGTCTCGCTATGAATTGTTTCAAAAAATTCAATTTCCACAAGATGTGAAAATTTTAGAAGTTGATACGACGAATACTGTAGATGATTGTATGATCAAGATTAAGGAAACATTCTGGGATAAAGCTGTTGAGTTAAATTAATGATGATTAAGAGAATTCAGGACTTTTTTAGAAGGGGAGCGGTTGCTTATTTAGTAGCGCAGCTTCTTTCGCCAGTTTTTTCTTTTTTAATTGTTGTTCTTCTCACAAGAAGTCTTTCTACAGAAGTCTATGGAGAGTATGTTATTTATATAACCTCTATTAACTTCCTAACTCTATTTGGAAGCTCTTGGGTTGGTACAAGTATTCTTAGGTTCTATTCTTCTCAAGAGAGATCTAAAGAGAGTACTTACGGTAGTTTAATATTGACTCAAATTTTTGCATCTTTGATTGTCATCTTATCTGCAATATTTATAAATTTCTTTTTTCCCTTATTTCCTGGGGCCACGAGTTGGATGATTGTCCAGATTCTTGTTTTTTATCTTCTGAATTCATTAGTCGATTTAAACTTATGTACGTTGCGGGCCGATGAGAATGCCACGGGCTACGCCCTTGTATTTGTACTCAATAACTTAATGAAGCTAGGGGTGGTTCTTTGTTCTGTTTTTCTCACTAAGGACATTTCGTATTTATTTTCGCTTTGGGCGTGTAGTACACTTTTGTCCTTTCTATTTGTTATCTTTTTAGTATCAAAAAGTATTAAAATCAGTTCATTATCAATTGATAAATCTTTTATTAAAGAAGTTCTTCATTTTGGACTTCCAACTATTATGACGGGAGTTGGTGGGTTAATTCTTATCCAATCTGATCGATATATGATCAATATCCTATTGGGACCAGAATCTGTTTCATTCTATAACGTTTCAAACTTAATTATTGCAAATAGTTTAGGAGTTATTGGTACAACTCTCATTATGACGTATTACTCTAAGATCGTTGATTCATGGGAATTAAAGCAAGATACATCCTATGTAATAGATAAAGGTGTTCAGACATACTTACTCTTTGCTCTACCTGCGATTGTTGGTATTTTCTTTGTGTCAAAAGATGTCTTTGCTACATTTTTTGATGAACGATATCAAGCGGCGAATGAGTATGTTCCATACCTATTGATAACGGCCTTTATCTCAGCACTTCTTCAGTATTATCAAAAAAGCTTTCTACTCTTAAAGCGTATGAAATTACAGGCAAGCTTGTATACTGTTGCTGGGGCCCTAAATATTGTCCTCAATCTTGTACTTATTCCAAAATTACAAGTTACAGGAGCCGCCCTTGCTACATGTATTTCTTTTGCTTTTCTTCTTATTTTAGTTTTAGGGCTCAATTTCAAGCTAAATATTCGATGGGGATTTCCTATTTTATTTGCTGTGAAATCAATGATATCTTGTTTAGTGATGGGAGCTAGTTTGTTTTTATTCCAAAGATTTGTAAGTATTAATTCTCCCGTTTTAAGCCTAATCTTATCGATTGGCATTGGAGCTGCCGCTTACTACATTGTAATGACGCTGTTTGGCGTACGAAGCTCCGAATTTATTTTAAAAAAGAAGGTAATGGAATGAAGTTGACAATAATTCCTGAAGGGCCAGTGGCCTTTGATGGTAAAGATTATTATTACACAGAAGGTGAGGCCATTTATTTCGATAATATTGCCAAGCATTTTGATGAAGTCGAAATCGTAACTTATTCATACAAAAAAGGGCATGACTATTATAAGTCGATAGCTCAAAGAAAGTTTCAAGCTACAAATATAAAAGTAACTGAACTCCCTCTCTTTTTTGGACTAGTAAAAAAGAAGCTACAAATAATTTTAATGATTTTTAAATTATTGAAGCTCTCCAAAAATTGGGAATTCGTCTATATTTTCTTTCCTGGATATCCGGCGGCTTTTACTTCTATGATATGCCGTTTTAGAGGAATACCTTACTCTTGTTATCTCGCCTCTGACTGGCCTGAAGAATCTCATTTATTGATTCCTTGGAAAGGTTTCTTTGGAAAGATTATTCATCCTATTTATCACAAGCTCCTTGCTTACTTTCAGGATTCCGCTGTTGTCGATGGGAAATTTACATTAACAGCAGGTGGCCTTTTAAAGTCAAAATACGATTACGTTAAACTTCCTGTCGTTGAAACGATTCCAAGACTAAATTGGCCAGAGTTAAAATTAACTCCTAGGTCCATTGAAGAAAAAGAAAAGATCTCTCTTCTCTTTGTTGGTTATCTAATCCCGAGAAAGGGTTGTCTTTATTTGATTAAAGCTGTTGAATATCTAGTTAAAAATGGAAAGACAAATTACTCTCTTACAATTGTAGGAGATGGTGAAGAAAAGCCTAGTCTGGAAGCTTACGTTCAAGATCATAATTTACAAGATTATATCCGTTTTACAGGTCATTTAAGTAATGATGATCGTCTTATGGAAAATTATAAGCAGGCCGATATCTTTATTGTTCCTTCGTATGCTGGAGAAGGATTTCCAAGAGTGATTTACGAAGCAATGACGTATTGTCTACCAGTGATTGCAACTAAAGTTAACGGAATCCCTTATAAATTGAATCACAAAGATACAGCGTATCTAATCGAACCTGAATCTGAAATAGAAATTGCCGATGCTATAGAAGAGATCGGAAGAGATAATGAATTAAGAAATCTTCTATCAGATAATTCTAGAAAATTTGCTGAAAACTTGTTGGCAAATTCAGATGGTGGAAAGCAAGTTAAGAAGTTTGTTGAATTGTCGATGGAGTCTTAATGCTTTGGCAGAGACCAAAATTTTCTTTTTCTTCTCTCTCATTTAAAAATGAGAGGTTTCACTTTGGTCTTGGAGAGAGTGTCTTCTTATCTCATGCTAGAAATGGGATCTTTCAGGCACTTGAATTGATCAAGAGAGAGGATGAGAGAAGAAGAGTTTTAGCTCCTGCCTCAATTTGCTCTGTGGCCATCGCTCCAATTATTAATCAGGGATATGAGATCCTCTATTATGATATCGATGATCAATTTAATCCTGTTCTTAATGAAAATTTAGACTTAACGAATGTGTCGATATTTCTTTATGTGAACTTTTTCGGACTTTCATCATCGGCCCAAAAAGTCAGAGAGTTTTGTAATCAGCATCAAATTTATATGATTGAAGACTGTGCCTTAACAATGCCGTCATCAGATCAATCTCAAATCGGGAAAATAGGCGATTTTTCTATTTTTAGTTTGCGCAAATTTTTACCGATACCTGATGGTGCAGTACTGGTTTGCAATAACGAACAATTTAATCTCAATAATATTGGGTTTAATAATCAATCTTTTAAAGAAGAAGTTAAGCAATTCATTAGCTTTATGGTGATTTTACTAAAGCCCATGTTGAGCTCTTTTTTGAAATTTAAATATAAAAAAATTCAGCTTTCGAAACCTCTTAAAAACTATGAAGACCTTGATTTATCTTTTCAGAATTATTCTAAAAGGATCTCAAAGATCAGTCGTCATTTATTAAAATTTATCTCTATAAAAAAATATATTGAAGAGAGAAATACTATTTTTCAATCAGTCGTAAGGTCACTTGATAAGTCAAAAGTCCAAGTGTTAATTCACGAATCAAATAAAGATGCGATTGCATATATTGTTCCTGTAAGACTGGAAAATAGAGATAACATCCTTGAATCTCTTTATAGAGAAGGACTGTTTTTAGAGCCTTCTTTGAATGAACCTTTCGTAGATAATGAAAAAATTATAAAAACGAATGATTCCTATGCAGAACTAAGAAGCAAGTGCTCTTCATTTATAGGGATTCCTACTCATCGAGATATTCTCTCTCACCAAATTCATGTGAAGGAAATACTATGTCAGTAAAGATTATTAATGATCTAGCATCATTTAAATCAATTCAAGAAGACTGGGATAGACTTTATGAATTGAATGAACATTTAACAGTCTTTTCATCTTGGCATTGGAATTACAATTGGTATGAGACAATTGGAAAGAATGAGGGAGAACTGTTTCTTGTTGTCGTTAGTAATAAAGAAGGTCTTCCTGTTGGGATAGCTCCTTTGTCGTTAAAAAAGCGAGGCAGAAAATCTGTTCTTTCATTCCTTAATGATGACTACGTTGCCGATTATTCTGACTTTATATTCGATAATACTTTCGCCGATTATTTCTTCAATGAGCTCTTCGCTACATTGAATGAGCATAAGAAGATGTGGTCTCAAATAGAGCTTTCAAGAGTAAGAAATGATTCTTTATCTTTTGAGCAACTTGAGAAATATCTCGGAAAATCAAATGGTGTATCTTCTTTTATTTGCCATGCTCCTGTATTGAAAATAGAAGAGGACTGGGAAAGCTTTTTCCCAAAATTAAGTAAAAAGCTTAGGCAGGAACTTAGAACAACCAAAAATAAAATTAAAAAAGAATTTAATTGTGAGCCTGTTTTTATCGATCACGATCAAAAAGAGGACCTTTATAAGAGTCTCGTTAAGTTTCACGTATCAAGACAAGAAAACAAAGTCGGAACAAGTTTCTTTT
Organism: Halobacteriovorax sp. GB3; assembly: GCF_028649655.1. Classification (NCBI taxonomy): domain Bacteria; kingdom Pseudomonadati; phylum Bdellovibrionota; class Bacteriovoracia; order Bacteriovoracales; family Halobacteriovoraceae; genus Halobacteriovorax; species Halobacteriovorax sp. GB3. The sequence continues at coordinate 159,760 of NZ_JAQSLN010000002.1, forward strand.
TAGAAGAAGAATTATCTTCTTTTTATAAGAGATTGATCGATGATTTATCTCCAGTTTCAGAGACTAATATAAGTGGGATTATTATTGATGATAAAGTGGTCTCAGTGGTCATGGGATTCAAAGATAGAGACCATTTCCGCTATTGGATTCCAAGTTTTGATTCCGCAATTAGGATTGGATCTCTAGGAAAACTGCATCTTTCATACCTTGTAGAATCGAGCTTTTTAAATGAGATGAAGGGCTTTGATTTAATGATTGGAGTTGAGAATTATAAATTAAAATGGGCAAATGAGAGTGTCGACTGTTTTCAATTTAATTACTTCAAAAGACCAATGGATAGACTTTTATTTGAAACCAAAAATGATTTAAAAGAAAAAGTTAAACCAATGGTAAAACAAAATAAGATATTAAACTCTTTGTATAGGAAGCTTAGTAAACATGGAAGTTAGAAAAATTAAAAAGGTTATAAAAAGAGCAGGTGCCTTTGCTTATTCTACGTTCAATAAAAAGTCGGGATTCGAAAAACATATTCCAATTCTTTATTATCACTCAATTGGAAAATCTCTTAACAGAGAAGGCTTGAGGGTTGATACGGATGAGTTTGAAAAGCAAATAAAGTATCTTGTTGAAAATTATATTGTTGTTCATTTAGATGAAATCGCGAATTTAGTTAAGAGTAGTAAAAATGCTCATAAGTATGCAGCTGTTACCTTTGATGATGGCTACAAAGATAATTTTGATGTCGCATATCCTATCCTGAAAAAATATAACTGTCCTGCGACCATTTTTATCGCGAGTGGTTTTGTAAAAAAAGAAGTTGAGTTCACTGAAGGGGGTGAAAAGCTGATCCCTCTTGAGCTTAATGATATTAAATCGATGAATGATGATCTTGTTAGATTTGAGGCCCATACTCATACTCATATTTCTTTGAATGAAATTACTCTTGATGAAGTGACTTACGAACTTGAGAGAAGTGTAAAAGAAATTGAACAGATGTGCGGACGTAAACCAACCCACTTTGCTTATCCGAATGGGGCAATCAATAAGGACATATTAAAAAGAGTAGAGGACGTAGGTTTTAAATCTGCCTATGCGACGTTCATGTCTACTGAGGTCAAATGTGAAGATTTATTCTGTATTCCAAGGGTCATGATTGATATGGATGACACTTTAAAGGATGCAGTGTGTAAGATTGAAGGAGCCTATAACTACCTTGGGAAGATGCAAAAAGGGAAAACCGATCTCTAAACAAATATTGCAAGGATTTTGTTTCTCTCTCGTTATAGTTTGTATATACTTTTAGCCAATAATCGACATTTTAAAAGAGGTTTTTATGTCAACTCGCAAAGTGCCATTTTTTGATTATCCTTATGTCTTTAAGTCTGAAGAAGAGACTTATATGAACATCTTCAAAGATGTTTGTAGTAGAGGAGCCTTCATTCTCCAAAAAGACTTAACTGAGTTTGAAAAAAACTTAGCAGAGTTTGTAGGAGTTAAATATGCTGTTGGTGTTGCTAACGGTACTGATGCCATTACTATGGGTTTAAGAGCTGCGGGAATTAAAGAGGGTGATGAGTGTATTTTCTCTTCTCACACATTTGTTGCGACAGCAGCGGCCATTCACTATGCTGGAGGAAAACCTGTTCCTGTAGAGTGTGCTCCTGATCACCAAATCTCTGTTGAAGATATTAGAAAGAATATTACTGATAAGACGAAGTTCATTGTTCCAACGCAGTTAAACGGTCGTTGTTCAAAAATGGACGATATTATTGAGATTGCCAATGAGTATAATCTTAAAATTGTAGAAGATTCAGCTCAAGCTCTTGGTGCGAAATTCAAGGGACAATGTGCAGGAACTTTTGGATCATCTGGTTCAATCAGTTTTTACCCTGCTAAGGTATTAGGATGTTTTGGTGACGCTGGTGCCGTTTTTACAAATGATGAAGAAGTTTACAAGAGCTTAATGATTCAAAGAGATCACGGTAGATGTCCTGAAACTGGTGAAGTTGTTGATTGGGGTCTAAATCTTAGAATGGATAACCTTCAAGCAGCTTTCCTTAATCAGAAATTAAAGTCATACCCATCAGTTATTACAAGAAGAAGAGAGATCGCTGCTATTTATAATGATAGACTTAAAGATCTCGAGCAACTTGCTCTTCCTCCTGCTCCAACTGAAGGTGGAGACTATTTTGATATTTTTCAAAACTATGAAATTAGAGCTGAAAGAAGAGATGAACTGAAGAAGTTCCTTGCCGATAATAATATTGGAACTCTTTGTCAGTGGGGTGGAAAAGCTGTTCACGAATTTGAGGCCCTTAAGCTGTCTAAGGATCTTCCATTCACTGAGCAAGTTACATCTACTATGCTACTTCTTCCAATTAATATGTCTGTTTCTAATGACGATATTGAATACGTTTGTGAAACGATTACTAAGTTTTATAAGAGCCTATGAATACTGAAGAATTAGCAAAAAATATAAGAATTAACGCACTTAATATGACTAGCCGTGGAAAAAGCTCACACATTGGATGTGTTTTTTCCATGGCCGATGTTATCGCTGTTTTATACGGAAAGATTCTTCAATATGATGTGAAGAATCCTAAAAGTGAAAATAGAGATCGTTTCATTCTAAGTAAAGGTCATGCCGGAGCAGGTGTTTATGCTGCTCTTGCTGAAGTTGGTTTTTTCGATAAGGAAAAGCTAATGACTCATTATCAAGATGGATCGAATTTAAGTGGGCACGTTTCGCATAAAGGAATCCCTGGTGTTGAATTCTCTACGGGATCTTTAGGTCATGGATTACCTGTGGCCGTTGGTATGGCCTTAGCGGCTAAAAAACTAAAAAGAGGTCATCGAGTTTTCACTGTTCTTGGTGATGGCGAGTGTGATGAAGGTTCTGTTTGGGAAGCTGCTCTATTTGCTAATCAATTTAAACTTGGAAACCTCGTTGCTGTTGTTGATTATAATAAGTATCAAAGTCTTGATACTGTTGAAAACACAATGGCCCTTGAACCTTTTACTGATAAGTGGGAAAGCTTTGGCTGGAATGTCGTGAGAGTTGATGGACACGATCACAAGGCCCTTATTGGTGCGTTTGACAGCATTATTATTGGTGATAAACCAACTGTTGTTATTGCTGATACGATCAAGGGGAAAGGCGTAAGCTTTATGGAGAACCAAGTCCTTTGGCATTATCGAAATGCTCAAGGTGATGAATTTGATGCAGCTCTTGAAGAGTTAACGAGGGATAAGTAATGAGAGACGCTTTCATTGAAAAATTGAGCGAATTAGCTAAGAAAGATTCAAAAGTTATTCTTGTCACTGGTGATCTAGGTTTTGGTGTTTTTGATAAATTTAGAGAAGAACTTCCTGATCAATTTATCAATGCCGGAATTGCAGAGCAAAATATGCTAGGTTTAGCTACTGGGCTTGCTCTTGAAGGATTTAAAGTTTTTGTCTACTCGATTGCGAACTTCTCAACGTTAAGGTGTTTAGAGCAAATTAGAAATGATGCTTGCTACCATGATGCAAATCTAACCGTTGTATCAATCGGTGGTGGATTTAGCTATGGTGCTCTAGGAATGTCTCACCATGCAACGGAAGACCTCTCTATCATGAGATCTTTTCCAATGGGTGTTTATGCTCCAACAGATTTAAATGAGGTTAAGCATATTACTGAGCATCTCGTTAATTCAAAAGGAACTTCATATCTTCGTTTAGATAAAACAAATGCTCCTGTCGACAGAGATTTCTCTCAATATAAAACAAATGAGCCTCAACTAGTTAGAAAAGGGAGTGATGTTTGTTTTGTAACTTGTGGTGGGATTTGTCTTGATGTTCTTGAAGCAGCTGAATCATTAGAAAAAAATCATAATCTAACTTCTTCAGTTTATACAATTCCAGACTTAAATAATGTTGAAACAGAACAATGGCTTAGTGATGTTGCAAAACATAAGGCGCTTATTACTGTTGAAGAAAACACTGTTGTTGGTGGTCTTGGTGGATTGGTCGCTGAAAAGTGGATGGAGAGTTCCCACGATAAGATCCCTTTTAGAAGAATTGGGATGAAAGAAGGTTTTTCTTCAATTGTTGGATCTCAACCTTACTTAAAAGCTCACTACAAAATGGATGCTAAAGAGATTGAAAAAGTCGCTTTAGAGCTGTTATAGCCGAGTTTTTTGTTTATAAAGCGAATTAATTGTGGTTGAATTACACCTGTTTTATTTCTTAATCCAGGTGTAATTTTGACTGCTCTTTCAAGATATAAAAATATCATTTTCCTTTTTATTTTTTCTCTTATATTTGTCATCTTCCTTGTTGGGGACTTTGATATCAGATTTGCTACAATTGCAGGAGATGATTCTTTTTTAGCCTATTCGAATTATCTTAAAGATAGTGCTCGTTTTATAAATGACTACGAAATTCAGAATAATATTTTACCTGCAAATGCATCTGCTCTAAATTATCTTTCAACTCTTATTGTTTTAAAGTTTGGAATCTCGGCCCTTGCTATTGCTAAGGTTGTTATCTTTTTACAATCTTTTCTTTTTTTTCTCGCTACATTTTTAATTTCAAAAGAAATCTTCAAAAATGACCTTACGGCATACCTAGCCGTATTTTTTAGTGCTTTAGCTAATCCTACAAATCAAAATTTAGCTGATTATGGTGGTCTTGAATGGATGCCTTATGCCGGATTATTTGCACTACCGTTTATTGGCTTTAGCCTACTATTTCTTTTGAGAGAGAGAAGAAATCTTGCATTGTTATTCGTGATAATAGGTGGTTTCTTCCATCCCTCAATGGGAGTCTATGGAATTGGTATCTATGGGATCTATCTCCTTTTAACTTTTACTAGTGTAAAAAGTTTTCTAAGAGACTGTTGTGCTTTAGTTGCTGGCCTTGCGCTCTTTATTTCTTGGCCTTTGATCAATGCCTCAAAAGGAAGTGAGATTGCTGGATCAATTCTAAAAGAGCTCGTTCGTTCTAATGGACATATCAATCCTGGAATGAGCCGTATTATTCCAGTTATTCTTTTCCTATTGGGTGCTCTTATTCTTGCCTTCAGCTATTTTTATAAAAAAGAAGTTCATAAGAGATTTCAAAATGTTTACCTATCTACTGGAATAGCATGTTGTGTATTTATCTTGATTCACATTCTCTCTGTTAAGTTTGGTGTGATTCCTGGAATGCGCCTCATTGGAACAAGGTCAACACAACTCTTGTCATTTATTTCAATTCCAATTTTGATCTTAGGAATTATCCGATTAAGTGATGAAGATCTTGTCGCTCAATTTATTGGTCTTCTCATTCTACTAAATGCTTCTGAGTTTGGATCACTTGTTTATTCTGTTGGTATATTTGGTCTGGCCCTCTACTTTCTACCTATATCACAAGAGAAAATGCCTAAGCTTAAAATTGGCCAAAGACTTGTGTCTCTTTTTATTATGTCTGTAAGCTTTGTGAAGTGTTTTGCATATGCCATCCCTGATAAAAAACTCCAGGTTGTATTGTTAGGATTGCTATTCGCTCTTATTCTTTACTCGCAGTTTAAATCAAAATATGTAAAACAAGTTCTTATTGGTTGCAGCTTTTCAGTCTTTTCACTCTTTCTTTACTCATACAGTAAAGGGATTGAAGTGATTGACTTCAATAGTTATCTTCCGCTTGCAACACTTTTTCTTTTAAGCCTTTTTCTCTTTCTGTTTAGAAAATATAAAATTGTAGGTTTGCTGCCACTTTTCATTTTGTTTGGACTTGGCCGTAAATATATTAGTGGGTCAAACTACATCGAAAATAAGAGTAAAGACTTTTATCAAATGCAGGTATGGGTAAATCAAAATACTGATGAGAATGAAGGATTCTATATTAAAGATCATCCATCTTATTATGGTTGGAGAGTTATAGCGAATAGACCTGTTATAAAGTTTAAAGTGGGAAATCCTTATTTTTATACTTTAAAAAGTTATAGTTATGAAGAAAGTATAAAACAAATAACAAATGGGAGAAAGATTTTGGAGTTAAATAATTATGAGCTGGAGCGCATAAAGATGAAGTTTGGCTTGAATTATATCGTAATCAGCTCTGAAATAAATAATTTAAAATATCCTGTAGTTTACAAAAATGATAGTTATAAAATAATAAGAATATAGAGAGTTTATGGAAAAAAAAATTAGAGTTTGTGTTGCGGTTCCAATGTTTAATGAGTCTATGGGTGCTGAACGATGTATTAGAACAATACATCAATGGTGTTCTTCTATAGAGAATGCGGATGTTCAATTGCTCGTTGTTGAGGACGGTAGCTCTGATAATACTCTTGAAGTTTTACAGAAATTAAAATCAGAAATAGGCTTTATTCTAGTAGTTCATGAATCCAATAAGGGTTATGGTCAAGCTTTGAGTTCAGCAAATAAGGTTGCGTATAAAAATGGTTTTGAATACATCATACATTTAGATTCGGATTTGACGAATGACCCTAAGGATATTCCACGTTTTATAGAGAAAATGTATGAAGGCTACGACTTTATCAAGGCAACACGTTACAAAGGTGGAGGGCGTGTTGAAGGAGTACCATTTAAGAGGTGGGTTATTTCGTGGATAGGTAATATTGTAGCATCAAAGTTATTTGGATTGGGTTTAAGTGATTGTACTAATGGGTATCGTGCTATTAAGCTAGAATATATTCATGACTTTGATTTTCAAGAAAATCGTTTTCCGTCAATTATGGAAGAATTATATTTTCTAAAAAAAAGGAAATTAAATTTCATTGAAATTCCTGTTACTCTTTATACTAGAGATTGTGATCAGCGAGGTAGTTCGTTTGTTTATCAGCCTCATGTCTTTTGGAGCTATTTGAAATATCCTATAAAGGGCTTATTAAAAGAGTACGCTGAAATGGGTCCAAATAAAGCAAGATTGTTATATGATCTATTAGCAATATCATTTTTAAGTTTTTTTCTTTTTACTATCTTGAAGTTGTTTAATGTAGCGGTTTCTGTGTATGAACTTTATTTTTCATGTTTATTTTTGTTAACTGGGGCATGGAGTTTTGGAATTTATGGTAGAAATGGGGAAGCCTCTAGTGTTAAAAAATCTTTACTCTTCTTGATGGTCTTTGTCGCCTTGATTACTTTAGGTTCTGTTTTATTTGAAAATCAGTTGTTCTTTTTTTTGTTTTCTCTTCTTTTGTTTCCTGTTGTCACTCTTCCAAGAATCTTTTTAAATCTTGCTCCTCATATTAGCAGTGAAATTTTAGCTCCAATCGTTTTAAAAAATGCACCTGTTTTACTTGTTGGGGCTGTCGAAAAATATGGAGAGAATCTTATTGATTTTTTAATATCAAATGGAGTCAAGGTTAGGTTATTGGAAAAAAATAAGGGCACATGTGATTCTGTTCTTAGTCGATTTGGTGAAAATGTAGAAGTTGTTCATGGCGAGATCGGGCATGTCGGTTGTGCTTTAAAATCTATAAGAGGAGTTCAATCTGTTTTCTTTTTCACTGATTCTAACTCTTCTAATGAAAAACAAAAAATTGAAGATGATATATTGTCGATGCATGCTTTTTTGGAAATGTTGGCAATATTGAAAATACCAAAATTTTACTTTTTTTCTAGTTTAGCTGTTTATTCTGAAGCAATAGGGAAGGAAAAAAAACTATGTGACGAAAGAACTGTAATCAATTCAACGGATTCTAATGTTGATCGACTAATAAATTATGAAAAGCTTGTCCTATCTAATATGAAAATACCTCTTGTAAGTGTTCTTAGAATTGGTTCTTTTGTGAAAGGAGATTCGATTGAAGAGGATGTTAGGAAGAAGATCATAGGACAATTACCAGTTGATGAGATGCAAAAGTTACTTTTAAATATATTAGAAGCTAATTCTAGAGATTTAAATAGAGAGATTATTAATTTTGGTTGTACAGCAACTAAAAATAGTGAAAAATCGGTAAGCTTTGAAAAAGCATTAAGTATTTTTGGTAATATTAAACAAATGGAAAGATAATGGAAAACTGTAAAATTTGTGATTCAGATCGACGTGACTTTATGTTTAAAAAGCAAGGTTATAATTTTTTAAGATGTAATGAATGTAATGTCTCCTCGTTATCTCCTATGCCGTCGATGGATGTATTAATAAAACATTATAAAGAAAGAGAAGATAACGGAAATTATGATGTTAAAAACTCATCTGCAAGGTTAGATGTTTATCATCAACTTTTAACTTACATTAAGAATAAGCTTAATATTCCAGAAAAACCTTCTTTACTAGATATAGGATGCTTTGATGGTCTTTTCTTAGATCTCGTCGCTAAAGAAGACTGGGAAACATATGGGGTTGAGTTGCAAAAAAATGCTTCTGATATCGCTAATAAAAAGCATTGTGGAAGAATATTCAATGGAGCAATTGAAGAATTCGACTCGTCCAAGAAGTTCGATTACATAACAGCATTTGGGCTAATTGAGCATATGTTAGATCCTGTACAAATCTTTAAATTCGCGAAAAAAAATCTCAAGGAAGGGGGGGCGCTTGTTATACAAACTCCAAATGAAGGATCTTTTTTAAGGTATCTGTTGGGAAGCAAATGGTTTCCATATGCTGCTCCTGAACATACTTTTTATTTTTCGAGGAAAAGTTTAAAAAAATTAGCTTTGAAATACAACTTTGGGGAAGTATTATTTGATGCTCATGTGAAAAAACTAACACCTGAATATGTTTATCATCAATTGAATTTTTTTGGACCTGAGCTTAGGTGGATCTTTTCATTGTTTTACAAACCACTTCCTAGATTTCTTAAAAGGTTACCCTTACCATTTTATGGAGGTGAGATGATTGTAACTTTTCAAAAAATGAAGAACATGGAGTAAATGTGAAAATATTGGTAATTGGTGGAACAGGGATGCTAGGGCATCGTCTTTGGAGTTCTCTTAGTAAGAATCATGATGTTTATGCAACGGTAAGAAATAAAGTTTCGGAACTTAATCATCTTCCTCATATTGACCTAGAAAAGGCCATTACAGATGTCGATGTTAATAATTTAAATTCGGTAGAAGAAGCGATTAAAAAGATTGGCCCTGACTATGTTTTAAACTGTGTCGGAATTATAAAACAAATCGATGCTTCAAAAAATCATATTACATCGATTAAAATAAATTCTTTATTACCTCACGAATTGACTTCAATTTGTGAAAAATATAATTCTAAGCTTGTTCACTTTAGTACTGATTGCGTCTTTGATGGTGCTGAAGGTTTTTACAATGAACAGCATCAATCTAATGCGACAGACCTTTATGGAAGATCAAAATTTCTTGGAGAAGTGGATTATTCTAAACATTGCTTAACAATGAGAACTTCAATCATTGGGCGTGAGATTTTTCCAAAGGGAAGTCTAATCGAATGGTTTCTTTCACAAGAAGGTGAGATTAAAGGTTTTGATAAAGCTATCTACACTGGATATCCAACCGAAACGATTGCTAGAATACTGGATTCTATTGTTTTCAAAAATCCAGATCTTTCAGGTGTACTTAATGTGGCGAGTCCAAAGATATCGAAATTTGATCTCTTAAATTTAGTAAAAGATCATTTTGGAAAAGAGATAACAATTCATAAAAATTCGGATTTTGTTCTCGACAGATCTTTGGATGGAAAGATTTTTAATGAAAAAACAGGATTTAATCCACCATCTTGGGAAGAGCTTGTTAAAGACTTATCTGTTGATAATGAATACTACGAAAACTTAAGAAGTTAATGTGAAAAAAAAAGTTCTTCTCGTATCACAACATTTTTGGCCTGAAAATTTCAGGTTTAATGATCTTGTGAATGGTTTAGATCGAGAGAGAATTGACCTTGTGGTTTTAACTGGAAAACCAAATTATCCATTAGGTATTTTTGACGAAGGTTACAGTTTTTTACGTCCGTTAAAAGAAACTTATAAAGATATTACCATCTATCGTTCTCCTCTTATTGCAAGAGGAACGAGTAAGATTCAGCTTGCTTTGAATTATATTAGCTTTCCATTCTTTGCGAGCTTTTTTTCCTTTTTCTTACATCTAAAATATCGGTTTCATTTAACTTTCGTTACTCAAACTTCTCCTATTTTTATGGCCATCCCGGCACTTGTGTTGAAAATATTTTTTCGAGTCCCTTCCGTGTTGTGGATTACTGATCTGTGGCCAGAGAGTCTCGTTGCGACAAAAACAATTAATAATAAAAAGATTCTTTCTGTTGTGGACGTTGCTGTAAGAGTAATTTATCGCCTGAGCGATCTCATTCTCGTTTCATGTAAGGGCTTCGAAAAGTCGGTACGTAAGCGCCATGATCAAGCTAATATTGAATATTTTCCTTATTGGGCCGAAGATTTCTACAGCTCTTTATTACCAAGTGATGAGAAAGTTAATACAGAAGCTAAGTCGCTCTATGATCCCAATATATTTACACTTATGTTTGCTGGAAATATTGGCGTAGCACAAGGTCTCGAAACTCTTGTTCTGGCCATTAAGAAAGTTGAACATTTAAATATTCGTCTTCTTCTCTTAGGGGATGGAAGAAATAGGGAAACTCTTGAGCAATTTGTAAAAGACAATGAATTGGAAGATAAAATTACTTTTCTAGGTTCTCGTCCTGGAAAAGAGATGCCTTCATTCTTTTCCATAGCCGATGTTATGTATTTAGGACTTAGAAATGATGAGACGTTTAAGATTACAGTACCAAGTAAAATTCAGTCATATCTAGCTTGTGCTAAGCCTATACTCGCTTCAATTGAAGGGGAGACTGAGGAGTTGATCAATCTTGCGCAGTGTGGTCTTGTCAGCAAGTTTGATGATGTGGAACACTTAGCCAATAATATACAAAAGTTTATCTCATTAACGAAAGAGCAAAGAAATGAGATGGGGCTCAACGGACACTCATACTATTCTCGCTTTTTTAAGAGAGACTTACAGATGAAAAAAATAACAAACATTTTATATAATTTTGGAGAGAGAAATGAAGTTGAAACTTGTAACAATCGTAGGAACTAGACCTGAGCTTATTAAACTTTCGAAGGTCATAAAAAAGTGTGACGAGTTCTTTGATCATAAGCTTGTTCATACAGGACAAAACTATGATTACGAATTAAATCAAGTTTTCTTCGAAGATTTAGGTATTAGAAAACCGGATATGTTTCTTAATGTTGCAGGAGAGAGTGCATCTCAAACTGTTGCAAATGTTATTTCAAAAAGTGATGAGTATCTTAGAGAAGCAAAGCCAGATGCTCTACTCGTTTATGGTGATACAAATAGCTGCCTATGCGTTCTTAGTGCTAAAAGGCTTCAGATTCCGGTTTTCCACATGGAAGCAGGAAATAGATGCTTTGATCAACTCGTTCCTGAAGAGTTGAATAGAAAAATCGTCGATCATTTAAGCGATATCAATATGGTTCACTCTGATCACGCGAGAAAATATTTAGAGAGAGAGGGGATTAAGCCTGAGACGATCATAAAGACGGGAAGTCCAATTCCTGAGATTTATGAAACTTATAAAGACAGTATTAATTCATCGAAAGTTCTAGAAAACCTCGGTTTAGATAAGCATGGATACATACTTGTTAGTGCTCACAGAGAGGAAAATGTTGATTATGAAACAGATCTAAGAATGCTTCTCGGTTCACTGAATGAAGCCGCAAGACATTTTGATAAGAAAGTTCTCGTTTCTGTTCACCCTAGAACGAGAAAGAGAATCGATGCTCTCAGTGATCTCGAATTAGATGAGAGAGTGATTCTAAGTAAGCCTCTAGGATATTTTGACTACAATCAACTTCAACAATGTGCCTTTTGCGTTCTTTCGGATAGTGGAACATTGACAGAAGAGGTTGATGCAATGCGCTTCCCTGGAGTTATGATTAGAAAGACACACGAAAGACCTGAAGGGATGGATGTTGGAGCTGTCGTTATGTCAGGTCTAACTGCAGAGGGTGTTATTAATTCAATTAAATTGGCTACATCTGATGATTCGAGAAAGTTCAATCAAATTAGAGACTACGAAGTAAGCAATGTTTCCTCGCACGTTGTCAAAATTATTTCAAGTTATACGGAATATGTGAACCGTGTTGTTTGGCATAAATAAGATAAAAATATCTTAAGTAGTTAGTTCACATGTTGATAATTTGTGTTTATGATATTGACCTAAATAAAATTGAGAGATGATATGTTTGATGGAAAAACTTTATTAATAACGGGTGGAACGGGTTCATTTGGGAATGCTGTTTTACGTCGTTTTCTAGATACCTCTATTAAAGAGATTCGCATTTTTTCTCGTGATGAGAAAAAACAAGATGATATGAGAAAGCAGTATAGCTCTTCGAAACTTAAGTTTTATATTGGAGATGTACGCGATCAGAACTCTGTTCAAACTGCCTTGAGAGGCGTTGACTACGTTTTTCATGCAGCAGCTTTAAAACAAGTTCCATCTTGTGAATTTTATCCAATTCAAGCTGTTAAAACAAATATCTTAGGAACTGAAAATGTTCTTAATGCTGCAATTGCAGAAGGTGTTAAGAAGGTCATTTGCTTGAGTACTGACAAAGCCGTTTATCCTATCAATGCTATGGGGATGAGTAAGGCAATGATGGAAAAAACTTTCATCGCTAAGTCTCGCCAACTTGATGACGAGCAAACAGTTATCTGTGGAACTCGCTATGGTAACGTCATGGCATCAAGAGGTTCAGTAATTCCTCTTTTTATCGATCAAGTTAAAGCGAATCAGCCAATTACAATAACAGATCCTTCAATGACTCGTTATATGATGAGTTTAGATGAGGCCGTTGAGTTAGTTCTCTATGCATTTAAAAATGGTCGCAATGGAGATATTTTTGTTCAAAAGGCTCCAGCTTCTACAATTGAAACTCTGGCTAAGGCTATCAAGTCGATGATGGGCAAGCATGATCATGAAATTAAAGTGATCGGTACTCGTCATGGTGAAAAGCTTTACGAAACTCTACTAACAAGAGAAGAGATGGTAAAAGCTGAGGATCTTGGAAATTACTTTAGAATTGTTCCTGACCAAAGAGACCTAAACTATGGTGCTTACTTTGAAGATGGAGAATCTGATATTACTGAGGCGATGGAATACAATTCGCACAATACAAGCCAGTTAACGGAAGATGAGTTGATCGCTCTCCTTAAAGATCTTAGGGAACTTGAAGGAACTTTCTAAATGGATTCAGTCTATCTCGTTTATATTGCTTCTTTTTTAACATCACTTTTTATCAGTGTTGTTTCAATCCCTTCGATTATTAATATAATTAGATTAACTGGATTGTATGAGCAAAAATGTGAGAGAAAGATTCATAAAGGACAGATCCCGACTCTGGGTGGTGTTGCTATTTTTGCTGCCGTCCTAATTAGTTTAAGCTTTTGGATTAATGGTCCTCAATTTAGTGAATTACAGTATATTATTTGTAGCTTACTCCTCGTTTTCTTTATTGGTATTAAAGATGATATCTTCGATATCGTTGCCTATAAGAAACTTCTCGTTCAAGTAGGCGTAGCATTTATTCTCGTTCATTTCGCAGACATTCGTTTGACAAGTATGTATGGAATTTTTGGGATTTATGGAATTTCTGAATTCTTCTCTTATATCCTTTCAATGATTGCAATTGTTGGAATAACAAACTCTTTCAACTTTATCGACGGGATTGATACATTAGCAGGTGGAATTGCTGTTTTTATCTGTCTCGCATTTGGGACTTTCTTTGCAACTCATGATCTTGCGTCATGGGCCCTTCTTTCTTTTACTCTTTTAGGTGGTTGTACGGGATTTCTTTTTTATAACAAGACTCCTGCACAGATCTTTATGGGTGATACCGGAAGCCTTGTTATTGGACTGATTAGTTCAATTCTTGCTATTAAATTTGTTGAATTCAATAAAGAAACTAGTTTTATTCTATCGGCTCCCGTTTTTGCGATTGGAGTTTTAATTATTCCTATTTTCGATACTTTCAGAGTGATCTGTGTTCGTATTAAGAATGGACGCTCGCCAATGAGTCCGGATAGAAATCATTTACACCATATCTTAATTGATCTTGGTTTAACTCACGTACAAGCTTCATTAAGTCTTATTTCGGTTAACTTTTTAGTTGTTGGAGTTATTTATGTTCTTCAAAAAAAGTTTGCCTCTTTTGTTAAATGGGACTTTGTTCCGGAAATACTTCTTCTAGGCGTCACTGTTGTTTTATTCGTTACTTTTTACTTTTTAAACAACTTAAGAAACCGTGAAGCAGAAGTCATTAATCTTTCTAATAGTCAGGATGTAAATTCTGATCAATCATTAAAAAGTGTGAAAAACCAAAATGTATCAAGCTAGCAAAATTTCATTAAAGTCAGTTACTCAGAATCAAATTTATGTCACATTTATTCTCGCTCTTTCTTTTTTAATTCCTTTAGGAGCGGTACCAAAGTTTGATAATTATCCATGGCTAAGTGGTGTGAAGATCATTTTTGCTTTCTTATTTCTTTATTTTGGAGCAAGTTACTTTTTAAAGAAGCAAGCTGTAAAATTTGGAAAGCTAGAATCAATCCTTGTTCTATTTTCATTTTCGCTACTTCCTTCAATATTTTTTAAAGCAGACTTAAAACAGTCGTTAATTACTTTTATATCGGTCTTGGGTTATTGCTTACTTGTTGTCGTTTTAAGAAGTACGATATCGAATTTTAAAAGATTGAATTTTCTTGTTAATGCATTTTTAGCATCATCACTTTTTGCCGTATTTATTGCCTTCTACCAATTCTTCACTGGAAAACGATTTTTTACTTCTGGCTATACGCGTCCGTTTCTTTATTTCATTGAGGATTCGATCGTTATCCAGGGGACTGAGAACAATGCGAATGCTTTTGCCTATCTTATGATTGCTCCAGCGGTGTTAAGTTATGCCTATTCAGTCGTGACTGAAGATCCAAAGAAAAGTATGAAGTACTTTCTCCTATCAATGCCATTTGTTTTTACAAGTTACCTGACTTTATCTAGGGCAGCTATTTTCTCTATATATGTTCCTTTTATCTCTCTTTCTCTCTTTTATATCTTTTTTATGAAGGGAAAGATTTCTAAGATTTTGAAGTTTGGAACATTGCATTTATTTCTTATTTTTTGTTGGACAATTGTGTATCCAACACATGGGCCAGAGATTTTAATTTCCGAAAAACCTCTTGTTGAACGTTCAAAAGTTCTAAAAGCGATCAATAAGGCAATTCCAAGAAAGTTTTTAATTGATACAACCAACTATGGTTATAATATGAACAAGGACTATGCTCCTTCAAATAATGAAAAGTATTATGATCTTGCAGTAAAACAGACCTCGTCACAGTGGAGACTTCTTGTTTGGAAGATTAATGCTAATCTATTTCTAAAGAATCCTGTTTTTGGTGTTGGTTATGACCAATCGAAATTTTATGCAACTGGTTTACCTGGGCAGACGAGAGGTGATGTTCTTACTCCTCATAATAATTACCTTGGGGTTGCAAGTGAATTGGGACTTTTTGGTCTTATTCCATTTTTTGCATTTTTTATTTTGACATTAGTTTATGCTGTCAAATCAATCATTCGCTCATCAGGTGAGCAAAAAGTCGTTCTCTTTGTTTTAACTTTTGGTATGCTCTCACACCTCTTTTTTGGGATCTTCCATACAACTCTGATTAATATTTCTGCTTGGTATGTTGTTGGATTACTGGTCTGTGCTCTTTCAATAAGTGGTTCTTATAAGAGTGATTTTTTCGAAAAAAATAAGGAATAATATGAAGATTATTGAACTAATTAAAAATTTTAATTGGCCAAATGAAATTTTTGGCAGTGATAAAAGTTTATCAAACTTTACTGTTGCCATGGTTTTAGCCTTTTTTCTCGTTTTACTTCACGGAGTAACTCTAGGATATGGTTTTAATGGGGAAGACTTTATTCTTACTATTCCTCTTTCTGATTATTCTTTCTTAGAGCAAGGAAAACTTGCTACTGAAATGTATTTTAGACCACTATGGCACCTTTGGTTTGCTATTCAGTATGAACTTTTCGGGTTTAACGATTTTGCCTTTCACGCTTCTCAATTATCGTTTCATTTTATCTTAATGTACTTGGGATATTCTTTATTTGTGAAAATTGGATTTAAGCAATATATCAGTATCTTTGCTGTTTGCTTGTGGACACTATTGAGCTCTGCAGCTTTTCCAATTGTATGGCCAAACCAGAACAGTGATATGATCTGTCTCTTCTTTGTCCTGTGCTCTTATCACGTAGCTTGGAGTTACTTTAAGGGTGGGGAAAAAGATACGAAGATTTTCTTTTTCGCTCTTTGCTTATGGTTCCTTTCTCTTTTTGGAAAGGAAATGGGATTTGCAGCACCACTTCTTTTTATTCTTATCAGCTATGTAAGAAGCTTGAAAGAAGCGGGGAAGATTAAGTTTTTCAATAAGACAGTTCTACTTTCTGTCTTGGGCCTTGCTTCTTTTGTTGCAACTAAGTTTCTATATCATGGTGGAGCCGGTGGATTTTCAAGTAATCAATACTCAAAATCTCAAACTGCTGACTCATCGATTATCGTAAAACTAGTTGGAAAAGCCGTGCATTTTGTAGAAGGAATTTTTTATTCAGCTTTTCCTCTTGATCTAGCAAATAATGTTATGCAAATCATATTTGTATTACTCGTAAGTGTGATCTCACTCGTTGCTTTTTACTTTCTTATAAAGAGAATGAGTACAAATGCTAGAATTGTTTTGGCCGCATTAGCCGTTGTTAGTATTTCTCTTGGGCCACATACAATGTTTAATCCACATCCAAGAACTCTCTATGTTCCATCTATTTTTTGGGCGTTAACGTATACTGTTATTATTGCTCCTTTTCTTTATGGGATTTTTGTTGAGAAGAAGATTTTATCGACAATGACTGAGAAGTTTGTTCTTCTTACGATTTGTTTGTTTTTTTCAGTTCAAGTTATGCTTGTAAAAAATGTCCAAGGCTTCTTCGCTCCAAGAAGTGATAATATGATTCAATTTTATTCTCATATGCTTCATCAATTAGATCAAAAAGAACGCAGCCTAGAGCAAGAGAAGATTGATTATGCTTTAAAAGAAATGGAGCATGTAAAAGTTCTTGAGCCAACTGAAGGACTTCGTAATTACTACTCTGACGAGATAGGCCGACGTTATGGTGAGCTTAGTTATTGGAGAACATTTGCGAAGAGTATGTTTAAAAAAGTTTTTCAAAGACATGAATAAAAAAAGACCTAGTGCTAACTAGGTCTTTTTTTATTTATAGTAAGATTTAAACCATTCAACAAATTCATTAATTCCCTTCTCTAAATCAACTTTAGGACGAAAATTAATCATTTCAAATAAGTCTTCTACATCTGCGTATGTCTTAGAAACATCACCTGGTTGCATTGGCATATAGTTTTTTACGGCCTTGCTTTCGGTATATTTTTCGATTGTTTCAATAAACTTCATAAGATTAACTGGGCTAGAGTTTCCAATGTTAAAAATCTTAAAAGGTGCAGATGAAGTATTAGGATTATCATTCTGATTTGCTGGATCACTTTGAGGGATGTGATCAAGAAGCTTCAATTGAGCTTCTACGATATCGTCAACAAAGGTGAAATCACGTTCCATATCACCATTGTTAAAAACTTTAATTGGTTTTCCCTGAAGGATTGCTTCTGTAAAAAGGAATGGGGCCATATCCGGTCGTCCCCATGGTCCATAGACAGTAAAGAAGCGAAGTCCTGTCGTTGGAAGTTTATAGAGATGAGAATATGTGTGGGCCATCAATTCATTGGCCCTTTTTGTTGCGGCATAAAGACTGACAGGGTGATCAACAGGGTCAGTTGTTTTGAATGGAGTATTGTTATTGTTTCCATAAACAGAAGACGATGAAGCATAAATTAAATGTTTAACCTGAGTCGTTCTACAACCTTCCAGGACATTAAGAAAACCCTCTGCATTTGAATTGATATATGTACGAGGGGATTCGATTGAATATCTAACACCTGCCTGCGCAGCAAGATGAATGACAGCATCAAATTTTTCTTTGTTAAAGAGCTGATCCATCGCAAGATCATTGGCTATATCTATTTTATAGAAAGAGAGCTTTTCATGAATAGTCGATTGTGAAGATTTGTGACTAATTCCGAGTTGTTTTAGTCGATCTTCTTTAAGAGAGACTTGATAGTAGCTATTCAAGTTATCAATTCCAACAACTTCGTGTCCAAGCTCAAGAGCTTTTTTCGCTGTGTGGTAACCAATAAAGCCGGCAACGCCTGTAATAAGTAGTTTCATATGATCTCCTAAATTATTTTTATCAAAAAAAGAGATCTTTTACTACTTTCTTTTAAAGCAGCATGCCTTTGTCAGTTGCCGCTTTTCTGACTATATTTGAAGTGTAAATATTTGAAAAAGTGAGTTTTATAAGTGGAAAGTGTATTAGTTAATAGAAACGGTGATCCGATAACGTTTGAAGTGGATTATGACGCAATTGCAGAGATAAAACATTTAAGAGAAAGTGATCCGGAAAACTTCCCTAAGATTGGTATCTTAGTTCTTACTTATAATACTTCAGGTCAAATACAAAACACACTTTCTAGAATCCCTAAAGGGATCTACGACATTGTAGATGAGATCTTTGTTTTTGATAATTGTAGTCAGGACGATACTGTTGATAAAACGAAAGAATATATTCAGAAATGTGAATTTCGAGATAAATTTAAGCTTTTCTCTAACCCTCGAAATTTAGGTTATGGTGGCAATCAAAAGGCCGGCTATCAGTATGCCTTGCAAAATGAGTTTGATTATACTGTGATGCTTCATGGTGATGGGCAGTATTCTCCTGAAATGTTACCGAAAATGATTCAACCCATTTTTAAAGAAAAGGCTGAAGTCGTTTTTGGTTCGCGCATGCTTAATAAAAAAGATGCGCTTTCTGGTGGGATGCCCCTTTATAAATGGCTTGGAAACACGGTTTTAACATCTTTTGAAAATATCGTTTTAGGTACAGCACTCTCTGAATTTCATTCGGGCTATAGAATGTACTCTTCTAATGTTTTAAAGAAAATACCATTTCAAGAGAATACTGATGATTGGCACTTCGATACTCAAATCATTATTCAGTGTCGTGCTTTAAATGTGAATATCAATGAAATTCCAATTCAAACATATTATGGAGAAGAGGAGTGTAATGTTAATGGTATAAGTTATGCAATTTCTGTTTGTTTAGCTGTTCTTCAGTATCGTTTACATCAACTTCATATTATTAGAAATTCGAGGTTTTTTATTGAAAGGGATGTTGTCTTTAGAAAGAAACTAAGTCGTTTTTCTGCTCATGAGATGATTCTAAAAAGAGTTAAAACCCCTGGAAACCTTTTGGATGTGAACTCTTCACATGGATTATTGAGAGCATCACTTGAGGAGAAGTCCCAGAAATATGATTCAGTGATTGAAAAAAATGAAAAGAGCGCTCTAGAGAATTCTCTTCAAGCTGACTTTCTAAGTCGCGATTCACTTACAGAGGTTCTGAGGTTAACAGAGAGAAAGTACGATTATATTGTAATGGCCGAAACAATTGAAAAATTTCGCTATCCAAAAGATGTCATTAATTGGACTTCTCAATTTATTAAAGAAGACGGTGAATTTGTTCTCGTAATCTCAAATATTGCACTTTGGTTTTATAGAATCTCCTTGCTTATTGGACGTTTTAATTATGGTGAGAAAGGGCCTCTATCTCATAATCATGTTCATCTCTATACTAAAGATACTGCATTACAATTAATTCGTAGATCAGGGCTAGAAGTACTAGATGTAAAGTATTCGAACTTTCCATTTGAAGTTCTCTTTGAATCGACAGGAAGTAGTAAAGTTATTAAATGTTTGGATTGGTTGTATTCTGGATTTGTAAAAGTTTGGCCTAAAGCATTTGCTTACCAATTTATTATTTCTGCGAGAACAGCTCAATTTAATTCAAAAATAGATGTAAAAGATGTTTAACAAAGAGAATATACAAAGAATTCTCTTTGTATTACTTACGACATTAACGGTCTTTATTTTATCTCGTAGTCATTATCATATACCTTCATATGGTAAATATAGACATGCAACGAGTGATAGTGTTTTGATGTTATCTATTCAATCTGCTAATGAAGTAAAAAGCTCAAAAGGCGAATTACATCGTTACAGAGATGCCAGATTAGATCAGAGATACGAAGTCGAATCTAAAATATTTAACGTTATGACTTCTTTTTCAAAGAAAACTGGAATCGATAAATATAAGGTTTCAAAAGTTTTTGCTAGTAGTATCTGGGTTAGTACAGTCTTAATCATTTCGTTGATTGTTTTACATTTCTTTGGTCCAACGCTTTTTGGTTTTATGAGTGTTGTAACACTTTCTCAATCAGCTTACTTTAACTGGTTAAGATATGAGACTTATGTTCCAAAAATGTTCGGTTTTATGTTTTTTCCAGTATCATTTTATTACTTTGTAAAATTAAATAAGTCTAAAACAGATCACTTACTCGCTTTTTTATGTATTACGATTGCTCTCTATCTCTATCCTGTTAGTGTTGTTTACTATTTGCCGCTCTTATATGGAACTTTGATTCTTCTGTATCTCATACATAATTTTAAGGCCCCGTTTAAGAACCTAAGAGAACTTCTTTCTCAAACTTTATTTGTCATCTACTCGATGGTTGTATTTCTATGTTTTAAAAAGCCTGGTGGATTAAACAAGGTTGTTGAAAAGAATATTGCAGAACTTGTCTATCGAGCTCACGTTTTTAATGAAGACGTTTTCTATGAGATTCTTTCTTATCATGCTCCATACTTAGTTATAACTGTTGTAATTGTTCTTTTTTGGTTTCTTACTCGAAAGAAGGAAAGTAAAAACTACTTTTTGGAGAATCGAGTCGTTTGTTTTGGCATTCTTTTTTATGTTGCTTCGTTAATTTATTCCCTCGTTATGCATTATTTTGCCGACCGTGTAGGATTCATTAGGTTAACTTGGCTATGGAGAAGTTATTACTATAGTTTCTTTGTTATCGTATTTTCTTGGCTTGTCTTCTTAAAGAGAAAAGATCTGGAAGATAGAAAGCAGAAGATGATTGTCGCGATTGTCATTCCCATTCTTATTATTCTAGCGATGACAAAGTGGAGATTTACTCCGGCCACAACACAAATTAAGAAGTCTTTATCTGACTATAAAGGATATTTCTTAGATAAAGTTAAAGTCACGGAACAAGATAGAGAGTATCAAAAGATTAAGCCTGTTATAGAGTTCGTAAATAAAACTCCTCGAGAGTTTACATATTTGATGCCAAGAAGAAATACATACTCTTGGATTGATGCTATTTTTGAATTTGAGACTAATCGATATGCTTATTTTGGCTCTTTAGAGAGAACTTTCTTTGTTGGAGAGTCTGAGGAGACTTATGAATATGCTGAAAAAATATTAATTCTTGATGAACTATATGCGTTAAGTCCTAAGAATCAAGTTTTTATTGATAAGCTTAAGGATTTTATGAATAAAGATAAGATTTCTCACGCGATTATTAGTAAGCAAGATATTAACGATTTAGATCTAGCACTATATAATGAGCTCATTGAATATGAAGACGAAAACTGGGTAATTTTGAAATTAAATTAAAAGGAAATATAAATGAGAGAGAAGGTTTTATCAGCGACTGGTGAGTATTACGATTCACTTGAAAAAAGAAACATTATTCCTGGAGAAAGTTATATCCCTGTATCGGGTAAAGTTCTTGATAAAGAGGATCTTCTCGCTCTTGTGGATAGCTCTCTTGATATGTGGCTAACAGCTGGACGTTTCGCGCACAAATTCGAAAAAGAATTTGCTGAGAAAATGGATCAGAGATATTGCCTGTTGGTGAACTCAGGCTCATCGGCTAACCTTGTTGCTTTTGCAGCTTTAACATCACCAAAATTAGGCGATAGAAGAATTCAGGCCGGTGATGAAGTTATTACTGTTGCAGCAGGTTTCCCAACAACTGTTAACCCAATCGTACAATATGGTTGTGTTCCCGTTTTTGTTGATGTTGAACTTGGAACATATGAAATCGATCTTAAAGAAATGGAAAAAGCTCTAAGTGATAAAACCAAAGCAATTATGATTGCACATACTCTTGGAAATACTTTTAAAGTTAAAGAAGTTAAAGAATTCTGTGAGAAACACAATCTTTGGCTAATTGAAGATTGCTGTGATGCTGTTGGTGCAACGTACGATGGTAAGCAGATTGGAACTTATGGTGACCTTGCTACTGTTTCGTTTTACCCGGCCCATCATATGACTATGGGTGAAGGGGGAGCAGTTCTAACAAACTCAGCAAAACTTAAAAAATTAGCAGAATCAATGCGTGACTGGGGAAGAGATTGTTGGTGCCCTCCTGGAAAGGATGATACTTGTAATAATCGATTCAATATGCAGCTTGGGGATCTTCCTAAAGGCTATGATCACAAATATATTTATTCTCATGTCGGATATAATCTAAAAGTCTCTGATATGCAGGCGGCTATTGGCTGTACTCAACTTAAGAAGCTTGATCAGTTTATTGAAAAAAGAGTTTCAAACTTTAATTACTTAAAAGAAAAATTGAAACCACTTGAAGAATTTCTAATCTTGCCTGAAGCAACTCCGAATTCAACACCAAGTTGGTTTGGTTTTCCAATTACTGTAAAAGAAAATTCTCCCATGAAAAGAAGTGAGCTAACTGTTTTTCTTGAGAAGAATAAAATAGGAACACGTCTTTTATTCGGTGGAAGTCTTTTAAAACAGCCTCTTTATCAGGGTATTGAGAAGAGAGTTATAGGTGAATTACCAAATACAGAAAGAATTATGAATGATACTTTTTGGGTAGGTGTATGGCCTGGACTTGAAGAAAAACATTTAGATTATATTGCAAGCACAATGTCTAGAGCATTAGGAGTTCTATAGTGAAAGTCTTATTATTAGCAGGTGGATTTGGAACAAGGATTAGTGAGGAATCAAATTTAAAGCCTAAGCCAATGATTGAAATTGGTGGAATGCCAATTCTTTGGCATATTATGAAGATTTACTCGTCATATGGCTTTAATGACTTTGTTATCCTTTGTGGGTACAAAGGCTATTATATAAAAGAATACTTTGCTAATTATTTCCTACATAGATCAGATGTAACAATTAATTTAGAAGATAACTCACTAGAAGTTCATAAAACGTTTTCTGAAAATTGGAAGATCACCCTTATTGACACCGGCTTAAATACAATGACTGGTGGAAGAGTGAAAAGAGCAAAAGATTACATTAATAATGAACCTTTTATGCTTACTTATGGTGATGGTGTTTCAAATGTTAATGTTAAAGAATTAGTTGATTTCCATAAAAGTCACGGAAAGCATATGACAGTCACAACGGTTCAACCTGATGGGCGTTTCGGTGCGATTGAAATGAATGATGAAGGAAGCGTTTCAAAATTTTTGGAAAAACCTAAAGGTGATGGTGGTTGGATTAATGGAGGTTTCTTCGTTTGTCAGCCAGAAGTGATTGATTACATCGAAAATGATTCTACTATTTTTGAAAAAGATCCAATGGAGAATTTGGCAAAAGATTCTCAAATTATGGCCTATAAGCATGATGGATTTTGGAAGCCAATGGATACGCTAAGGGATAAAAACCAACTTAGCGGCATGTGGGAAAATGACAAGGCTCCTTGGAAAATTTGGTGATTTATGAGTTTAAAAGCTTTCTATAAGGGAAAAAGAGTACTTGTTACTGGTCATACTGGCTTTAAAGGTAGTTGGCTTGTTCAGTGGTTAGATAAAATGGACAGTGAAATCTGTGCGATCTCATTGGAGCCAGCTGAAGATAATCACTTTGAACGTCTTAATTTAGATATTGAGTCTCATTATCTAAATATTAATGATGCTCAAAAAATTGATGAAGTCATAAGTGCTTTTAAGCCTGAGATCGTTTTTCATTTGGCCGCACAAGCATTAGTTCAATATTCTTATAAAAATCCTGTAGAAACTTATCAAACAAATGTCATCGGAACAATGAATGTCTATGAGGCCTGTAGAAGAGTTGGATCAGTTAAATCAATCGTAAGTATTACTACTGATAAGTGTTATGAGAATATGGAATGGGAATGGGGTTATCGTGAAAATGATAGACTTGGCGGACATGATCCATATAGCTCATCGAAAGCTTGTACTGAGATAATGACATCTAGTTATATTCGCTCATTTTTTAATTTAGATAATTACGGTAAAGACCACAATACCCTTATTACAACTGTTAGAGCAGGAAATGTAATCGGCGGTGGTGATTGGGCCGAAAATAGAATCATTCCTGATATTGTAAGGGCCACGGTAAAGAATGAAGCTGTTGAGATTAGAAATCCTTCAGCGGTGAGACCTTGGCAACATGTTCTAGAACCGCTTCTAGGATATTTGAAGTTAGGAGCGCTTTTATATGAAGGTAAAAAAGAATTTGCTACTTCTTGGAACTTTGGACCAAGTGCAGATTCAACTCTGACAGTTCTTGAGCTTACTGAAATCTTTCAAAAATATTGGGAAGATGTACGGTTCAATTTACATAAGTCTAATGAGTTTAGGCATGAAGCGAATCTTTTGATGCTTGATTGCTCAAAAGCAAGAAAGTTTCTTAAATGGGGAGAAATGCTTGGTGCCGAAAAGACAATTGAATGGACTGTTGAGTGGTATAAAGAATTTTATAAGAATGGAAAAATAATAACACATCATCAAATTGATGAATTCATGAGTCAGTATGGAATTTCATAAATCTAAAATAGAAAACTTATATCTTATTAAGCCTTTTCATCATGCAGATAATAGAGGCGCATTTATCAAACCTTTTGATGAGAAAAAGATTTTAGAGATTGATCCGACATTTAAATTAAGAGAATGTTATTTTTCGATTTCTCAAAAAAATGTTATTCGAGGTATGCACTTCCAAGTTCCAGAACATAATGTATCTAAAATCGTTTATGTTGCAAGAGGCGCAGTTAAGGATGTCGTACTTGATTTAAGAAAAGATTCCAAAACTTATGGTGAATATGAAGTCTTTGAATTGAGTGAATCAAATAGAGATATGCTTTATGTTCCAGAGGGGTGCGCTCATGGATTTCTCTCTTTAGAAGACAATACTCAAATGACTTATTTTCAGTCCTTACCATTTGATAAAGAGTGTGATGCAGGAATTCACTTTGGATCTTTTGGTTACGATTGGGGTATTGCGGAAGAACAATTAATCTTTTCAGACAGAGATGCAGGTCTTCCTAAATTATCTGATTTTGATTCACCATTTCTCTTGTAGTTGAGAAGGCTTATAAATCAGCAGAATTATCGCACATATCGTTAGTGGGAAAGCTGATATCGTAAAAAAGCTTCTTGAGATATAGAAGTCTAAAAGTCCATCACCCCAATTGATCTTATTGAATATAAAAACGAGAAAGCAGATAAAGAGTGGGTGATAGATTTTCTTTGTTAAAAAGAAAGCATCGTTTAAGATAGCCAGCAGGCCTGCAAGTATGAGGGCCAAAAAACATCCAAACAAATTGTAGTGGAAATAGCCATCAGAGATAAGAGTAATTCCTGAGCTATGTGTTGTTGTGTCTTTTGATTTATCAACTTCTACTGTATGAAATTCAACTGAGCTCATTTTACGTAGTACTTCTTTGTTCTCTGTTTTTTCTTTTGATTGAATAATTTTATTGAGAACAAGCCCTTCAGCAAAAACTCTCGTGTACATAGTCGTCACAGTTTTAAGAGAGAACGTCTTAGCAATACTTGGTTTACTCTGAGAAGAGTCGACTTTAGATACTTCAAGATTTCTAAAAAAATCTCCAATAAAGAATGTTAAGAGGATTCCTGGTACGATGAAAAAGAGTGGTGCAATTCTTCTGGCCGTTAATTTAAAGTTAAGGGCATAGAAACAGAGTAGCGGGAGTGAATTGAAAAATACGACTCCGCGACTTCCGCGAGCATACATCTCGACGCAGCTCCAAGCAATATAGAAAACTGTCGGTAAAATGGCCTTGAACTTCCCCGACTTGTGAGCTATCGAAGCGATGAGTGAGCAAAGAATGAGAGGTAGTACCATAATTCTTGTAATATTCAGTGCTGGCTCAAGCTTGAAGGGAAGAACCGGATGTGGAACACCCATTTTCGTAATGCCGAGTTTGTAGCTTATGATCGTAAGAACGACTGCAAGTGCTGTCATTGAGTAAAAAGATAAAAAATAAAAAGACTGAGAATTTTTAAATTCTAATCGAAGTTCATTCTTGGGCAATTTACCTTTTAGTACTTTTAGAGCAAGAAGAGCGATGGGAATCATTGATAAGGAAATGATTGAGTTTGAATGTATATCGATATTTTCAAAATACGAGTAGAGAACGAGTGTTGGAAATGATGAAAGTTCTAAGAAGATATATGTGAAGATCAGTGTAAGATCACTGCTTAAGTGGATTCTTTTTAATAGAAGCCATCTCATAACAATAGAAAGAAGAACTATTGGTGCAATGATGAAACTATCTTTGATATGTGAATAAGAAATAAATAACTGAACAACTGAAATAAATACGAAAAAAAGTAATTTACTGAGTTGTTGATATTTATTGTTCATGAATATAGCCTGATTTCATATAATTGAATATTCTAGATGAAGTAACTAATAAATAAAAGAGATATGTATGAACATTTTGGTAACTGGTGCAACAGGTTTCATTGGAAACCACGTTGTAAAAGAACTTTTAAAGAGTCAATTTAACGTTTATTGTTTGGTGCGAAGCAGTAGTTCTGTAGGAACTCTTGAGAAAGAGGGTGCTAAAGTCGTCTGTAGAGAAGATATTGATTTAGTCCAATTTTTAAAAGAGAATGAAATTGAAGGAATCATTCACCTGGCTTCACTCTTTTTATCAGCTCATAAGTCTGAAGATATCGCTCCTCTTGTAAATTCAAATATTTTGTTTGGACTAGAACTTTTAGAAGCATCTAGCAAATCTTCTGTTAAATGGTTTCTTAACACAGGAACTTTTTGGCAGCACTATAATGATGCGGCGTATTCACCCGTAAATCTTTACGCGGCTACAAAACAGGCATTTGAAGATTTAATGAAATATTACACTGAAACAAATCAAATTATGGGGGTCACTTTGAAGTTGAGTGATTCTTATGGGCCAGGAGATACGAGAAAAAAGATTTTCAAGTTATTTCATGAGATGGCCGAGAGTGGTTCTTCGCTAGATATGTCAGCAGGAGAGCAGAAAATATCTATTAATTATATCGATGATATTGTTAGTGCATTTATTAAATTAACAAACTTGCTAATTAGTGAAAGTCCTCTCGTGAAAAATGGCGAAGATTTTAATGTTACTTCAAGTGAGGTTATGTCATTGAAAAATATAGCCAAGCTCTTTGAGGAAGTTTGCGGTAAAAAGCTCAATATCAATTGGGGCTTGAGAGAATATAGAGAAAGAGAAGTTATGATTCCTTGGACTGATCAAAAGGTGGTTCCCGGTTGGGAGCAGAAATTTAGTTTAAAAGAGGGGATTAAAGAATATTTGAAAGGAGAATCGTTTGATTCCTAAGAGTAAGTCTCAATTACCAATTCTTTCGATTATGATTCCAACATTTAAAAGACCAGATCTGATACGAGAGACAATTCAAAGTGCATTAAATCAAGATACGGACTTAGATTTTAAGATAGTCGTCGTTGATAATGATATTGAATCGAGTGAGATTTCTAAAGTTGTTTCCTCTTTTGATGATGATAGGCTGAGTTATGTACAGAATGAAGCCAATTTAGGAATGTTTGGTAACTGGAATAGGTGCTTAGAATTATGTGAGACTGACTGGGTAACCATTTTACACGATGACGATTTATTATATCCGGATTTCATTTCCCGTATCTCTCCCTATTTTACTTCAGGAAAATATGAACTCGTATCTTGTTTGAATTCTCGTGGAAAGAATGTTGATTTAACTAGTACCCTTAACCGATCGGGTGAGATCCAAGTTATTAATCCTCTACGCTTAGTTGAAGGAAATATTGTTTCTGCTCCAGGTGTTGTCTATAAAAAGAAAAATGCCTTAGCAATTAAGGGCTTTGATAAAGATAGTTTTCCTTGTTCTGATTATGAATTTTATATCAATTACATTCAAAAATTTGGAAACTCGATTATCGTACGAGAAGAGCTCGCCTTTTATCGAATCTTTGATAATGAAACTTATAAATCAGATACTTTAAAGAGAATGATTTTAAAAACATATGAGTTTTCAAATTCTATTCAGGGTGTTCCAGCAATTATTAAAAAGATTATTATTAAAAGTAATATTCTCAATGGTTGGTTAAAAGACCTTAGAACATATGATGAAAATTATGAAAAGCACTTAGAAGAAATCAAAATGAAATGTGATATTTCTGATCTTGAATTATCTCCACCCATTAAATTTTCATACAGAATTTTGAAATTTGCTATCTTATTTGTGAACAACTTTTGTTTTAGAAAGTCGATAAAACCAAGTTAAAATCAAACAAGAAATTCCAACAGCTAAAAAGCTGATCAGATGAAAAGTTTTAGTAATGTCTTGGAAGAAATAATGACCAACAAAAAGTCCTAGTACCAATGAAAATGAGTAGAAGGTATTTAGTATGAAATAGGTCTTTTGTTTATTCGCGACAATTGGAATGTAGTAGAAGCACTTATAGATAAAATTTGCAAAGAGAAATGGTGATATTAAACCAGCATAAACTCCTGCCTCTCTCCAACTCTCTCCAAAAATAATTGCAAAAAGATTAGGACCCATTATTTTTAATGCAAAAATTGATACGATAGAAAGAATAAGTAACTGTGAAAAAACCTTTCGAAAGAAAAGCCCATATTCTCCATTTTGATTAACTTCATCCGCAATTCTTTTGAAGAATACCTGGCCTATAGAAGTTGATACGAGAGTTAATGGGGTTTGTATAATCTTCAATGTAAAAGCGAATAGACCAAGAGTATAAGTTCCAAAAAGATTAGAAAGAGAAAAACTCATTGCTGTAATAAGAAAAAGATCAGTTAAAAGAATTGGTGAGTTTAATAGAGGAAATGATTTGTATTCACTTAGAGTTAGTTTATCTATTTTTGTTTGGAAAAAATCAAGGATACGAATATTACGCTTGAGAGAGAGTAAGCTTAATCCATTGAAAGAAAACTGAGCGACAATATTTCCTAAGATTAAACCAAGAGATGCTAGTCCATTATAACCAAGGCCAATATTTGCAAGTGATCCTAGAATTGATTCAAAAACTCTGTTTTTTGAATTTCCCTTGAAATTCTTTGTTCTTGTAAAAAGTGAGTTAATGATATTTCGATTAGCATTTAGAAAGACACTAATTGGAATCAGAAAAATGTAGAGGTGTTTCGTATTCTCAATCTTTGCAAAATAAATAATGAGCTTTTCTACAATAGGTAGAAAGAGAAAGAGGAGAAGTGGAACAAGGACAGAGAGAGAAAATGCTAAATTTGAAAGCTTCCTTGCTTTATTCTCTTCCTTGGGAACGACGATTGCTTCACTATAAGAGAGAGTTGATAGAATTGAGAAAATTCCGACAATTTGAGTATAAATAGTGAAGGCAGCAAAGTCCTCAGCTACATAAATTCTTGAAAGGATTGGACTTACACCAAAAGATAGGGCCTGGGCAAAAATAGTTCCGGATGTTAGCAGTGCAACATTTCTTATGAAGTCAGACTTTAAAATTCGGAATCTGATTGCTTTTAGTGGGTCCATAGGAATTACTTATAAAAATCTTGAGATAGTATTTCTGTCTTTAATTGTGATAGAATTTTGTTTAATAAATTACATTAAGAATACAGTAATATAAGAGAGAATTCCAATGAATAAAGAATCATTCGTAATTGCTATTGTTGATAGAATCGAAAGAGACAAAGAAAATATAAAAGCAGAGTATTTAAAAAATCAAAAAGAAATGGGCATAGGGTTTGTTAGCGTCGATAACTTATTATCCGAAGAAATGGCACAATCGTTTTATCCTCTTTTTAGCGAAGAAAATGATGCTTGGAGAGAAATGCAGTCTTATCGTGAAAAGAAGCTGACATCTAAGCAGTTTAATCAATTTGATAAAACTTTAGAGGACATTACTTTTGCGATTCAAGATACTCGTGTAATCGATAAAATCACTGAAGTTACCAATATGAAGGGTTTAAGTGCCGATAACACTTTATACGCTGGTGGTCTTAGTATGATGAGACATGGTGATTTTTTAAATCCTCATATTGATAATTCACATGATCAAGATCGAAAAGTGTATAGAAGACTGAATCTTCTCTATTATGTAACTCCTGAGTGGAAAGAGGAATTTGGTGGAAATCTTGAACTTTGGGATAAAAAGGTAAAGAAGCCTGTGACAATCGAGAGTCGTTTTAATCGCTTGGTTATCATGGAGACAAATCCGTGGTCATGGCACTCTGTCTCACAAGTTGTTCCGGAGCAGGTCAAGAGATGTTGTGTTTCTAATTATTACTTTTCTAAAGAGTCGCCGACTGGTGGACAGTACTATCACGTAACATCATTTATGGGACGTCCTAATCAAACTTTAAGACGTATGGTTTGTCGATGTGATAATCTATTAAGAATGACGATTAGAAAAATCAAAAAGGATGGACTTGGTCGAAAAGATCAATACATTAAATCAACTGAGAATTAATAGAGAATTACTTTGAATATACTGTTTGTTACTGAAGATAGTTTTCAAAATGAAAACTTAAATGGCGTTACTAAGATTAATTACAATTTGATCAAGCACTTTAATGATCATGATGTTTTTAACCTTTTTCTTTACTCTAATTCAGAGGTTAAAAAGAGTAACGCTTATGGATGTGGTGTAACAAATCGAGGAAAATCGAAGTTAAGATCGCTTTTAAGTTCTAGACCATTCATGTTTTTGTCTGATGAGAATGCAAAATTACTGGCCTCGAAGATTATAGAACTTGAGCATTCTTTTGATGTTATTCATCTTTCAGCTTTTGGTTTGTCACCAGTCGCAGATTATCTTGATGACAGAATAAGACAAAAAATATTTTTTTCTGCCATCGATTCATTGAGCTTATTTTTTAATAGAAGATTTAAAGTTGAGACAAATTTAATAAAGAAAGGTCTTTATTTCCTTGAGTCTAAAAAAGCGGAATTAGCGGAAAAGAAATATTTTAAAAAATTTAAAATTAATCACTTTGTTTCTGATACGGATTTAAACCATGTTCAAGCATGGTGTAAAGATGGCATTTTCATTCAAAATGGAGTGGATATTGATTACTTTTCTTTTAATCACAATCCAATTGATAAAAAAACAATAACATTCACGGGGAATATGAATTACGGTCCTAACGTCGATGCCGTTTTACATTTTAGCCGCGAGATTTTGCCTAAACTTTGGAAGCAGATTCCCGATTTAACATTTTATGTCGTCGGTAATAAGCCTAGTGAGGAAATCAAATCATTATCCAAGAAAGATAATAGGATTGTTGTTACAGGTTTTGTTGAAGATATTAGAGAGTATTTAAAAAAGACTTCGCTTTATATCTCTCCACTTAGATTGGGTGCTGGAATTAAAAATAAGGTTCTTGAGGCCATGGCAATTGGGACTCCGATTATTGCATCTTCGCTAAGTTTAGAAGGAATTAAGACCGATCAAATAGAAGTCGCTGATACAGATGACCAATGGGTTGAGAAAATACATAACTTTTTTAATTCAAATGAAGATAGCAGAGTTAGAACACTGGCTTCAAGAGACTTAATTGTAAAAGAATACTCATGGGAATTTGTTGCGAATGAATATCTCAAAGAGTATCAAAAACTACTATAGATATCTTGAACAGAGTTTACCATTGATTCAATGGAATACTTCTTGTCAAAAGAGACCCTTTCAACTTTTAAAATACTATCTTTAAAACTCTCGTAATTACCTAAATCATAAAGGTTATGTCCACTTAGTAAATCTTTATGACCAGTAACATTTGAACAAAGTATTTTGCAATTGGCGGCCATCGCTTCAAGAATTGAATAGGGGAGACCTTCTCCTTTGGAAGAACTAACAAAAAGATCTGTTTTGGACAAAAGTCCTGCAACATCATCAACATTACCTAGAAAAACTGTCTCTTCTTGGAGCTCTAGTTCTTTTACAAGAGACTTAAGTTCTTCTTTCTGATCGCCATCTCCAGCAATATTGTAGAAAAACTGAAATGATTTTTCATTTTTCAACTTTGCGAGAAAGCGAAGAGTTTCAGAAATGTTCTTATGTTCATCAAGGCGAGAAATAGAAGAAATTTGAGTAATTGGGCCATCTTCCCTTTTAGAACAGATATATTTCGCTTCATCAATTCCATTGGCAATGACAATCGTCTGATTTGAGAAGCACTGATTTAAATTAACCGCATTGTCCATTTCGGAATGAGAAACACAGATAAAGGTGTCTGTGAAATATTTAAGTAAAACCCCAAGATTTATTTTCACTTTATCTGAAAGTGATTTTGGGTAGTGAATCCCATGAAAAGTATGAATAACTTTCAAACCGAATAAGCCTAGAAGACGAGAGTAAATCCCTGCTCCTAAACCATGAGAATGGACTATCTGAATTCCATTTTCTCTACAAAAGAGTAATATTTTTAAAAAACTGATGATACTAAATTTACGATGAGGTATTTCAATATGAGTTTCACAAAGGTTCTTATAGAGGCCATAAAAAGGTTCATCTACTGGTGAAACGACTGAAACAGAATACTTTTTCGTGTCCATTGCTTTAATTAGGTCAAAGAGATGTTTCGGTCCACCACCTTGATCCGAGCGAACAGTAATTTGAAGAATCTTTTTATTAGTAAGCATTTTTATTAATAAAACCTTTTAAAAAAGTTAAAAGAATAATTTTGATATCAAAAAAGAAACTCCAGTGACGGATATAATAAATATCACATTCAATTCTTTTAACGAGAGATGTGTCTCCACGCCAACCATTGACTTGGGCCCATCCTGTGATTCCTGCCTTCATCTTATGTCTAAGCATGTAATTAGGGATTTCGTTTTTAAATTTCTCAACAAAGAATGGTCTTTCTGGTCTTGGGCCTACAAGAGACATTTCACCAACAATAACATTCCAAAGCTGAGGTAGTTCATCTAAACTTGTCGATCGAATAAAACTTCCAAATTTTGTTTTTCTTGGATCGTCTTTTGAAGACCAAGTCGTTTGATCTTCACCTTCTATGGCCATTCTCATTGATCTAAACTTCCACATCTTAAAACGCTTTCCATTGAGACCAATTCTTTCTTGTCCATAGAAAATAGGCCCTGGACTAGATAGCTTAAC
This sequence comes from Halobacteriovorax sp. GB3, assembly GCF_028649655.1. Classification (NCBI taxonomy): domain Bacteria; kingdom Pseudomonadati; phylum Bdellovibrionota; class Bacteriovoracia; order Bacteriovoracales; family Halobacteriovoraceae; genus Halobacteriovorax; species Halobacteriovorax sp. GB3. The sequence continues at coordinate 193,126 of NZ_JAQSLN010000002.1, forward strand.
TCCTAGAGCGATGAGGAATAGAAGTGGCGAGATTACGATCATTCCAATTAAAGTTGCAAAGAAGTCAAAGGATCTCTTGAAAATCAGCTCCAGATTAGAAAATGAAGGTTGATTAAATGAAAGGATCGGAAGTCCGGCAAAATCATGAACTCTATGTCCTACGAGAGAGTATGAGAGATCTGGTAAAATTTGAATTGAAAGAATGTCGTTATAGTTTTTCTTTAGAAAAAGATCGAGCTTACTTGCTTGCTCATTTGGATAAGAGACAACTACATTGGTCGTTTGATTCTTTTTTAGAAATTCATGAAAATCTTCGTCAATACGTTTGATTCCATCGTCACTTTCTTTGCCTACACTATCTATCCATCCAACGATATTGATTCCACTGTCTTTATGGAAATTAACCATTTGGATATAGTGTTCTAAATTTTTTCCATTACCTACAAGAATGACGTTTTGAAGAAGGTGACCACTTCTTCTCAATTTTGAGATAATTTGAAAGAATAGAATTCTAGAAAAGATGAGAAGTGCTGTAGATAGAAAGAGGTATATACCAAGGTGTAGCCTAGAAATTCTTTCGAATTTTATAAAATAGAGGACAATGATCAATGAGACAAAGCTTATAAAATTTGTCGAAATGATTTTGAGTATTTTATTAATTCTGGAAGTTAAAATATTTTCGTCGTATAAGTGATTTTTTTCAAATATGAGGTAAGTTACAATTGAAAGGATGAGGCCAATAATGAGAAATTCTTTGAAAAGTCCTTGTTGTGCATTGGGTAAAAATCTGAATCTTATAAAATAAGCACAAATCCAAGCAATCAGAATTAGCAGTGCGTCGGTCGCTTTCTGAAGGGTTAATAAAAACTTGTCACTTTCTCTTAGCATAAGGGCTCCTTAGTTTGTTAAAATACCAAAGTTTAGAGTTATTGAACATATAAAGAATTGGAATTTACGATGATTGAATACGAGAATTTAGGGAAATTGAATGAAGACCTTTTTGAAGATTATAAAGATGAGTTCTCAAAATTTCTGGCGTCTGGCTGGTATGTACTGGGGAAAAATGTAACCGAATTTGAGGAGAACTTTGCAAAATATTGTGGGGTTGAATCATGTGTTGGTGTAGCTTCTGGGCTCGATGCTATTACATTATCGCTTTTGGCCCTCGATCTGCCAAAAGGAAGTGAAGTCATCGTTGCTGCAAATAGTTATATTGCCTCTGTTCTTTCAATCCTTAATGCCGAGTTAGTTCCTGTTCTCGTTGAACCAGATCCAATTACTTACAATATTTCAGTAGAAAAGATTAAAGAAAGCGTCTCAGATAAAACAAAAGCAATTCTTTGTGTTCATATGTATGGGAAATTATGTGAGATGGACAAGATTTGCGCTCTCGCAGATGAGAATGATCTCTTTGTGATTGAAGATGCCGCTCAAGCTCATGGCGCCATGTTAGATGGTGTGAAGGCCGGTGCTTGGGGCGATCTCTCGGCCTTTAGTTTTTATCCTACAAAAAATTTAGGAGCACTCGGTGATGGTGGTGCAATCACAACAAAGCACCCAGTCCTTGGAGAGAAGATAAAGGCCTTACGTAATTATGGTTCTTATCAAAAATATCACAATGAATTCATTGGAATGAACTCAAGACTAGATGAGTGCCAAGCTGCTTTTTTAAACAAGAAATTAGTGAAATTGGATAAAATCAATAAACATAAGAAGAAGTTAGCTGATCTTTATTTTGATTTGTTATCAGAGTTAGATATTCAATTACCGACAAGAAATGAAAGATATGTCGATACATTTCATATCTTTAATATTCTGACGGAAAATAGAGATGAGTTGAAAGAATATCTATTTGAAAATGGTGTTAAATCAGAAATTCACTATCCAATTCCACCTCATAAGCAAAACTGTTTAAAAGACTTTGAATTTGGTTCTTTCCCACTAACTGAAAAAATTCACGAGCAAACACTTTCACTACCAATTTCCTATATTCATAGTGAAGATGATGTGAGAGAGGTTTGTAGATTAATTAAAGAGTTTAAGGAGAAGTAGTGTTTTCAATTGTCATTCCAGTATATAAAAATGAAGGAAATATTGCTCCTTTAATTGAAGCTCTTAGTAATCTAAATTCTAAATTTGAACAAGGGTTAGAAGTCGTCTTTGTCGTCGATGGAAGTCCTGATAAGTCTTACTTACTTCTGGAAGAGTCTTTAAATAATGTGGAGTTCCGTTCGCAATTAATTGCTCATTCTCGAAATTTTGGTTCATTTGCTGCAATCTTAACAGGTTTAAATTATGCCAAAGGAGAGTCTTTTGGTGTGATGGCCGCTGATTTACAAGAGCCGCCAGAACTCATGATCGATTTTCAAAAAGCTCTAGATGAGGGGCATGACATTGCTGTTGGAACGAGAGAGACAAGAGATGATCCTTTTATGAGCTCGATATTCTCTAATCTCTTTTGGACAATGTATAAGAAATTTGTACAACCTGAAATACCACAAGGTGGAGTTGATGTTTTTGGTTGTTCAAAGAGGGTTCGCGACCAGCTCGTTTCGTTGAAAGAATTAAATACTTCACTTGTCGCTTTATTATATTGGATCGGGTTCTCACGAAAAGTCGTGTCTTATGTGAGGCGCAAGAGAGAAATCGGCGTGAGTGCTTGGACATTTAAAAGAAAGCTTAAATATTTAATGGATTCTGTTTTTGCTTTTACAGATCTTCCTATTCGACTCTTCTATAAAATAGGTTTCTTTAGCTTAGCTGTTTCTGTTGTTTATGCATTAATTATTATCATCTCGAAGACTACTGGAATGATTTCATTACCAGGTTACTCAGCGACAATTGTAACGATTTTATTCTTCTCAGCTTTGAATTCAATTGGACTGGCCATTATAGGTAGCTACACTTGGAGAGCATATGAAAATACCAAGGGAAGACCAGTCTCAATCGTTATGAATACTAAAGTTTTTGATGCAATAAAATAAGGTTATTCGTATTAGAGCGGTCAACTTCTTTCCAGTTGTTGGTTTTTAGTTGATCTAAAATTAGAGCTTGGTTCTTAACTCTTTTATCGATAAGTATATAAGAGAGATCTTTTTTGAAGCTACCAAGTTCTGTACGATTCTTATTCTTATCCCAAAATCTAGGGTAATTTGTCTCATCAAAATAAAGTACCGTTTGGCTCGGTAAATGAGTAGTATATCCCATGAGCTTCATTGATGTACCTAAGGTTTCTTTCGTTTGAATCGACTTAATGAAATTAACATCAGAAATCGTTTCAAACGTTGGAAAGTACTTCCAAATAAAGCTAGAAGGCCATCTTCCTGATACACAAATTGCCAACAGTAGCGCAATCTTTAAGGACTTATTTGATTTTTCTTCATTTGTGAGAAGATCATGAAAACTAAAAACAAGGGCCACTGAAAGAATCGCTACAATTGTTAGATCGTAGTGAAAGATCATCATTCTTTGAGTTGAGGCATAAGAGAGAAGGTTCATCGCTACAACTGGAGCTGCAGCAAAGAGCCAGAAAAATCTTTTCTTTAAAATCAAAGTGAATGGCAGAACAAGAATGAGTAAGTATTTGACCGCTCCACCTGTTAGTATTCTCTCCGTTAATAATTTCCATTGTGCACTAGGATCAAAGAGCATTTTATAGATTAACTCACTTGTCGTATTTGCAATTCCATCAAAGCGTGCCGTCATGTGAGGAGTTGGAGCGACACCATCATTAAAAAATGGCGAAATATACTTCGAGTTTAAATAGAGAGTAAGACCGCCTATTAGAACGGTGAAAACTGAAAGAATAATTTTATGTGATTTACTGTACTTAAATTCTTTTTCTAAGAAAATTGGAATGGCAAAAAAAGGCACAAGATAAGGCATATTTTCTTTTGATAGTAAGACCGCTAATAATGTAATGAAATAGAGCCATACTTTTTTATGATAAAGGGAAAGAAATGAGAGTATGATGAAGAAAAAGGCAAAGTGATCTTCTCGTAAATCCCAAATTCCACCATTTCTAAGTGTTCTCGAAGTCAAAATAAGTAATAAGAATATTGTCCAATATTTGCGGTACTTTCTAATCGGGCCGAATAAAAGTAATAGAAAAAGACCACCATATAAAAGCACAACATTAACTATGAATAGAAAAATATCACTTTTAAGTATGCTTGCAATTGGAGAAATTAATAAAAAAGTGAAATTGATGTGTTCACCAAAAAAAGTGTTATTCGGACAAAGATCACAAAAAAGGACTTTATTATTAAAAAATGGATAGAAAATAGGTTGATGAATAAAGCTTTGATCAAGACCATGTGAATTGAAAGAGTATTGCTTAAAAATATGACCTATGATGGTTGCAATTGAAAAGAAAAGAAAAACTGGAGTAAATAGACGCTCGCTTTTTAAACCTTCATATAATTGATGAAGTTTTTTTAGAGGGTCCATTTCAAACTTTTCTCTAAAGCGATAACCAATACCTATTGTTAATAGTAGAACAAGTCCCCAAACATCGACATTTGAAAGATCAAGCTTGAAGCTGTCTGTTTTGAGATAATACCCACCTAAAACAATAATAGTCAGAATAACTGTAAGAAGAGCGTTTACAAAATACTGGTAGAATTTCATTGAATATGCTCTTTAAATAAGTCGTAGTTTCTTAAATAATCATCTTCATCATAATAATGAGACGTAAATACATTGACTGTTGAATCTAAAGAGAAATTGAAAAGTGATGTCCAAACTCCCGGTTCAACATGAATTCCGAGATAAGGTTTATCAATTACAAATTTCTTTCTCTCCTTGCCATTGTCACAGACGATTTCAACAGAACCTCGTTGGCACATGATGAATTGATGGCATTCTTTATGAGCATGATCACCACGTGAGTAACCATTTCTAACATCATAAATTGTAAAAAAGCGTTTAACTGGAAAAGGAATTTCTTGTTTATCAAATTCCCCAAAGACGAGTGAGCCTCTTCTGTCAGAAATTTCTTTAAAGCTTACAAGTCTGACACCAGTCATTTCATTTGCTTCACTATCGTGAATATAATCAGTTATACGGCCAGGGTTACCCGTTACAATGGCAAAAGGAGGAATGTTTTTTGTTACAACGGCACCGGCGCCAATCATGGCATATTGTCCAATTGTAACACCTGGAAGAATCGTTGCATTCGCACCGATAGAAGCACCTTTTTCAACAATAGTTTTTAGAAAGCTCTCTGGATAGACCTTACTTCTTGGATGTTTGTCATTTGTAAATGTTGCATTTGGACCGATGAAAACATCATCTTCAACTTTAATACCATCCCATAATTGTACTCCACATTTTATCGTAACATTATTTCCAACAACAACATCGTTTTCTATAAAGACGCCGTCACAGATATTACAATCTGATCCAATAACAGCTTCAGGGAGAACATGGGCATTGGCCCAGATTCGTGTATTGTTACCGATATTTTTGCTTTCACAAATTGCTCTTTCGTGAGTGAAGTAATTCATTAGGGATCCTATTTCTTATATATTCTATATTGATTGATTGTTTCTATTAAAGTCGCATTGTCTTGTATGTAGTTGTAGCAATCATTTTTATAACTACGGGCGAGAATGAAATAGTCGTAATCTTTAAGCCTTAGAATATCATTTTCACTTTTACATGAGAATAGAAATTCAGTTTTGTTGTTGCATTGAGGAAAATGAATTTTTGTACCATCTGGAGCATAGTGATACTGAGAGAATTGATCAGAAAGAATGAGAGAGTTATTCTCTTTGATAGAGTCCCAGATTCTTGTAAGCGGAATCTTATCTCGAATCATTTCTTTGTTAGTCGTATATTTTTTAAAAAGAGAATTTCTTACTCTTTTTAATGATTTATCTATTTTTGAGTCAGCAAGGATCAAAAGAAGAAGAATAAAATATTGATATTTTATGTTTAACTTCGACTCAATGAGAAATTGAGACAAGTAATAAATATTGAGGAAATAGCATGTGAAGAAGAATCTTTCACTAGGAACTCCACCGTTAGCAATGAGATAGAGAGCTAGGATTGAGAGTGATATGTAGAAGATGTGATTGCTTTGATATTTCTTTTTAATACCATAAAAACAAGCAGGAATCGTTAAAACAAAAAATGCCTTTCCCAAAAAGAAGTCTTTCAAAATTTCTCGTACAGATGAAAATGTGAGACTAGATGAAAGTGATTTCAGGTACCAATTTCTTACTTGTTCAGAAGCTTCTCCTGGGAAAATGGAGAGTAAGCCGGGGAAAAATGGACTTTTTATAAAATAGTAATTTCTAATGATTATTGGAGAGATAAAAAGAAGTCCGAAAAAAGTAGTTATAAAAATGCGAGAAGGATTTCGTCGTTCCTTAATAATGTAATAGATACCAAAGGGAACAATGACAAATAGCCCACTAATTTTAATGACTGGAATGAGGCCTAGGAGGCATCCAATGAAAATAGATCGCCACTTTCCCTTAATAGAGGCAAGGAAATTATCGTTAATAATGAGCATTATTGTTAGGAGACTGAAGCTGGCAACGGTACCATCCGATTTCGCGTAAAGGAAGAAGTCTGTGCCTTTGGCAATCGTTAATGCACTAATTGCACTTAGAAGGGCGATTGGGAGATTGATCTTAGAAAAGTAATAAAAAAATAGACCCGCAGCGAGTAACATCCCCAAAGAGAAGTGAATCAATTGTGAAGATATTTGTATAGTTAAAGGATTCACAGATAGTAATGCTGGAATGGAAAAGAGGATTTCGATAGCTCCTGTCTGAAGAGAGCCGCAGACATTACGAATGGCATTAGAATAACTTCCTGTTTCTGCCAATACTTTTGCAAAAGGAAGATGGTAGTAAAGGGCATCTCCATGAGAGAAAACGGTTAGCGTTTCTAGGCAGCGAAGGACTAGGATCGTAATAAGAATGAAGAGAGAAAACAGTAAAAACCGTTTGTAAATATTATTTGATGTTGTTCGATGTAGCATGTATATTAGTTTAGCTATTTTATTATTTATGTATACTTGTTTTAAGGATGAAATGTGAAATTAAGTGTCGTCGTACCCGTTTATAATGAAGAGAGAACAGTTACAAATTTATTAGAACTTTTAACTGACACTCTTAATCGAAATGAACTGATCAATGACTATGAAATTGTCATTGTTGAAGATTGCTCGACTGATAATACAAAAGAAATTTTACAAAAGAATTTTGGAGAAAATGATAAAATTAATCTTTTCTTCCAGGATTATAACCAAGGAAAGGGAGCTGCGATTACACGTGGTTTTCAAGAGGTAACAGGGGATTATGTTATTATTCAGGATGCTGATATGGAATATGATCCAAGCGAATATCCTGTTCTCCTTAAGCCACTAGTAAGTGGAAAAGCTGATGTCGTTTACGGTTCTAGATTTAAAGGTGAGACTGCTAGAGTTCTCTACTTTTGGCACTATCTTGGAAATCAATTTCTTACATTACTTTCAAATATGTTCACAAACCTAAACTTAACGGACATGGAGACATGTTACAAAGTTTTTAAAACTGAAATTATTAAGAATATGATTCTAACGTCTAAAAGATTTGGTATCGAACCTGAAATGACAGCTAAAATCTCTAAAATTCCTGAGATTAGAATTTATGAAGTTCCAATCTCTTACTATGGAAGAACATATGCAGAAGGTAAGAAAATTGGTTGGAAAGACGGTTTCTCAGCTCTTTGGTGTATTGTGAAATTCAATGTTTTTACGAGCCTGGAAGAGTCTTTCAAAAAAGAAGTTTTTGACTATCTAAAACTTAAAAAATCATCACATCTATAAATTTTAATATCGTTTGTTCTATCAACCTCAGTACAGTTTTTAGGTAATGGGGTTGATAGAAAGTCTAGTCCGTATCCGGATTTCTCGCTTGAAGTTCTTTCTAAAAAACATAAACCTATTTCAGGATAAGGTGTTTGGCTTGAGCGAAAGATAAAGTTCCTCGCCCATGGAAATTCTGGATTTCTATCTCTCAATTTGTTGCACTGTTGTCGAATTCGAGAATGTCTATTTTTTTGTGAGAGAATAGACTTATTTTCATGAATCATTAGTTCAAAATTTCTAACAACAAGAATAATGGCGATGAGTGTGAAGAGGAACCTAAAATTTAGATCCCTTAGTACGTAGAAGCTGAAGAGTAAAAGAGTTGGGGTGAATGAAAGAAAATAGTATTGATGAGCAAATAGCATTCCACCTCTTAAGAGGATAATAGTCAAAAGCTGTAATGAAATGATGAAAAGAAGTGCAAGTACTTTTCTATCTCTTTTAGAAAAAATCTTAAATGCAGCAACTAAAATTACAATTATTGAACCAAAGCGGATCAAAAAGAAGTCATTCATTAGCTTGAAGATTCTTTTACCTTCAGAGAAAAAATCTAGGAAGAGCTCTAATGGTGAATGTATTTTGTAAGCAAAGAGAGATTTCTCTGTTCTAAAGAAATCGATAAATTGACATCCAAATTTATAGTAGAAAATTGTAATGAGTACTGCAGGTGCAATTAGTGATAGGCTCACTTTGAAGACTTTTTTCTTATCAAGAATGAGAAGGAGGCCGAAGGCCGTAATTGAAGTAGGTTTTATGAGCAAGCCTAGAGTAATCAAAATAAAACTCAGTAATCTCTTTGAATTTGAACTGATTATTAGTCCCATTGCTATAAAAATGAGAAGAGATGACCAAACATCTGGTATCAGCTTAGTTGAAAAGTCGATGAAGAAACTTGTTAGTGGTAAGATCGCCATTGGTATGGCCATACTTACATTATAAAGTTGGATATCTTTCCAAACTTTATAGTTGATAATAAAAAGACCTGTTGTAATCACAAGATAAACCATCATAACAATGGCGAGCTTATTATCAAAAGGCAAAGCAAAGAATGGAGATAAAATGAGGTTAATGAGAGGAAACTCCATCGGCATTATGTCGCCGTGTTTTCCAGCATTTAAAACAGATGGTAACAAATTCGTCCAATGAAAGACTTCGAAATTAAATTTTTGCCAATATCTTAAAGTCACTCCAAGCGTATCTGTTTGCCTATGAATGTGTGGAGTAACGATAGAAGCAAAGTTGAGATAAATCGCACTAATAACTTTTATGAAAAATAAAGAAAAAGAAATTTTAATTATCTTATCTCTTGTCAGCAAATTCATAACAAGTTCCTTTAGGGTTTTCAGCTACAAAGAAAAAATCGGTATTCATGATTAGGTCTGAGTTTTTTAAGCAGTCATTGGCCGCCTGTTTGTGAATATCATTATTATAGGGAAAGATTTTTCCACCTCTTTTTTGAATGATAATGAGGTCGTAATAATATGAGCGACTAGAATATACTCCAAGTTGATAGAATTCTTTTCCTGGGATCAGTATTGTTGGGATTGTTGAGCCCGTCGCGACGATTTTTTTATATTCTCCGTGTTTAATAATTTCTTTAATTTTTATTAATTCTTTAGATTTTGTTTCACTCACTTCACAGGTTTTACTCTTATCTAGGAAGACAAGGTTGAAGGCCTTTGTCATTCTTCCCATTCCTGTCAGAAAAAAAATTAAAGCAATAAAAAAGGGGAACTTTTTAGTCGCAAAAACATTTTTCTCTATTGGGGCAAAAAGAATCAATGCTAAGAGAGGGGCAACTATTTGGGCTCCATATTGATAATGAATACTTTTTTTCAAAATAAAGATTGCTAATAAAGGAGCAATGAAAAAAAGTGTCCCATAGACGGGATCTTTAAGTCCTTGCTTCGACTTCTTTAAATAGAAGCCAATTGGAAGAACAAATGGTGCTAAAACTTTGATGAAATCTTTGTAGGGAAATTCCTTTATTAAAGAAGTAAAACTTTCTACAGGATTGTCTATATAAGAAGAAAGTAAGTTTGATCCATAACTGACTGTCGGTCCTAAGATGATTGCTCTTAATTTAAAGCTAAAGACTAATGAGGCAAGACTTAGAAATACAATGATACTAGAGAACTTATAATCTCTTTTAATGAGATACCAGATTCCAAGGATTAACGTTCCAAAGGCAAAAGACTCTTTAAATGCAAATAAAGCTAAGACACTTAACAATATGCCTGTTTTTTTATTTTTATATATAGAGTACGTGAGAGTAAAACATGGGAACATGGCCCAAGTTGAAGGATGAATTGGAAAGAAAAGTCCTGAAAGTAGCCCTTTAGTTAGAAAAATGCAAAAAATACCAGTTAGCTTTTGTTCCGTTTTTAAATCTGACTTCATCCAAAAGAAGAGGACTATACCGATTAACCACAGAAATTCGAACATGATCAATGATTCTGCTTGATAATTAAAGAGAGCGACAAAGGGAGCCGCAAGAAAAATAATTGGATCGAAGTGATCATTAAAAATCTTAGTGTCCCTCATTGTAATAAAAGGATTGAAGTCTTTGAGGTGAGCGATATCGTAAATTGCTTCCTGGTATATTGAAAAGTCTGTTGCATGAATACAGTTATGCCAAAGAGCTTTAAGCATAAATGCTATTATAATGAATGCTAATAAAAAATTGACTAGCGTTAAGCTAATCCTAGAAGGTTTAAAAATATTGTCCATAGAAACTCTCTCTCGGACAATATTATTAAATATATTTAGTTAATTGTCTTTACTTAATTTCTTCTCTAGTAACAATCATAAACCTTAAAATAATCACCAAACTTCTTAACATGTACCTTCTCAAAATGAACATCATCGCCCATACCATCTTCAAGATCCCTAACAATGTCAGCTCTATTTATAAAGCTTCGACCTTGATTAGCACTAGCTGCAAAATAAAAGACACCATTAGTAGTTACACCTAAGTTCTTTGTTTTTCCTTTCTTAAGAATATGAAACCCTTGGGATTTCCAGTCTCCATCTAGATTCTTGTATCTTAGTGCGACATAAAGGTCTTTATTACATTTATTTTGAACAAAGAGATTAATTTCATTTGAATGAGAGTGCTTATTCGTTTTCCACTTCTCTTCAAAGTTCTCACTTTTAAAAGTTGAGTTTTTGATGGCATTGATAATGCTTTGTCTTTCTTTTGTTAATCTTGAAGCTTCATTGCTGTAGGTGCGTGTTGAAGTAATGACACCAAATATAAAATAGAAGCCATGCTTTTGGGAGTATCTTAAAAGTGGGGAACCACTTTGACCCTTTATTACATCACAATATGTACTAAGAGTTTTATCACTATAAACTTTAACAAAGCAGTCTTTTTCATAGTGCTGAACCATTGACTCTTTATCTCCTGGGTAACCGATAGTCGTAGCATCTCCATCTTCAAGATCAGCTTTTCCCCAGTACGCTAGAGTTCCTACGAACTGTCCAACGTGTTTTCCTTCTGAGTTTGGACCTAGTTCGACAATAGCAAAGTCGTTTTCATCCTCAACTGCATCCTGCGCCTGGTAGGCTGCTGGTTGATAAGATTTGATGACGGGAAAGCGACCGAATGGATATGTCGTTACATCCATTGCTCCTGGGTAAAAATAGGCATCTTCAATTAGTTCACCTTTAATCGTATCTTTAAAAAGGCAGTGGGCGGCAGTCAAAATTAGATTTTTTGCAATTACAGCTGCGCTACAGCTTAAAGACCCTTTTTCTCCTTGAGAGTTGATTTTAATACTTCTAATTTGCCCGACTTTGTTTGTAATTTTATTATCGAAGGGCGTGCTTTTGGTTGCGATCCTATCATCTTGATCGATGATGGTACTTGAAGAAACAACTTCAAGTTGATTACTGGCCGTTTCGTTAATGTTACTTTCTTTACAGGAATATGTGAGTAAAGAAAGAATTAAAATTGTTAATGTCGAGTTTAAAGCTCTAAGTTTCATAAGTTCTCTCACTATAGTTCTTTTAAAAACTATATCTTTTTGAGGTCTTACGAGGTTATTAAGATGTAAAGATTATCGTACTGTCTAAGAATTAAACAGCACGACTCTTCGAAATTTCATTTAGTTAGGAGTGTATTCTCATTGACTGTTAAAGTGTCTTTGAGAATCGATATTTCTTTAGATTCTATATCTACTGGTCTTAATTCCATTGGGTCTTCAAGTAGATTATAGACAACAGTCTTGTTGAATCTTTTGGACCAGACATATTTGCTAGGCCAGTTAATTGAACCCAGATAGAGTCCATCATAAGGCTGTACAATTGGGGCAACAGATTCAGTTGCTTGAAGAATAGATTGTCCACTTGCTCTAATTTTTAAATTGTATCCAAGGTAATCGTAAATAGTCGGTGCAATATCTAATTGAGAGAAGGCGAGCTTATCGATAACTTGTGGCTCAATTTGATTTTTCCAAATTGCGATAAACGGGATGCGAAAAGATTCTTCATTGTAACCCATTTCATTAGAGTAATAGCCATGTTCTCCGCCTGGGAAACTGTGATCGCCCGTTAGAATAATAAGACTGTTTTCATAAAGGCCTTTTTCTTTTAATAAATCAATAAATGTTCCAAGGTATTTATCGCTCAAATGTAGAGAATTTAAGTAGCGCTCTTTTCTACCATTACCGGAATCTCCAGGGTAAATATAACGTTGGCTTTGAGGAATATAGTTAAATTTCATATGGTGGCTGATTGTCGCAACCATAGAAAAAAGAGGCTTTTCAGATTGTTTGATAATTTCTAAAGAGCTATCAAGGTATTGTTTATAGCCCAGATCATCCTGAATTCCCCAGCCCCAGATATTCTCATTTCTCTGTTTTTCTGTAAGTTTACTTGGCAGAGCCGCTTGGACATGTTTGAAGCCAATTCCTTTCATAAAGGCCCTGGCATTATCAAATTCTAGATTACTATAAATTTGAAAAAAGAGACTTTCGTAACCTATTTTTCCAAGCTCTTTTGGTAAGCAATCAACTTTTGAAGGATCAACTTTATAAGAAGCTTTTCCTCTGAGTAGGGGAAGTCTTGAACATAATATACTGAAATGCCCCTTTGTCGTTTGAATGGAGTTCCCATAAAAGTTTTTGGCGTAAAGGCCTTCTTTTGTAAGTTCATTCATAACTGGAGTAATGACTTTACCATCAACTTTTTTATTGATGTAAAGGCCATTAAAAGATTCGAGGGCGACAATAAAGATATGCGGATTTTTTCTTTCTCTCGTTGAAAGCAATTCTTTTGAAAATGGATTTTCTTTTGATGAGAGTTCCTTGTAGTGCTCTCCTTTTTCAAGTCCTCCAAAATAGTATTCTAGTCCCGTTTTCACAGTGTAGCTTACTTCCTCAAAGAGGTAAGGGAGATTGAATAGCCCAATAAGATAGATGCCTAGAAAGAGCCCCGAAAAAGTAAACCTTCTTTGAACAAAGCTCTTAGAGAAGATCTTTTTCCAAATCTCTAAAAAGATCAAAACTGGAATCATATAAACTGCAATCCAAATATCTTTGGACTTAAACGTTCCAGCGACAACCTTTGCACTTTCTGGATTGAGAGCATCGCGAATATTATCGATGAAGACAGCGTAATCAAAGCTATTTGTCGTACGATAGTGGTACTTGATTCCAAAGTAATAGAGAATAATTAAAAAGATTCCCCAAAAGGTTCTCATGAATCGGCTTTTACAAGCATGATTGAAAGACTCACTTAAAAAGTAGAGGCTGAAAAAACCAAGGCAAATAACGATAATGTTTTCTGTATTGAAAACGATCTTTTGGATATCACCTCTTATATGGAAGAAGGCGAGTGAGCCAAAGTAGAGAAACCATAGAAATTTTGTTGTAAACCACGTTTTATTTAAATTTAGCATTCTAAAAGATTAGCATACCAATTTAGGCCTTGATAACCCTCTTGCCATCGATTGTGAATTTTCCTCGTGTATCAATGATCATTCGAGATGAGAGTGCGACAAGATCATAATCAACCTGGTCGTGATCAGTGAGAAGGACTACACAGTCGAAGTTCTCAATATATTTTCTTGATAGAATGCCCGACTCTAGCTTTTGCCCATCTATCAATATTTCCTGGTGAAAAGGATCGTGGTAGCTAACTTGATAACCTCTTTTCATGAGACTCTTAAAAATCTCAAGGGAGGGGGAACTATCGACTTGAGCGATGTTTTTCTTGTAAGTGATTCCAAGGACTAAAAGGCGCGTCTGGTTTGGCGATTGAAAGTGATGTCCGACTTGCTCTAAAACAAAATCTGGCATTTTTAAGTTTATCGACGTTGCTGTGTCGATAAGTTGGGAATTAATACCTAAGGTTTTAGAAAAAGATGAAAGAAATTGAGGGGTTAGGGGGATACAATGCCCTCCTATACCTGGCCCAGCTGAGACCTTTTGAAAGCCAAATGGCTTTGTCGCACAGGCATCGAGGACTTCATCAATATTCATATCAATTCGATTCATTAAAATCTTCATCTCATTGGCAAAAGATATATTAATGAGCCTTTGCGCATTCTCTATAAGCTTGGCCATCTCTGCAACTTCAGTGCTCGCCACTGGGATTGGGTTATCTATAATCAAAGAGTAGAAATTGAGAGCGTTATTTAGCGAATGATCGCAAAGCCCCGAGACAAGCTTTGGAATGGTTTGCGTAGAGAACTCATGATTTCCTGGATCTTCTCTTTCTGGAGAATAACTAATATAGAGGTTTTCTCCTAAGGTCCTTCCCGACTCTAAAAGAATTGGAAGAAGGATCTCTCTGGTGGCCTTTGGGGGAAGCGTACTTTCGATGATGATTAACTTTTCATCGTCGAGGTTTTCCTTCAGATTTTTCGAAACGATATTAGTTACATTTATAATCTTAGTAAGGTCAGGTTCATTTTGTTCTGTTAAAAGAGTGGGAACACAAATTATGGTCACATCAGTTTGCTGAATTTTTTTATCATCACATGAAAGAGTGAGAAGATTTTTTTGAAGAGATTTTTTCACTCTTTTCGAATCGATGTGAGATAGGTGAGAGTCTCCATTTGAAAGCGTTTGAATCAACTTCGTATCAATGTCTATGCCTGTAACGTGAATAGCTGATTCGCTTATTCTAAGGGCGAGAGGAAGGCCTATATGACCAAGACCAATCACGCTGACGCTAATATTTTTTCTGTCGATTTTCTCTTTCAAATTCATACAAAAATCCTAACACAAAAAAAACTTGATGTAATATCTACCTAGGAGCAGAATCAGGTTGAATAGAAAGTTGAATGGGTGTATCAACCCCAACTTAATAAGAACATCACAAACTTTTTAAGAGTAGAAGAGGTAAAAAAGTCGTGAAAACAACACTAAGTGTTCTGGCCCTATTGGTGGGGATCAACACTGTAAAAGCATGGGAAGCCGAGAGTATCGTTGAGTTAAACAAGAAGACAGTTAAGGCGGTAGTTCTTAACAATAATGCAGATGCTGTGAGGTGTTCTGGATATATTTTTGGTCTTCTAAAGAGTGGGGAAACTTTAAAGAAGAGATTCAAGCCGGTAGTGATAAAGGCGGATGATTTTTCTGCTGAGTTGATTGCCACTTCGAAAGAAGACTTTATTGGTGGTTCAGCATCGATTCAATGTGATTGGATCTAAGATATAGGGAGGCGTTTTCGCCTCCTTTTTTTTGGTCCTGGATACTTTTCTAGCGTCGTCGCGTCAATTTTATTTGTTGTAATAATAAAGGGCCATATTCTTAAAGGCAAGAGAGGTATTAAGATCAAAATTAAATACGTCATTAAAGTATTTAAACAATTGTATTGAAAGATACTTCCTATCTTCAGATTCATCTATAATATCGAAAATCTTCGAATATATTTCATTAATTTTGATTGCAGAATTTGGATTCTCTCTAATTCTAAATAATTCCCTCGGTAGGTAATCTAGCAGTTGTGCTATTTCTTTATTTCCTTGAAAAGTTGGAGCTTCGCTCTTTTTTGAATATTCTAAGTCAAATTTATAAACACCAGTAGAAAGAGGACTTTCATAAGAGTTCTCCTTTTTTTGCTCTGGCTCTGTTTTAAGTTCGATATCTCTTAATCTCTCCATCACAATGTATCGAACTGAATGCTCAACTTGATCATTTGGCTTAAAGTTCTGATGGTCTCTTTTAAGAAAGTAGCTTAATTCGTAATCATGAAGATGTCGGCTAAGTATCGTGAAGTCCTGGGAACCTAAAAAGACTGGTTCTTGACCAAGGTCGCCACCAGAAATCTTCAAATAATCTCCTGCCCTATAGGGATTAGAGTTAAGATCAAAATTATTTGAAGTATATTTGTCATTGTTTTTGATCAAAGTAAATGGAAGGCAAAAATCCTTAGTGCATCTTGAAAATTTATGAGTTCCCTCGAGTTCGTAAGACACGGCCGTGTCTACTTGATTCGCGGAGTCCGTTTGTGTGAAGATAAGAGCTTCAATTTGTTTATTATTATCTTTATCTCGTTGTGTTAATCTTCTCCACGCCAAATAGTCCACTTGTTCTCGTGCTGGGGTGTCACATTTAGGCTTCAGCTCTTCTTGGTTGAAAAGTGTTTGATCTGTTATTTTCCGTTCAAAGCTTTCACAGCTTTTAGAGGAAATAGAGAGTTCTCCTCTCCATGAGATAATATCTTCTTCTTTATTTTCAAGCTTCTCAAATTCTCTGAGATCGTCTCCAAAAAGATTCTGAACCTCTTTATTGTAAGCAATATTGAAGTCATCAATAAATTCTTCAGGGATATCTTTGTACTTCCTATTTAAATCAATCTTTTGCTTTCGAATATAATTTCTATAATCTGTTTCATATCGTGATGAAATATAGTCCCTATTATAGCTTAAGATTGTATAGGGTTTTGAATCGAGTAACTTATTAAGAAAACTAACTGAAAGTGGTCTACCTTTAGAGTCGAGATGGTCTTTCTTGTATTTGATAATTTCTTTCTCGACGACTTCTTCTTTTAAGACGGGTACTTCTTTGATGACTTCAACTTCAACTTGTTCTTTTACAACAACTTCTTTCGTTACTGGAACTTCCCTAACAACTTCTTTTTTACAGCCGATTAAGATGGCCGGTGCGGTTAAAAATAATCCAATGAATTTTGAATGTCTCATTTAGGACTCCTCGCTATTAGAAAAATCTTCGCAAGAAAATCGAAAATGAAAAATCTATCTGAAATTAAGTCATAAATTGTTTAAATAATTAACACTTTTTCGTCCTGGATACTTTTATTGCGTCACTGCGTAAAGTTCGCTTGAGGATTCTGGCGATAACCTTGGTTTTTAGGGTATTGATAAATTCTCTTTTTCATCGCTTTTTGGATGAGAAGATGATCATTTTCACAAAAACTAGTATTAATCCATGATGAAAATTGATCTTCTCTTGAGGTACAGTCAACAAATTTAGTGATTTTGACAGCTGTTTTATTGGCCTTTTCGGAGCATAAAAGAAAAGGATATTTGAGGAAATCGTGAGAGAGTTTCGCTCTTAGGGGATTTTGGAGTACATATTTATAAACGTTGTAATAGTAGTTTTGATCTCGAACAAGTGAGCTTTTATACCGACCACCAAAGATAGAATTGATAATCTCTGCCTTAATTTGAATCTTGTAGGTTAAGCGCTTCATAAGCTTATACATGACTTTATCGATGTTAGATTTTGGAGTTTGGCATAATAGGTGAAAGTGGTTGGGCATCAAAACAAAGGCATATATAGTTAGGTTCTCTTCCTTTTGAACTTTTTCTAATTCATAGATAAAAAGATTCCAGACATCATTTAAAGGAATAGGAAACGGAGCTTTTCTGTGGCAACGGTTTACAATGTGATAGGGGTATTTAGAAGTTCTAATCGTTGTAGTTCTTGTCATTAAAGTGGCATAATTTAACGAAGTCTAAAAGAGAACAACTTATCTAAAGTCTATGACTCTTTTTTCTCTATTGAATAACGCAAAGACGCAATAAAAGTATCCAGTACAAAAAATTCAAAAAATTCTCTAGAAGCGAGCAGACAGTCCCAACGTTGGTCTATATTCGCGATCACTTCCTCTTGGCTTTCCTGTAAATACGACAGTGAGACCAGCATTGGCCCTAATCCTGTTACTTAAATTTATACCAAGCCCCGCTCCGGCATAAGGGGAGAGGTAAATGGCAGGCTTTTCTGTTGTCGTTACTCCCGCTTGAGTTTTTTCAACTTCAGACTGGCGAGCATGGCCGCCGGCCCTTAGTGTAAAACTTAAAATACTACCAAGCCTAATGCGTGACCTGAGACCAAGCATCGCTGTATTGGATGTTTCTTTGATTGTTAGATCTTCGTCTGGAAATGATTCACTGTCTTTAGCCTGAGTGACTTCTGCCTCGAGTGCTAAAAGTGGAACTCCTAAGCTAGCGCGAAGTCCATAAGTTAAACGGTCTTTAGAGTGAGGTGTTGGCTCGAACTTCATGACTCTTTCATATCCCACGACCGGCTCTATTTCCAAGAGTCCTTTCAGTGCCGCTTGAGAGGGGAGAGATAGTGAGATGAATGTGAGCGCTATTAGTGCTTTCATATATCAATTTTGCCTGAATCAAAAATTAGATGATAGTCAGAAAGTTATTCCGAAACCCTTATCAATAGGTGAGGGGATTGATATGATACCGTATTACTAATTTTATGATGCGGCGACGCTAGAGAAGTATCCAGGACCGAAAATGGAATTACCTTGGGATGAAAGTTTAATAATTATACCTACTTATAATGAAATTGATAATATCGAGAGAATGATTAAGACTGTATTTGGTCTTTATCCTGAAGTTTCTCTTTTGATTATTGAGGACGGTTCTCCTGATGGAACTGCTGATGTCGTTAAAAGACTACAAGGCGATTTCTCAAATCTTCATATGATTGAGAGAACTGGTAAGCTTGGTCTTGGGACGGCTTATACAACAGGTTTTAAGTGGGCCTTAGATAAAGGGTATAATTTTGTTTTTGAAATGGACTGTGACTTTTCACACGATCCTGAACAAGTTAAAGACCTACTCGCTGCTGCTCAGGTAAATGATCTCGTTATCGGTTCTCGTTATATTGACGGAATTAGAATTATCAATTGGCCTTTCAGAAGACTTCTTCTTTCTTATTGCGCTTCAATCTATACGCGCTTTATGACGGGAATTCCTGTCTTCGATACAACAGGTGGTTTCAAGTGCTTTACAAGAAAGGCACTGGAAACAATTAATTTAGATAATATCATTTCTAATGGTTATATTTTTCAACTCGAACTCAATTACAAAGTTTGGTCTAAGGGTCTAAATGTAAAAGAAGTTCCAATCATTTTTTATGAGAGACGTGATGGGCAATCAAAGATGGGTGGCGGAATTATTTTCGAAGCTGTTTTTAATGTCATTAAATTGCGCTTGAAAAAAATGATGGGCAGTCTCTAGGCTTAGCCGTTCTATGACAGTTATTTTACTTTATCTTCTCCTTGGTTCTTTGAGCGGCACTTTGGCCGGTCTTCTTGGAATTGGGGGAGGAGTTGTTCTCGTTCCTGGTTTGGCAGCTATTTTTTCTTATTTCGCAGATGGTAGTAATGTCATGCAAATGGCAACAGGAACCTCTCTTGGAATTATTGCCTTTACTTCAATCATTAGTTGTCGTTCCCACTATAAAAGAGGTGCCGTTGATTTCTCTATAGTGAAAAAGATTTTCTTTTATATTGTCTTTGGAGTTTTTCTTGGAAGCCGAGTTTCTTATCTTATTAAGAGTGAAGTTTTAGAGATTGTCTTTGCTCTTTTTCTTCTCTTTGTTTCTTATAAGATGGTTTTTACTAAAGTTAATAAGAAAAATGATTCGTCTGAAACTACTTTTAAACTGGGGATGATTGATCGCTTAATCTGTTTAATTATTGGTTTGAAAAGTGGACTCTTAGGAATCGGTGGAGGGTCGATGAGCGTTCCCTATCTCGTTTATAGAAGTATCGATGTTAGAAAGGCCATTGGAACTTCTGCTTTAATCGGGCTAACTCTTTCTTGGGTTGGAGCCCTTTCTCATATTTTTATTGGTTATCAAAATTCTGGAAGTTTTCACCACGGTATTAATCTCGTTGCCCTTTGTTCAGTTGCGCCGATGAGTATGATTTTTGCACCTATTGGAGTGAAGCTCTCTCACGCCCTTCCTGTCTTAACGTTGAGAAGATTCTTCGGTGCCTTTGTCTTTATTGTGGCAGTGAAGATGATCCTCTAATTTTAGTTAGCCCTTGTGATTTCTTATGGTTATGAGAGAAAAAACTGCCATCGTTTATTTGACTTCATTCAAAAATTGAAATGTGTTTTAATAATTTTATGAATGGTGATGATCAGGGAAAAAAAGAAATACTTAGTGAAGTCGGGGAGATTCAGGAGAAACTTGAAGAGTTTGCTAAGGGAAAACGATTTTTTTATATCAAGACTTTAAAGTCAAATGTTAGCTGCTATTTTGAAAGTCTTAAAAGAGATAGTTTTACTGTTAAACTCTCTAAGGCAGATGAGCACGTTAAGTTCCAGTCGAACTCTCTTTATGTATTTTCAGCTTTAAGAAATGGAATTTTCTATGAGTTTGAAGCAGTTTGCGAATCTGTTGGCCCCTATATTTTTCATTTCTCTTATCCTAAAGAAATAACAATTACGCAAAAAAGAGAATACGATCGCTTTGAAATTCACCAAATGAAAAATCCAAGTGTAGGACTTGTCATTGATGGAGAAAAGTACTCTTATAAACTCTTTGATTTATCACAGGGAGGGCTCGCTTTTCTCGTTCCCACGAGTGTTCGCGACCTTTTTCGACAAGAACAATATTTAGAGTTTTCTAAAATTGGATCTAAAAGCTTCGTTGGTAATGTTGAAGGAACTATTGCTCATATTTCTGAAATAAGACATGAGGGCGATGTGTATTTAAAAGTCGGTGTCCAGTTTTTCAACGTACCAAGCTTTGATCTCAGTCAATAGACTTTCCATCTTGCAGCTCTTTAATTTTTGAGTATTTTAATAGCGCATAGAGAGCATTGATCGAACAAATGATTAGACCATATTGACCATCTAAGAAACCTTTTTTCAAAAAGTAATCTTTTAGAAATTTTAGAATCGGTCTTGAAACAATTTTAAAAGCACTTGATCTTTTGCCTTGAGAGTATGCGGCTTTTGCAGCAATGGTTGTAAACTTATTGGTTTGATTTACATGATCTGTAATTGAGTCGTAACTGTAATGGAGTAGGTCACCTCTTAAGTATTGAGTTGTCGATCCTTCATTCATAATGATGAGATCATGAGGATTAACTCCTCCCCATTTTCCAAGATTTTTATTAAGTAGTCTTAGTTTGCGATCTGGGTACCAACCACAGTTTTTCACCCAATGATCAACGTAATTCGTTAAGCGATTAAAGTAGTATCCATCTGCAGTAAAGTTGTCTTTTACTTTTAGAATTTCACCCTTAAGTGTTTCATCTAGAGCTTCATCAGCATCAAGACTCAGGACATGATCGTATGTCGCCTTCTCTAGTGCAAAGTTCTTTTGTTGAATATGGCCAGCAAATGGGTTTTGAATGAATGTAACATCATACTTTTTACAGATCTCTTCTGTTCTATCTGTGGAAAACGAGTCTACAACTACGATTTCATCGACGACGTCAATAAGTGACTTTATGCATCGTTCAATGTTCTTTTCTTCATTAAAAGTTATAATGGCAGCTGAGATTTTAACCATTGGGATATCCATAAAAAATGCTTAAACATAAAGCGAATAATATTCTTATTCTTAAAAATAGGGCCATGGGCGATAGCATCATGGGTCTATCATCTGTACAATATCTTCGTTCACTTTATCCAAATAGTAAAATCTATTATGGGATGCCTAAATGGATTACAAAATTGTATGCCAATGTTGAAATTGAAGCGGATGCAGTTATTGATATAAGCTTAAATAGTTTGGGTGATTGGTTTAAGCTTTGGAAAAAATTGAAGTTTCTTAAAATTGATCTCGTCTATGAGATGCATCAAGCTGGTCGATCTGCAAAATTTTTCAATATCTATTCAACTCTTACAGGTATTCCTTACTATTATCATAATCATCACCTTAAAGAAGGAACGAAAGTCTTTGATCAAGGAGTGATAAAATCTCTTATTCAAAGAGATCTCGATGGACTTTACTCTCTGCTGACCGATCAAAGTGCATATCCTAATTTTTTAGATTATCAACCAACGATGAATCCAAAAAATCATATGGATCTAGAGGATGGCTTTGTTGTTTTTGGTGTCGTGGCAACGAGAGAAACGAAGATGTGGCCACTTGATCACTATATTGGTTTGGCGCGTTTGTTAAAAAAGAAAATTAAAATTCCTCTCTCTACTTCTGATGTTGATAGGAAGATCAAAGAAGAGATTTTAAAACTTAATCCTAGCGATAATGTAGAGATTGTTCATATTCCTTTGGAAAATTTACCACTCTTTATGTCTAAAGCATCTTTATATATTGGAAATGATACAGGGCTCAAGCATTTGGCCATTGCAACAGGTATAAAGAGTTATACATTTTTTGGGCCGGAGCCGCCAAATGAATGGCATCCATATGATGTTAATAACCACCCTTATTTTTATAGAGAAGGATTAGAGTGTCGAACGAGAGAGGCACACTATTGTGGGCTTAGTACTTGTGAAAGTATGATTTGCTTGAATCAATTTTACCCTTCTCAAGTTTATGAAGTTATAAAAAGAGACCTAAATGAATAATCAGCCTTTAATATCAGGAATTACTTTTATTAAGAATGGATTAACTCTTGGTTATCCAATTAAAGAAAGTATTGAATCGATTGAAGATCTTTGCGATGAGATCATTATTAATGTTGGTTTTGATGATCCCGATTGTCAGAGCGATGATGGAACATGGGACTACTTAACAAAAAATTTCCAAGGCGATAAATATAAATTTTTAAAGTCTTATTGGAACCCAGAAGTCATGTCGAAGGGATTGATTCTCTCTGAGCAGACAAACATCGCATTAGATGAAGCGAAGGGAAAATACTGTCAATATATTCAAGGCGATGAATGTCTTCATGAACAAGATTT
Source organism: Halobacteriovorax sp. GB3 (assembly GCF_028649655.1). Lineage (NCBI taxonomy): Bacteria > Pseudomonadati > Bdellovibrionota > Bacteriovoracia > Bacteriovoracales > Halobacteriovoraceae > Halobacteriovorax > Halobacteriovorax sp. GB3. Next base: position 216,096 of record NZ_JAQSLN010000002.1, read on the forward strand.
AAAAACGATTAAATCAGCGGTGGAAGATTTAGAAAAACCTGAAAACTCACATGTTGATGGTCTTGTATTTAAGTATGTTCACTTTTATGGAAATACAAATGTCGAAAAAGTTACTAAGAAAACTTATCGTCAGGAATTGAGATTAATTAGGAACTTTAAAGGCATTAGGTCTTGGTTAGATGCTCAAGGATTTCGCTATAGCGATGACACGAAAGTTAAGTGTACAAGAGTTAATGCGACTGTCTATCACTATGGATGGGCAAGAGCTGAACAAGTTATGGATAAGAAAAATAAGGCCTTCAATAAGCTCTATCATGGAAAAGATTTCAAGACGAAAGAACATAAATACTCTCGAATCTGGGGACTTCGTCCATTTAAAGGAACACACCCTAAAGTCATGAACTCTTGGATTGAAGAAAATAAAAATGAAATTGATATTCTTTCACTGCCGCTAGACTTTAAAATGTCTGATATCAGATTAATGTTGAGTGATAGCTTTGAACACCTTACAGGTATCAGAATCGGTGAGTATACAAATTTCAAAATCGTAAAGTAGGTTGGAATGAAAATTGTTTTCGTACATATGGGTGTTCTTCCAGTTAAAACGTATGGGGGAACTGAAAGAATTCTTTTTTGGCATATGAAAGAATTAGTTCGCCAAGGTCATCAGGTAGCTTTAATTGGAAATAAAAATAGTGAAGTCACAAAATATGGAATTGATTTAATTCCTCTTGAGGCAAAAGATGAGCAGCTGTGGCCTACACTTATTCCTAATGATGCAGATCTTGTTCATTTACAATGGAATTGGCAGCAGGAACTTGGAATTCCTCATGTGTGTACTGTGCACGGAAATGGAAAGCCTGGTGAAACTTTTTATAAAAACACTGTTTTTGTATCGAAAAGACATGCACAAAATCATCAATCAAAATCTTATGTCCATAATGCAATTGATTTTGAAGAATATCCTTTTGAAGCTCCTAAAAAACAAAAGTGGGATGAGTTTCTCTTTTTAGCGAAAGCTTCGTGGAGAGTGAAAAATGTGAAGCATGCTGTAAAAGCATGTAAAAAAGCTAAGAAGATTCTTCACATTGCTGGGGGAAAAGTTCTTTCTTTTTCTAAATACATTAAAAATGAAGGCTTTGTTGGTGGACAAAAAAAGTTGGATCTTATTCGCCAATCAGATGCTCTCGTTTTTCCTATTCGATGGGAAGAGCCCTTTGGAATCGCTGTCATTGAGGCCATGAGCCAAGGAAGACCTGTTGTTGTTTCGCCTTATGGGAGTATGAAAGAGCTTGTGACTCCTGAGGTAGGATTTATTTGTAATAACTATCTAGAGCTTGAGCAAGTTATCATTCAAAATGAGAATAATTTTGATCCTTTAATAATTCGAGAATATGCTGAAGAGCACTTTTCTATCAATCTCTATACTCAGCGATACGTTGAGTTATACAAGAAAGTTGTTGCGGGGCGTAGTCTGAACGATCAAAACCCTCACTTTCCTGGACCAAAGAGGGCAGAGGATTTACTGCCATTTTAAAGAAAATGATCTAGATCATGTTTTTCTCGGTCATAAAGTATAGTTCTTTAATATTAAATTCGATATAAACTCATCATGAGTATTATATCGTTTAATGAAATTTCAGAGTCTAGCCAGATTGGAGAAAAGGGAAAGAACCTAGGTTTAATGACAAACTGGGGTGTCCCTGTTCCAAATGGAATTGTATTAACAGATCTTCCGACAAGTTCTGAGTGGGAAGAATTATTGAATTGGTGGAGCGAGCAAAACTATGGCCCTCTTGCCATTCGTTCAAGTGCTTGCGGCGAAGACTCGAAAGAGCATAGCTTTGCCGGCCAAAATGAGACCTTTCTCAACGTAAAGACAGACTCTGAATTAAAATCATCAATTGAAAAGTGCTTCGCCTCTGTATACGGAAAATCTAGTGTTGCCTACAGAGAACACTTCATTGGAAAGAATAGCGAAGTTAAGATGAACGTGGTTGTTCAGCTGATGGTTGAACCAGAATTTTCTGGTGTCTATTTTTCTGTTGACCCACGAGATACAAGTAAAGACTGGCTCCTTGAAATTGTTGAGGGATATGGTGAAAAGCTAGTATCGGGAGAGGTGACACCCTATAAACTTCATAAAGATTCAAAAGAAACAATTGAAAAATGGAAAAGTGAAAATACAAAATCACTTGAAGAGATTGGCCTGAAGTTAAAAAAGAAACTGGCCAGTGAAATTGATATGGAATGGGCCGTTGATAAAGAAGGCGTCCTTCACATTCTTCAAGTTCGTCCAATTACAGCATCTGCGACAAATCATGAGACGGTTTTAAAAGAAGAGCTTGCCCGTTTGAAAAAAGAAAATAGCGAAGGTGCAATGTGGGATGGAGGAAGTTTTCAAGAAGTCCCAGGTTTACCAAGTCCTTTGACTTTCTCTTTATGGCAAGAGGCCTTTGCTCCTAATCGTGGTTTTCATGAGGCCTTGAAGGAACTTGGCTACCTCGGTTTTGTTGACGAAGACTTTTCACCTCATGAGTCCGTTTTTGAAACTGTTTTTGGAAGAGCATTTATTAATTTAGAAAAGACAAATAAGATTTTCTTTGGGCCAATACCATATCGTCTTGATCCTATTCCTACACCTCATCTTATTTTTGATTACAAGAAAATAGATGCAACAACAGTTCTTAGAACACCAATTTCTCTTTATCATATGATCAAAGTTGGATTTGAAGTTTCAAGTAATCGAAAAAAATGGATCTCAACGATTGAGAAAGATCTATTGAAATTTCAAGAAAAAATGCAAAGGCCTAGTGGAGGGGATCTTTATGAGAACTGGGATATTGAGCAATTAAGAGAGAGACTTGCTAAAGAAATTAACGTTTTTACAACTTATTCATTGAAGTCGACTTTCATCTTAATCCTTCTCATTCAGGCAACGACAGAGTCTTTGAAGAAGATCTTAAACTCAGTCTACAAGGATAAAAAGAAAAGCGAATCAGTATTTAATTACTGGCTTGCTAAGGATCTTAAAACAGTTACAAGTGATATGGGTCTCTATTTTATTAAAGCACTTGAGGACTCCCAAAAAATTCCATTCTTTATGGCCCGTTATGGGCACCGTGCTCCTGGAGAACTTGAGTTATCAAATCCGCGTTGGGAAGAGTTAGGAGATAAGAGTTTTCAAAGTCGTGGAGCTTCTTCATATAGTGAGCAAAAAGAGAAGAATGACTTTTCTATTGATCAAGAAATCGAATCGATAAAATCTTATAAGCGCGTCCTGATAAAAGAAGAGTGGGAGATATTAAAGTCTCTTTTAGAACTGCGAGAGAAACTGAAATTAGAAATCCTTAGACCATATGCTCATATTCGTTATCTTGCACTTGAAATTGGAAAGAGAACTGGCCTTGGAGATCTTGTTTTCTGGTTGAGTTCAAAAGAGTTATTAGAAGCGCAATACAATAAAGAGATCCATCTTCTTAAAAAGCATGCTGAAACAAAGAAAGAGCAATTTGAAAGCTTTCAAACACTTTCTTTACCTATGATTGTCTCTCTTGAAGAGATCGAAGAAATTTTAAACTCTGATAAAGAAGAAAACTTACAAAAGGGATCATCTCTTGTTGGTGAGCCAATCTCTCCAGGTATTGCAAAAGGTATTGTTAAAGTCATTAAGAATGTATCAGAAATAGACTTAGAGTCACTTCCTGAGGATTGTATCATCGTTACTGAAGCAACAGACCCCGGTTGGACACCTGTTTTTACGAGAGCACGTGGGATTATCGTTGAAAAGGGTGGGGTTCTCTCTCACTGTGCCATTGTTGCTAGAGAGATGCATATACCAGCAGTGAGTCAAGTACATCAATGTTATAAAATTTTAAAAGACGGAGACGTCGTTTGGTTGGATGGAAATAATGGAAGAATTATTATTAAGTAATATTCAAGTATCAATTATCCCGACGGTTTTGATTCCACTCAGTCTTGTGAGTTTCGCTCTCAGTATGGTCGCATCTTTTATTGCCGGACTGTTTGGTATTAAATTAAAAACAGAGGGGGCAAAGAAGTTAGTTGAACTTGTTGTAAAACCAAAGTTTATCATCTTTGCGATTATTTCTAACTTTGTTTTTCTAGGTCTTTTTAAAGGATATGATTACGTAAAAACACTTCCTCATCCTCTTTTCTATATTCAATATTCTAATGACACTCAGATATCAAATCAGTTTTACGAGAATTCGATTACAGATAAATTTGAATTTGAGAGAAATTTAAATGTTAAAAAAACTGAGCTGAATGAGCAGTTACATGTGAAACTAGAAAGTGGGGCTTTCTACATGCCACTAGTAACAGAGAAATCTTTCTTTTTTGGAACTAAGAATGGTGACTTATTGGAAATCGATAGAAAGAGTTTTAAAGTTCTAAGAAAGTTAAAGTTAGGAACATTTATTCCAAGTGGTTTAATCATCCATAATAATCATCTCTATACAGGTGAAGGCGTTCATACAACTCACCATGCGAGAATCTATAAGATTAAGCTCAAAGATTTTACTGTTGATAATATCTTTACAACAAAAGGACATACTGAGGGGACGGCTACACTACTTTCTGACTCTTTAATATTCCCTGCTGGTGGAGATGGCGTTTATCGAATAGAGACAAAGAGTTTAGAAAAGATTTGGCATGCAAAAATTGGTCATACTGATTCTCAAGCACTTGTTGAAAGTGAAGCGGTCTATATTGGTACTGGGCTTGATAAAGTTGATCCCAAAGAGAGAGCAAAAGCATTTGCTTTAGAAAAAACAACCGGAGAGATCATCTGGAAAAGAGATCTCATTGCATCGAGTTGGTTTAAGCCTATAGCATTTGATAAAAGAGTTTGTTTTGTGACTGGTGAAATTTATTTTAAGTCTGAAATCTCTGGACTTGAGTGCTTTGAAAGAAGTAGTGGAAAACCGGTAGGGACATATCGTTCACTTTCCCCATTAACTTCTCTGCCTATTTTGTTAGGAGAGAACTTCGTCTTTGCTAAACGAAATGGAGAAGTATGCTCTATTAAAGCGAAGAACTTAGTTGAAAATTGGTGCCAAAAAACTGCTAATGATGGTCATTCTTATAGTAGTATTATGTATGACAAATTTCGTGATTTACTCGTTTATGCAACAAGGGCATCTGGGCTCTTCACTCTTGATCCAGACTCAGGAAAGTTGATACAACATTTAAGCATAGAGGGATGGAAGAGTACTTTTGCAAGACCTCTTGTATTAGAAGAGGGGATTATTACAATTGATCTAGAAGGAAATATAAGACGTTTTAATTAAAGAGTTCTTCAAAGTCTTTCATTGAAAGTTTTCCACTGAAGAGATTCTCATCGCCTTCTGGAAGTAATTCATTGAATAGTTCTTTTTTGAGCTCTTGAAGTTTTAAGACTTTTTCTTCAACAGAGTCTTTTATAATTGGACGATATACTGTTAGATGGTTCTTTTGACCAATTCTATGGGCCCTATCTATCGCCTGACTTTCTACTGCAGGGTTCCACCATGGATCCATAATGAAAACATAACTCGCTGCTGTTAAGTTAAGACCAACACCACCGGCCTTGAGTGAAATAAGGAAGATTGAAGTCTTTCCTGATTGAAATTCTTCAACTTGTTTTTGCCTTTTCTTAATCGTTTGTGATCCGTCAATTCTAGAGACTTTCCAATGTTTCTCTTGGATAGCTGTTTCCATGATATCGAGATATGTCGTAAATTGAGAAAAGATAATGGCCTGATGACCTTCTTCAGTAATTTGCTCTAATTGTTCTAAAAGAAAATCTACTTTCGTTGATTCAAGATGCTTGTAGTGAACCGATTGAGTCGTCGTGTGGTTTTGCCACAAACAGCTTTGTCTTAGCTCTAAAAGACCTTTTAGAATCTCTCCATACTTCTTTTTAGAAGGAGATAGCTGAATTTTCTTTCTAATATTATTTAGTACATTGTCGTAGAAATCTTTTTCTTCTTTATCGAAAGAGAGGAAAACATTGTTTTCTGTCTTTGGTGGAAGATCAGTTAAAACCTGGTTCTTCGTTCTTCTTAAGATAAAAGGACTAGCTGTTTTTCTAGCTAGAAGACGAGACTTTTGAGTTGAAGTAGTTCGGATAAATTGAAGGTCTCCCCAAACACCTGGTATTGAAAGGTCGAGAATGTTGTAGAACTCAGCGAGATCATTTTCAACGGGAGTACCAGTTAAGCAAACTCTAAAATCAGCCTTTAACTTTCTTGCAGCATAAGCTCCAAGAGATCGGATATTCTTCAAATGTTGAACTTCATCGAGAATGAGGACATCAAAGTTCTTATCTGCAAAAGCATCATCAATCTCACGTTTCATGACGCCATAACTTGTTAAAATAATCTTTGTATTCTCTGGAAAAGATCTCTCTCCTCCATGATAGATATAATGATCCATATCAGAAAACTTCTTTATCTCTTGTTCCCAGTTTAAAAGAATTGAAACAGGACAAGCGATAAGTACTCTATCTATTTTATGGTAAATACTCTTTAAAAAAGTAATCGTTTGAAGAGTCTTACCAAGACCCATATCGTCAGCAAGACAAGCACCAAGTTTATTCTCGTAAAGAAAACGAAGCCAGTTATAACCTGTCTTTTGATAAGGGCGCAGGGTATCTTGCAAAGATTCAGGAAGATCATACTGTGGCATTTCTTCAAGCGTTTGAAGACGCTCACAAAGTTTGATTTCTTCTTTTGTTAAAGCTCCCTCAATTCCTAATCTCTTGAGTTCAAAAAGTTCAAAAATACGGGCCCTATTGAAAGGAAGGACGAAGCGCTTGAATCCCTGAGGAAGTTCTTCCTCTTCTGTTGATTCGTACTTCGTGTACTTTTTCATAAAGCGTAGAAGATCTTTTTGTTCCTGAGTTAGAAGAACGAGCCCTTTTGAAGTGACAGCAATATTATTATCTAAATCTGCGTTTTTTATAATTTCATAATCTTGATCTTCAATATTAAGCTCGAGATCAAACCATTTTGTAGAAGAGCTTTTTCTTTCAAAGCGAATACGTGAAGACCAATTAGCAATCTCATTTCTGTTATAAAAGATTGAGAGCCCGTAAATAGCGAGGGCCTTATGGAAGTCATTGAGTCCTTGGAAGAGATTTGATCTTGCTACTTGGAAAACAATTTCTTTTCTATCGCTATGGTAGTCTGCGTAGCGAAAAAGAAGTTCCCCAAAACAATTGAAGAGATTTGTAACGATCTTTATTAAAAGGTCATTATCATAACGACAAACTTCTTTCGTTTTATGGTCATAAATAAGACTTTCTTTATTTTCTGTGATGTATTCAAGAGTCTCAATCCACTGATCTCTTTTAGACGTTGGTAGAAGAGATCTTTTATAAGCTTGATTTTCATCTTCAATTGATTCACAGAAACTTTGTATAAAGTTATAGGCATCTTTTTTCTTCTTAAAACTTGAAAGAGCGCCACCTGCAAAGGTAAATGAAGTCAAAAAGCTCGGCGGATAAACAAGATTGTCATCTTGATCGTGAAAAATTAATTTAAATTCGATCAGACCCTTCCTGTCTCCTGGAGAGAGACTAACTCGACATATTGGATCGATTGATTTGATCTCTTCTAGTGGAGAGCCATCGATATAGATGCGACATTCATTTTCTTTATCGTAGCTATGGATATACTTGAGAATGTCATTAACAGTTAGGGCAGAGTAAGAGAATCGAAATTTTTGAACTAAACTTTTTAAGTTACTACTAAGTGTTAAGGCCGTCCCTTTTTTCCAATTAAACAGATAGAGGTTTTCAAAAATTGAAACTTGCCTATAAAGATCACCTTCTGGTGATTCGTAAGAAAATTTTAAAATTGGAGAATCTACGATATCAACATCTACACCGTTTAATTTGGTTTTAGTAAGAAGATTAATATTCAATTTACCTTGAAACTTCTCAGGAATTGGGAAATTTACAACTTTCTTGTCTTGTAAAAGATATTGGAAAGCAGAGTAACTGAGGCCGCCACTAGCTCCTTCGAGTTGGTGTGGTCCTGAGAGAATTGTTCCATATTCTGCAACGGTAACACCGACTGCAGAGGAAAGGGCAATTGGTGGAAGAGGTGAATCCTCGTCCTGTATCTTACTTTCGTAGTTAGTTTGAATGAGATATGCAAGATAAAGAGCACATGTGTGATGACAATGTTTTTTGTCAGTCCAGTCAAAACAATCACAATTAGATGAGAGAGGTCCTTCGTCAGTACCTTCAAGACGCTTCTTATAAACAACTTTACATTCGTGAGAACGATCTTCTCTAACAATTCCAGAAACGATGTAATAGGTTTCTGGACTTCCCTTAGAAAAAGAAATGGAAACTTTAGACATACGAATGAGTCGCAATGCTTTTTGCATGGCGATCTTAGAGAAGAATCTCTCAGCGCTAGAAAGTATTTCTTCAGGTAAATCTGAGTTTGCTATAACCATTCTTTATTCCACGTTAGCCCATAATTATACCTGAAAAAAAAGAAACTTGTAGGGTAGGAATTTGTCTCTTTATCCGCTATAGTAGAGGATTTTCCTCTTTTTAAGTTTCTTCGAAAATCGTCATTTTTTTTAGAGATTATCCGACATAGATAATGAGGTTTGTAAGATGAGATACTTGATCATTTTGTTCTGCTTTATTTCTTTTGGAAGTTGCGCATCTCCTTGTCAGGAGATCAAGGCACAAGTATGGCAAAAGAAGAGGGCCAATGGGAATGTGATAAAGAAGTCATTTTGGGTTGACCTACCTGAAGTCCTCTCTCTTCACTCAGGTACATTTCACAAGTTGAAAACAAATTCTAAGGCAGATACTTTAAAACTTACTTATGCTGAAGCAAAAAAGAAGCATGAGGCCAGTTTCAATATTGTTGAAGGACAAGTTGAAATCAATTTTTCTAAATGGTTGGATTCTAAAATAGAGTCACTTCCTGGGACTTTGAAATTAGAACTTTTAAATAAAAATAAAATGATTTGCTCGAAAGAGTTTTCACTTCCAAAGGGTGATTAAATGAAGCTTGTTTTATTGTTGATGACATTAATTTCTTATTCAGTCTTTTCTCAAACTCCAGACTATTCAAAAGTTGAATGGGTTTGTGAAGAGCTTGAAGCTTCCGATCCTCCATTCTATGTTTCAGATGAATATCGTCAGGGTGATAAAATTTGGGAGAATCTAAGAAATATTGATAACTCAAGAATTGCTGATACATATATTCCTCGAGGATCAATTGTTGAAGTTGACGAGCAGCTTTTTCAATATGGAGAAGGTGTTCCCGACTATCGCGTTCCTATTAGGGTCCTTTCGCTTCCAAGTGAAGAGGAGGAGCAAAAGGTTCGTGATGCAAAATGGAGAAAGAGAGATTCTATTGCTCAAATGGCAAGAGTTGGCAGAAAGAAAAGAGCTGAAGTTGATTCTATTGGATGGCTAGACCATCGCGCTTTGAAACAAGCTAAAAACTTTGTCTTTTTTGTCAAAGAAGACGCTGAAGTTCATGCTGATTCTGGTGTTCCTTACGTTGGACCAACTTATCTAGAATTTAAACTTAGAAATGGAAAGTATCTTGTTAATCGATGCTGTACTCCTGATTCTTTTGGTGGGGAAGAGAAGTGCTTTGATAAGCATTTAATGAATGTCATTGACTCAAATGGTGATGTACTAACAGAAAGGTACATTAATCATCAGGAGTGCTCTTTTCTTACAGACTCTCGACCAATCAGAAATACGGAAATTGACTCCGTAAGAAATATTCTAAATATGGTTAGAAAAGAGAGTCCCAATACTGCAATTGATGAACTTGAAATGCTCCCTCCATTACAAGCTTGGAGAGGGTCGAAATCAATAATAACAAGAAAAGAGATGACAAAAATTCCCGTTGATGAAGAAACTCAAGAGGGACCGTATGGGTCATTTCACTATAAACCAGATGATGCTGTTAGCTCAGATGCTTACTTAAAACCTACTTCTATGTGTGCATTTATGCGAGTTATGGAAAAATGGAAAACCCTTTGTGGAGAACCAGGATGTCAGATTCAATTTGGAGACCTTTATCATCACGATAACTGGGGAGCTCATAGCGGGCATGATTCTGGTGAGTGTGTTGATATTAGGCCAATGAGAAAAGATGATGACCTTGATGTCGGTTTAACTTATAAGCAGACAAGACGTTATGATAGAGAGAAAACAAGAGACTTTGTTAAGCTTATTAAGAAGTCGGGAGCAAGGATTACTATATTTAATGATAGGAGAATTCCTGGCGTTCGAAATGATGGGGGCTCTGTTCACAACGATCACCTCCATGTATGTTTTGGAGAGAATCGACCCAAAGTTCAAGAATCATGTAAAGACGGATTATAGAAATAAAAAAGCCCCGATGAATCGGGGCTTTCTTTTTATTGGTTACCTGGTTCGTTATTGTTACCTTGACCAAATTCACCATTTTGGTAGGCCTTAAGCATCTTCGCTCTCGAAGGATGACGAAGTTTTCTAAGGGCCTTAGCTTCGATCTGACGAATACGCTCTCTTGTAACAAAGAAGTCTTGCCCGACCTCTTCAAGAGTGTGATCAGATTTTTCACCGATACCAAAACGCATACGAAGAACTTTTTCTTCTCTTGGTGTAAGAGTCGAAAGAACAGATCTTGTTTGCTCTGAAAGTGTGATACTCATAACAGCATCAGCTGGTGAGATGATTTTAGTATCTTCAATGAAGTCTCCAAGAGATGAGTCTTCTTCTTCACCAATTGGTGTTTCAAGAGAAATTGGCTCTTTAGAGATCTTTTGAACTTTTTTAACCTTATCAACTGGTAATTCCATTCTCTCTGCAATTTCTTCAGGAGTTGGCTCACGCCCTAGCTCTTGAATCAGTTGTCTTTGAGTACGAACCATTTTGTTGATTGTTTCAATCATGTGAACAGGGATACGGATTGTTCTTGCTTGGTCAGCAATGGCACGAGTAATGGCCTGACGAATCCACCAAGTTGCATAAGTTGAAAATTTATAACCACGACGATACTCGAATTTATCAACGGCTTTCATTAGACCGATGTTTCCTTCTTGAATAAGGTCAAGGAATTGAAGACCACGGTTTGTGTACTTCTTAGCGATAGAAACAACAAGACGAAGGTTAGCTTCAACGAGTTGAGCTTTGGCCTGGTCAGCTTTTTCTTCACCTTTAAGAATAATCTTATAAACTTCTTCAATATCTTCGAAGCTCATTCCAGCATCAAGACTTAGGCGACGAAGCTTTCTAAGGTTGTCTTCTTGGTTTCTGATAAGTTGTTCAATCTTTGCATCTGTTGTGAAAAGGTCTTTTGCAAGACGTCTCTTGAAAGAGTCATCTTCCATAACTTTTTCATAAAGCTTTTTGTAATCTTCAATATCAGCAACTTCAAGGAACTTGAAGATACGATCTTGTTGCTCATAAAGCTCAGAGAATTGAAGGTAGTACTTCTTAACAGGTTCAACGAAGCTGTTGATGATCTTTCTGTTGAAAGTAAGATCAGCAAGAGTGTCAGAGATTGAATTCATCTTCTTTTGTTGAGAAGCATCGAACCTACTTAGAGTTCCATCTTCTTGCTCACATTCTTTAAGAAGAGTTTCAATCTTTTTACAAACATCAAAGATCTCGTCTTTTGTCTTTTTGATGTCTGCTTGAGAAGACTCATCATCAAGACCACGAACGAGCTCTTTTACAAATTCATTTGGATTGTCTGATGTTTCAATTTTCTCAACAAGTTTAACGATCTCTTTTAATGCGTGTGTTGATTTCAGTGAAGAAAGAATAATTTCTCTTTCACCTTCTTCAATTTCTTTCGCAATAACAACCTCTCCTTCACGAGTAAGGAGGGCAACAGATCCCATTCTTTTTAAATAAAGCTTAACAGGGTCAGTAGACGCTGATCTAAGCTCAGCTCTTTCTTCTTTAGAAAGAGTTTCTTCGATAATTTCAGTTCCGTCTAAACGGATTCCTTCCTCTTCTTCCTCATCAAAAGCTACATCTTGGATTTCAATTTTTGCTTCCTCGATTTGTAACATAATTTCATCGATTGCCTCTGGCTCGATGATACTCGCAGGTACAGCATCATTGATCTCTTCTGGAGTTAGATACGCTTGATCTTTCCCCTTGATGAGAAGCTTTGAGAAGTCTTTGGAATTTAAAAAGGCGCTAACAATTGACATTAAATACTCCCTAGACTTTTAGCTTAGGTTTTAGTGATTTGGTTTTATGAAGTTCTTTATCTATTTCTTTCAACTCAATCATGAGTTGATTCATTTCTTCTGCTGTTTGGCAGTGATCTTTTCTCGCTAAGACTTCTTTTCTTTTAAGTCGAAGTGAATCAATCTTTAAACGCTTTTCAATTTCTAAAAGCATTTTATCTGCCGTGTTTTCATCAAGAGGGATTTCTCTATAATTTTGTAATCCCTTTGCGATGATTGCTTTCATTTCTTGCGAGTAATTTTCTTTTTCATTGAGTGAGCGTAAAATAGAAACATATTCTCTCTCATCAATTTCATAGACAATTTCTCGTAGTCTTAGAATATACCTTTTTACCTCATCTGAGCCCACAAAATCAAGTAATTGAAGGGCTAGATCGCGTGTTGAGCACTCTGGATGTTGGACTAATTCTTGCAGTAAAATTGCTTCTACTTTAGAAAGGGCCACAGTTGAATTGGAGACAAGATCAATCTGACCATCGGCATATGCTTCAGGAGGAAGTTGCTCGTAATCCATATAAGGTTCAAAGCTCTGGTCAAGTTCAATTGGCGGAGCTTCCTCGGTCTCTGGAGCGAGCACTGGTTTTCTATTAAGGCCCTTAGAGTTCGAGAGAAAGTCTTCGTATCGCTTTACGATTTGGGAAGAGTCCGACTGAAGTCCAATTCTCTTGGCCCATATGGCAAGTCTTTCGGTTGCCTCTAGAGAGTTTCTTAGAGGGGCAACTATTTGAAAACATTCTTCTAATAAAGCAAATTGTCGATCGATAAGGGTTGGAATCTCCTTGGGAAGAAGACTTTCAAATAAAGTATCGATAAAGGGAATCGCCTCATCGATCTTCTTTTGCATCGCAACGACGCCTTCGTTTTGAAGGTACTCGTCAGGATCTTTGTGTGGTTCGAATGAGAGATACTTAGGGATGACTCCCTGAGCGAGGCATTGCTCGTTCATCCTTTTGGCAGCATTAAATCCGGCAGTATCGCTGTCGAGAGCGAGAAAGAAATTCTTCGTCACTGAGTTTAATATTTTTAGAGAATAATCACCTAGAGCAACACCCTGTACTGCAACAGTATTTTTAAAGCCTTTATTAAAGAGTGCGATTTGGTCCATATTTCCCTCGACAAGGATGACAGCATCCTTTTCTCTAATATGTGACTTTGCAAGGTGAAGGCCATAGAGAATATTTCTCTTATTGAAGACAAAGGACTCCTTTGAATTCATGTATTTAGCTTTTTGATAATCGAAGACAGCTCGAGAAGTATAGCCAATAACAGAGCCGAATTGGTCCCATATTGGGAAGGTAATGCGGTCTCTAAAGGTGTCGTAATAGGCGTTGGGGTCATTTCGATCTTGCTTAATAAGCCCAATTTCGAAGGCAATTTCAAGGGCAAACTGACGATCCTTCTCGGTAGGGATGCTTTTTAGGTACTCGTAGAGTGAGTTATTCTTTGGTGCGTAGCCGAGACCATAGGTATCAGCGATCTCTTTTGAAAGAGATCTCTTTTCGAGAAACTCCTCGTACTTTTCAAATTTCCCAGTTCGAGCGAGCTTTTTATAAAGTTCAGCACTCTTTTGTAGTACTTTTTCGGCCATTAAGAGCTTAGGAGATTTCTTCTTTCTCTCAATGTAGTCCTCGAAATTAATTCCGTGCCCATTTGCAATTTCTTTGAGCGCTTCTACAAATTCGAGCTTTTTATATTTCATAACGAAGTCAATTGCATTTCCACCTTCACCGCAGGCGAAGCATTTGAAAATCTTCTTATCGTTATTGATATGCATTGAAGGGTTTTTGTCCCCGTGAAAAGGGCACAACGAAACATTGGCCGTGCCTTTGCGGCTAACGTGCATATATGACGAAACAACATCGACAATGGGAATCTCGTCGAGAATCCTTTGTTTTAAATCATTTAAAGACATGGGCCTACTTTAATATGTCTAAATGCCTACTTCTTAGATTCTAAGACATAGGCCTTAATTTTAATACCTTGTTCAATGAAGATCTTTTCAAACTTTGTCTTAAAGCTTGCTAGAAAGTGATCAGGGTGCTCATTTCTTAGGTCGCGAGTTGAAAGAGTAACATTGAAAAGCTCTTGCTCCTTCATTACTTCTTCCATCCACTCTGCGTATCCATCGTGATCTGTTTTAACAAATATCTTACCACCAGGACGAAGAGATTTATAGGCCTCTTCAAGAAATGGAAGTTGAAAAAGTCTTTTTTTGTTATGTCTTTTCTTTGGCCAAGGATCTGGAAAGAAATAGAAAATACGATCGAGTTCGTTTTCTTCAAACATGAAATTTACTCTTTCACCCTTAGCTCTTAAGTAGCGAAAGTTTTTATTTGGATGGCGGCTAAGCTTCTTGGCAAGAGCATAAGATCTCTTGAAGCGATAGTCGAGACCAACGTAATTGAATTCAGGATAATTTTCACAAAATTCCATCATGAAATGGCCATAACCACTTCCAATCTCAAGGCAAAGAGGAGCTTCTCTTTTAAAAATTGCTTCATTCCATTTCCCACGATTCTCTTCCGCTTCGTGATCGCGAAGGACAAATTCTCCAAACTCTTCTAGTTTGTCGTGGTATGGGTTATCGTGTGAATACTGAAAACTTTCGGTAAAAGCCTTATCAACCATGTTCGTCACCAAAATAAGATAATAAATTCAATTGTTTTAGCGGGTTTTTCTAACAAAATTAACGACGAAATGCAACATACATTGAAGATTCTTACCTTAGGCTGATTTCCTATTTAGTGGCAACGGGGATAGAATGATCAAAAGTTATTTATTTTAGAAAGATTTCGGTGTCTTATGTTAGAAAAGAAAATAAATTACAATGAACATTACCCTTATTTTAAGGCCACTCTCATTATCGAGGTCTCCCTTTATTTTGTTTGGGGTTTCTTTGTTAACTTCTTTTTTCCACAATACACAGACCCTATGTGGGTTCGAGGGGCATTTCTCGTATTCTTTGTTTCAATTGCTCTTTTAAGTTCAAAGCATGTGTGGTTAGAGAAGAGAAAGCACAATGTCATGTTTTTATTTCTTTATGCGGCAGCTCTTCATTTGACCATTCTTTCGCATGTTAATCAGGATACGATTCTCTTTGATACTGCTCTCATTCTTGGAGTCGTGTTTGCCAGTAATATGACCTATGATGTGAAAGGGGTCTTACTTTGGAGTCTTTTCGCTTCAATTATTCCTACTTATGGAATGATGACTAATTTTTCAACCAATCGTCTGATTTTTGCGGCCTATATGATCACTGCAATTATTGTTTCAGTGATTATTTGTATCAATCGAAGATCACTTCTTTACACCCTTATAGAGAAAAATAGAGAGCTCAAAGAACAAAAGGCCATGGCCGTTCAAGTCTCGAAATTGTCGGCGATTGGAGAGATAGCCTCTGGTGTTGCTCATGAGCTTAATAACCCACTAACCATTATTAATGGTAATGCTGATCGATTGAAAAAATATAATGAAAGAAGTCTTAACAATGATAAAGAAGTTGATAAGTCTCTTGATAAAATTAAGGATGCTGTAAAGAGATCGGTGTCGATTATTAAAAGTTTAAGAAGCTTTTCAAGAGACACAATTAATGATGAAGCTGAAATTCTGCCAGTTAAAGAAATTGTCCAAGAGGCAATTCAATTGGCCGAAAGTCGAATTTCTTCAGAGGGAATTCCTCTCGATATTATTCACGATAATAATTTTGATAAAGTAAAAGTTAACAAAGTAGAGATTACTCAAATTTTACTTAATCTTATTAATAACTCGTATGATGCAATTTCTGATTTAGAAGAAAAATGGATTCGAATTGAAGTAACGAATCGCCAAGGAGTTTCAAAGGTGAGTGTCATTGATAGTGGAGATGGCATTGAGGCAGAAGTTGTTGAGAAAATGATGGGACCATTTTTTACAACAAAACCTCCTGGCGTCGGAACAGGGCTGGGTTTAAGTGTCTCTCGAAATATCGCTGAGAAGTTTGAAGGGAGTCTTTCTTATGATGTGAATAGCCCAAAAACAAAATTTGATCTAACACTTCCAATTGCATAAAAAAGGCCCTCAAATGAGGGCCTGGTTATTATCCAAGAACTTTTTTAAATTCTTCTTTAATGAAATTAACATCTTCATCTGTAATGAAAGGATGCATCGGTAGACAAATTGTTTTCCCTGCAAAGTTTCTTGCTACTTCGTACTCACCTGGGCATTTGTCGATAGGCTTTTGATCAACAAGAGCTGACTCATAAAATGGAGTACAACCAATACCTACTTCTTTAAAGTGTGCTTGAACTTTTTCTCTTAAAGCAACGCTTTCAAGTTGTAGAGGATAGAGGTGCCATGAAGAAGATTGAATATACTCTTCAGGAAGAAGTTGAACTGAGAGATCTTTGAGAGCCTCATGGTATTTCTTCGCAACTTCTTTTCTTTGAAGATTATAGTTTTCAATTTTTGGAAGTTTTGCAACTAAGACAGCTGCTTGCATATGGTCACAACGAGAGTTTCTTCCATATGCATTATCATCCCCACGTCCATGGTTTCTGATAACAACAATCTTCTTAGCGAGCTCATCGTCGTTTGTTAGAATTGCTCCAGCATCTCCAAATGCACCTAAGTTTTTAGTAGGGTAGAAAGAAAAAGTGACAAGATTATTTGATGAACCAACTGGCTTACCATTCTTATAGAAAGTCCCTTGCGCTTGGGCAGAGTCTTCAATAATTTTGACATCGTATTTAGCGCAAACTTCTTCAAGCTCAGCAATAGGAGCGTTTAGTCCATAGATATGAACGGGAATGATTGCTTTAAGGTCGTGTTCTTTGATCATTCTTTCTGTCGACTCTGGACAGATCAGACCTGTTTTAGGATCGACATCAATGTGAACAACTTCAGCATTAACATTGAGTACGGCTTCAGCTGAAGCGTGAAAAGTAATGCCTGGAACACCAACCTTATCACCTGGTTTAATACCATAAGCGAGAAGTGAAATTTCAAGAGCATCAGTTCCATTCGCAAGAAGAAGACAGTGCTTTGCTCCTTGCATCTTCGCAAACTTCTCTTCAAATTCTGCGTTATATTTTCCTTCAACGAAGGCGTTGTTATCAATGATCTCTCCAATCATTTCTTTAACTTGATTTCTTAGTTCTTCATCATGAAGGTCATGAAAATTGTAAAAAGGTACCGTCATAAAAAATCCTTAGATAAAATAAGTCTTATATAGATAGACGGGCTTATCTTATCACTTGGATTTTTGATTCGCTAGCTGGAAACAACGGCGATAGGAGAAAATTTACTAGGCTATAAATTATTTAGAAGAAGTAGGTCTTGAATAGACCTACTTCTTTTTATTATTTACGTAATCGGAAAGAATAGCTGCGGCTTTCTGCGCCATCTTAGGATCTCGAAGTTTCTTTTGAATAGAATCTTTGAGCTGTTGAATTTCAGCCTTGGCCCTTTGATTCTCTCTGAGAATCTCAGCGCTATCTTGACCTTTGACTTCAACTTTTTTGTCGACGCTTTTGAGGTGTCTAGCGACAGGTCTATGCGGTTTTTTAGTAGAGAATAGGTCTTTTAGTTTTTTAACACCCATGGTGCCTCACTTCGTAATATTTATTATGCCGCGGCTTCTGGAGATCTCTTATAAAAGTTCGAAACTCTTTTAATGTGATCTTCAATGACATTGTATACTTCTAGCTTTGTCGTTCTAGGGTCCATCCCTTCTGGTAGTGTTGAGTAAACCATTTCACCTTCAACTTCTGCAAAGATGTACCAGCTGTTTCCAAGTTTTTGAAAAAGAACTTCTGTGTTGTGGATTGTTTCAGTGTGCATTACATCCCTCCTGGATTGTATCATTGGATTGAAAGACCAAACTCCTTTTGACCTTTTTATCTTGTTACCAAACTTATCGGGAGAGAATGTTTAAACTTTAGACATTTTTGAATATATAAGTTGTTGAAAAAATAGACATAAGTGAGAAAAAAGAAAGAAGACTAAAACGGTCTGTTAATAGCTTCCAGTAATTCCAAAAAATATTGTCGCTGTAACAGTTAGTGACTGTGAGATCGTATCCTGTTGTTCGTTCCATAGTTCAGATATTTCAATAGGAGTCACACTTGAAAGAGTGTAGGGTAAATTTGCATTGGCCCTTATTCCACCTGAAAATCTCAAACGATCAGATTTAAAAACACCTTTGCGTTGAATGAGAAGTTCTATATTAGAACTAATGTTATAACCACTGAAGAGTCTCTCTTCTGCTGCTTCAACTGTTTCTTGAGAGACAAGTCTTCTAATCCAATTATACTGAAAACCACCTTGTAATCTCAAGTCATAGGTCTCATTGCGATAGAAGGAATAAGAGACCATTGGACCTACTCCTATGTTTGCTTGAGACTCACTACTATATTGATTGCCGGGAAGGATGAACTCTGATTTCTGATTTAAAAAAGACGTTTGTATTCCGTAATAAAAGCGATTCGTTTTGTCGTAATTTGCTCTTTTAAGAAAATTAAAACTAGCCCCAATAGCAGAACTAAAAGATTCTTTTTCAACGAGCTTTGGGTATTGATAATTTGTCTTCTCCGTTGTCCCATAGTGTAGTGCAAATGAAGAGAGCAAGGTCTTATTAGATGAGATTGGATAGCCTTCAAGAAGAGGCTCGGAGAGTCTGTAGTCTGTAGGATCTTTTTTCATGGAAAGAAGGGGCTGCTCAAGTTCTTTGACTGTATGGAAAAAAATCTTAACGAATCTTTTTTCAATATAAGCGTCTTGCCCATCTCTAGTGAGAGTTTTATAAAACTTTGTTTCTTCATCTCGAATTGAAGAGGGGTTTACATAAATAATCTTTCCTCTTCTTTTTACTTGAAGAACAGGCGAATTTGTCGATGGGCTTTTAAGTAAAGGGGCTTCGAGTACCATCACCATTCCATTTCTTTGAGCAAAGCTGGCAATTGAAATAAAGCTAATAAGAGTTAAAAGAATTCTCTTCATAGTTCTACCTCAAATTTATACCCAATAGAAAAGCCAAGTGATGATGAACTTTTCTTTTCAGAAGAAAAGTTTAAATCTCTCTGTGAATAATTTTTAAGACTCGATAAGTAATTTTTTCGCGAAATCCCGATTAAGAAATTTCCAAGTGCCGTCTTGTAATCGAGGTGGATTCCTAGACTCCAGTAATTAGTGCTAAATGAGTAAGGAGCTTCTTCTCCCTCAATATTTAATTGATCATAGATACTTTTACCGGCATCAATAAATGGGCGAAAAGTAACTGAATCATTTAGTTGATAACTGTAGCGAATCGTTGCGCCAAGAAAAATACTTGTCCATCTCGAAAGAGATTCTTGAAATTTTACTTCCTGAGCATTTGCAAAAAGTCCAACATCAAGAGGAATTCCTGTTTGAAAATAGACTTTGTAGCGAAAGCCAAGTGCTGTTAAATTGTCTGATTCTAGTCCTGTGGTATTTTTATATAGATAACTTACTTCTCTTGTTTCCTGTTCAAAGAGAATCGTTTGATCAATCGTATAGTAGTAATCGAGAGATGCCTCATCTTCTTTTAACAGGTAGTTCTTCTTTGGATTATGAGGTAAAGAAAGATTTGTAATTTCCTCGATCGAAGAGAGATTAGAACTTTTTGTTACAAAAATAACGTCATCATTTTTATTAAAAATATAAGAATACTGACTTCCAATATGTGTTAACTCCGCTTTTACATAAATGGCATTAGGTACTTTATAGCTTTTTTCTTTGAGCAAATTATAAACAGTCGCATGTTTTATGAGAACTGCCTGAAAAGGTTTTAAAAGATCGTTACCTTTCTCGTACTTAAATCTTTTCCTATTGTTACGTTTAATATGAGAGCTAATTTGATTAAACTTTTTAAGCTCATCAATCTCTTCTTTTCCTCGCTTATTAAGTTTTGCTGGTGGAAAGGCTTCATCTTCTTTATTTGCATTCTCAATACCAAGATAGAGATCCCCATCAGGAAAGACGACTTGCGCCTGAGCGGGAATAGATAAAAGAAAGAGAAGGGCCAGTTTTTTCAAATAAGCTCCTTTGCCTTTGAAAATGCTTCAAAGTTGCTAGGGTAGCCAAAATGATTTTTTGTGACATCTGAAATGGGTAGCCACTTATAGGCTTGATGTTCTTTTTCGCAAAGAGTGATATTCTGTGGGACTTGGTCGAGAAGTTGGAAATAGACTTTTTCTAGCACATCTTTTCCCCAGCGATCGTGAAAATTAAATTCAAGATCGAGCTCTCTAAGTTCACTTACTATGCCAGTTTCTTCTTGTAATTCTCTTTGTGCGGCGCGCTCAAAGGTCTCTCCTTCGTCTACGCCCCCTGTTATATTTTGCCAGTGTTCGTTTCTATCTGGCCTAGTTTGCAAAAGAAGAAGGACGATCTCCGTTTCTTTTTTAGCAAAAATAATAACTTGTACTTTTTTCTTGTTCATTTTCCTATTATATCAAGGAATTTCGATCTTTACTTTGCAGGCACCTTTTTATTGTGCAATGCGTTTTTCTTGGACACATTTAGTCTAAAATGATATGAAAACTCCCTATGGATTTTACTTTAATGTTTCAAAAAATTGCTATTGCCCTCCCTGGATTTCTTCTGGCCGTCGTTTGCCATGAAGTTGCTCACGGAGTGATGGCCCTTAAGCACGGTGATGATACTGCTCGCAATGAAGGTCGCCTAACGCTAAACCCTGCAGCTCACTTCGATACAATGGGATCACTTGTTATTCCACTCGTCATTTTTGCTTCAACTGGGTTTCTTTTTGGATGGGCCAAGCCTGTTCCAGTTAATCCTGTTCGATTTAAAAATTTTAGATCAGGTATGTTTTGGGTAAGCTTTGCTGGCCCACTGACAAAT
The DNA here is from genome assembly GCF_028649655.1 of Halobacteriovorax sp. GB3. Lineage (NCBI taxonomy): Bacteria > Pseudomonadati > Bdellovibrionota > Bacteriovoracia > Bacteriovoracales > Halobacteriovoraceae > Halobacteriovorax > Halobacteriovorax sp. GB3. The sequence goes on from NZ_JAQSLN010000002.1 coordinate 237,198, forward strand.
TTTATCTTGGCCCTTATCTCGGCCATTCTTTTTGCTGCGATTATTGTTTTCGTCGATCCACAATTCTACTTATTTGAACCTTTTGTTCAGATGCTTTCATTTTCGGCGATGATTAATATGGCCCTTGGCGTTTTTAACCTCATTCCACTTCCTCCTTTAGATGGATCGAAGATGGTTCAAGCGTTTCTCGATTACAATAGCGCTCGAAAATTTGAGGCCCTCGGTCAGTATTCGTTCTTCATTATTATTGGACTAATGCTCACTGGTGGATTTCACTATATTTTTGCTCCAGGGCAGATTTTGATTAATAAACTGCAATTCTTTTTCATGTATTTGTTCAGTCAGGGATAAGAGGAACTTACAATGTTAGATACGAGTATTCAGGTAAGAACAGAAAATTTTGATGGGCCTCTCTCCCTTCTATTACTTCTTATTCAAAAAGAAGAAATGAATGTTAGAGAATTAGACCTAACAAAGATTACAAAGCAATACCTCGATTACCTCGACCAAATGAGAGAACTTAACTTCGATTTGGCTGGAGATTACCTCTACCTCGCAGCAACTCTTGTTCTTTTAAAATCTAAGAACTGTGTAACAGAAGAAGAGACTCAAAAATTAAAAGATGAGTTAACTGGAACAGATAGTTTAAATATTACTACTCAAGCAGAACTTATTAGAAGACTTGAAGAGCTTCAACACTTTCAAAAGATGGGACAGAAGTTACTCGAGTTACCTCAAAAGGGACGTGAGATCTTTGTAAAACCTAAGATTAATCGAAAAGAGATTGTGAACTCAATTCTTGTTCCAATGGATCTTGAGAAGTTAACAATGTCGATGGTTGACTTTATTTTTCGCCAAAACAGAAAATATACGGTTTTAAGAAGAGACAGACTCTCTATTAAAGAAAAACTACAATTTATGAAGGAAAACCTCAGCGTCGGGCAAAAGACTGACCTTGAGACTCTTCTGGATACAGATGGAAAAGGGAAAAACATTGATAACATTGTTATTACCTTTATCTCCCTTCTTGAACTCGCTCGTTTAAAGAGAATTAAAATTTTTCAAAACGAGAGTTTCAGTAACATCTATGTTGATGTTGTTAAATCATTAGAAGACTTTGATGTGACTCAAGCAGATGGATTTGACGAAGAAGGTGAGGCAGAAGCCAAGGCCCTCGACCAAGAATTAACAGAAACAATTAACAGTACTCTTGATATGGAACTAGAAGTTCCTACAAGTGAAGAAAAACCAACAACTCTTCAATAGTGGACGAACAAATGGACGAAATCAATTCTACAGAAAATGAGAATCTCGAACTAGAAATAGAGCAGGATCAAGAAAATGAAGAAGTAAGCTTTCCTGTTGAAAGTGATCTTGAATTTCCAGATGTTGAAGCTCTAATGGCCAAAGTTGAAGATGACTTCTCTGACTATTCAGGAGAGTCAAATAACGATGAGCAATTTAATCTCGAATTAAATTATCTCGACGATAAAAAGCAAGAAGATAAAATTTGGCAAGCACGTACAGGTTTAAATTACGATACTCTTTGTGGTGCAATTGAAACTGTTATTTTTATGAGTGATAAGCCAGTCGCTCTTGCTAAAATTAAAAACTTAATTGATGAAGATATCCCTCTTAGAGTTATTCACGAGTCACTTACTCGTCTACAAGATGAATATGAAAGTTCTCATCACGGACTAAGACTTGCTGAGGTTGCAGAAGGTTATCAATTTAGAACAAAAGCTACTTACTCTAAATACGTTCAAGACCTTTTCAAGGTTAATGAACTTGTCCTTTCTCCAACAGCTCTAGAAGTCCTTGCTATTATTTCATATAAACAGCCTGTTTCTAAAGTAGAAGTTGAAAAGATTAGAGGAGTTGATAGTTCTCACATTGTAAGAGGACTTATTGATAAGAGACTTGTTAAAGTTTGTGGACGCTCTGATGAAGTTGGAAAGCCTGTTCTTTACGGAACAACGCCGGAGTTCTTAGAGGTTTTCAATCTAGCAAACTTAGATCAACTTCCACCTGAGCATGAACTTGAAGAGATGGCGACTGCTGGTGTTGGTAGCATTTCTGATATCAAGACTATCGTTCATGATGGAGACAAGTCGAGATTTACTTTCGATGAGATTGAAGAGTTAGATGAACTTGCTGACAGTATTAAATCGATTAGTCCTGAAACTGATTTCACAAGATCTTTAAAAGTAGAAGAGAAGAAGAGAAAGACTGAAGCGGGAGCAGAGGTTAAATCTGCCTTCGATCTTCTGGAAGAATTTGTTAATAGTTCACAAGCAGCACGCTTTAATGAACAAGCAGTTGTTTCAGAATTATTCACTGCTGTGATTGATCCAAAAGTTATCTCTGATTTAACTGCTGGCCCTTTTAACGAGCCGGAAGTTTTCGACGATGAAGACTTCCAAATGATCGATCTCGATACAGGTGAGCCAATTCCAATGGATGACATTGAGTTTGATGTTGAAGTGGAACTTGAAATGTCTGACGATGATGAATCTGTTTCGAAAGAAGAAGAGAAAGAAGAAATTCCAGGTGATGATATCACTGACCTTGCGATGCTTGCAGCTCTTGGAGCTGAGCAATCAGATGAACTCGACTCTTATATTGGAGATGAGCCTTCTGAGGTTGCTGAAGTTGAAGAAAAGGCTGAAGTTTCAAAAGAAGATAGCGCAATGGAGCTAGAGGCTGAAAACCTCTTTAAAGAGGACAAAGATGAGATTAAGAGTCTTGCAGCTGCCCTTGATAATGCCTTTGCAAAGTTAACTGGTCATAATCTCGATGATGAATCAGACCTTGAAGACGGTCATCGCGAAGCTGATGAGTTAGGAGCTGATCTTGATGATCTTTCTTCAGATATCGTATCTAAAGGAAATGACTTGGATTTAGACCTTTCATTTCTTAAAAATGGTGAAAAATCTTCCGAAGATTCAATAGATTTCGATTAATCGATTGACCGAAGTGGGGCTATGGATTACTGTAGCCCCGCACAATAAATCAATATTAACTTCTGAACCGCCGTGAGGCCAGATTAGGGGATCCAATGAGTAAAGAAATCAGATTACAAAAATTTATCGCAGACTGTGGAATTACATCTAGACGTAAGGCCGAAGAGCTAATCGTTCAAGGACGTGTTCAATTAAACGGTATGACTGTTGCCCAGCTTGGGACAAAAGTGAATCCAGACATTGATGTCGTTATGGTTGATGGACAGGTTGCCGATTTAAATTCTGTTAAAAAAGTTTATGTTGTTATGAATAAGCCAAGAGGTTATGTGACAACAGTTTCAGATCCGGAAGGACGTAGGACGGTTGTCGATCTCGTTCGAGAGGTAAGTGAGAGAATTTATCCTGTTGGTCGTCTAGACTACCTTTCCGAAGGTCTACTTATCATGACTAACGATGGTGAAATGGCCAATATGATCATGCACCCACGCTATGACATTACTAAAGTTTATGAAGTAAAAGTTTTTGGTGCCGTTGGTGAAGCTCTTCTAAAAAAGCTTAGATCAGGTGCTCAATTAGAAGATGGTTTTGTAAAACCAAAAGCAGTTCGAATCATCAAGCAACTTCCTACTAAGACTTGGTTAGAGTTCCGTCTTGGAGAAGGGAAAAACCGTGAAATTCGTAAGATTTGTGAATTTTGTGGTCTAACAGTTGATAAGCTAAAAAGGGTTGCTATTGGAGGCCTTGTTGTAGAAGGTATCACTCCAGGTGGTGTTCGTTATATTACGAAGACTCAACTTTTAAAGGCGGTAGGTTTAAATCCTGATGGATCTAAATCAAAAGACGCTGTTGAATATGTTTCTTCTAAGAAGTCTGTAAACCTGAAGAAGAAAGGTGCACAAGATTGTACAAGCGCCGATGATAAGGCCTTCACAAAATTTAGAAAAGATACTTACTTCGAATCGATTAAAAAGATTGAAGAGAGTAAAAAACTTGCACATAAGAAAGAAGTTGAAGAGTTCTATGCTGCTAAAGAAGAAGCTCACAAGAAGAGAGTTCAAAAGAAGCGGTTTAGACAAAAGAAAAAAGAAGAAAGTTCAAAAGGTGTTCACGCACAATTTGTTAAGTAATAAGGGCCCACAATGTGGGCCTTTTTTTTTAGTTTAATTGGCAGCCAAACTTCTTACTTGTGAATGTTGCTACAGACTCAGAAAAAAGAAAACTCGCTTTAATCGTCTTTTTTTGAAGTTTTTCTTCAATAGAGTAGCTAGTAACAGGTAGGATATAAGAAGCATAAGATTGGCAAAAACTCTTTTCTTTTTTCTCGACGTAAACACATGAGCAAAACTCTTTAGCAAAACTAGAGCTAATTCCTTTTCTCATTCCACATGAAGCTGAGAGAAATAAAATAGACGTTAACAGAAGGACTCTTTTCATTATTTCCCCACGTACTTATCTTTAAACAGAATCTTGAAAATTTTGTTTCTATCAAACTTATCTTCTCGATCATCTGCTGTTCTTACAATGATCATATTTTCTGAAGGAACAACCATCATTGCTTGTCCATGGTGGCCAAGTGCCATAAAGATATCTTCTGGCGCATTTTTATGTTTCTTACCTGCATTTGGAAGTTTGGTGTTTAACCACCAGTGGGCACCGTATGAGTCCCATTTCTTCTTTCCTTTCAATTCTGTTGTTAAAACGGCAGGAGCAAGGTTTTTAGAGAAGTTAACCCAATCTTTTGAAACGATTTCTTCGTCTTTCCATTTACCATTTTGCAGATAAAGAAAACCAATTCTAGCGAGGTCTCGAGGGGAGAGATATAGGTAAGAGGAGCCAATGAAATTTCCTGAGTGATCTCGCTCCCAAGTTGCTGAGCTAATTTGAAGCTTGTTAAATAAATGCTTCCAGGGAAAGTCTTCATAGTCTTTTCTAGAAACTTTCTTTTGTAAGATGCTCATTAATAAATTTGTTTCACCACTAGAATAATTAAAGTGAGTACCTGGTTTGTATTTTTGCTCTTTCGTAGCAACGAATGACGCCATATTTTTATAATTTGAAATATAAAGCATTTTCAAAACGTCACTATCAAGTGGGTTTGTCTCGTATGTTTCTTTCCAGTCTAGACCCGAACTCATCTGTAGGAGGTGTGTGATTGTTAAATCTTTTCCAAGCGATTGATAGAATTTATTAATCTGGTCATCCTTATTTATAAGTCCTTGCTTTTGAGCAATACCAATTAATATAGAGGAAACGGTCTTTGACACTGACCACATCTTTTGAGCCTGTAGAGAACTAAAGCCTTGATTGTCTTTTTCAAAAATTATCTTTCCATCTTTTACGATGAGAAAGCTCTTAGTGAAATAGGGTTTGTCTTTATCAAATAGTAAATGAGTAAGGGCGTCCTTTTTTTCAGGCGAAAGAGTATCAGTTAATGTCCACTTAGATGCAGGGAATTTCGCTGCATAGGAATTGCTGAGAAAGAGAAAAGTTATAGCGATCAAAAGTTTCATAAATCCCCTTTTCATCTATTATAACGAATCTTTTTTATAAGACGAATGGCGGAAGGAAATATTTGATCTTTATGATCTTCTATATAAGTTGAAATGAATAGCTAAGAAAGCATTGGGGAGAATTAGGTTTAATGCCGAAGGCAGAACCTTCGGCCAATGAACTTAGTTGTCGTAGTGAACAATTTTTGAATTCGACATGTGTTCCATAAGTGTATCCATAGAATACTCGAGTGCTTGTTCAGCATATGGAATATCGTTTTTCCCTTTTAACTCAGTAGAGAAGTTGGACTGCTTAATGAGAGATGCACACATTCTCATAAACTCTGCAGATCCTTCGAAGAACTCTTCTTCTTCATCCGTCGTAACGACGTGGGCAAGCATTGCATTGATTGATTTAATCAATCTTACTTGTTGATTTGTGAGCTCACTAGCATCGAGCTCGATAAGTACTTTTTTATTTTTCATACCAAAGGCCATAACTACCTCACAGTTGATTTGGGCTCCTATCCCTATTCCTATCGCCATATTTCCGCGCAATATTAGTGATTTGTGCTGGAGCGAATTACTTTTTTTACCCGACTAAGAAAGTTCTTTACAAAAGCTTAAGTAAGGACTATTATCCCTCTACAGATCGAAACAAACCAAGTTTCAATAATTTAACGCGGGATGGAGCAGTTTGGTAGCTCGTCGGGCTCATAACCCGAAGGTCGTTGGTTCGAATCCAGCTCCCGCAACCAAAATCACAATTCAATTTTATATATAAGCCTCACTAACGTGAGGCTTTTTTTTTTGGAAGCAGCAAATGCCACGACGGCATTTGATGCTGAACAACTTCAAGGCGACCACGAAGGGAGCCGCAGAATCCAGTCGAACTTGCTTAAAACCAAAAGAAAAATAAATTATCTCGAACCCTGAAAGCCACGACGGCATTTGATGCATCGACGCAACAAAAGTATCCAGGACACTTTTTCTTTTTACTTTTTAGAGGTCGATGAACGACTTTTCATTCGCCATCTTCAGCGCGCGCTCGCCCTGTTCGTAACCGGCACGAACAAGCTCATCAAAGTGAATCGCACTCGTTCTAGAAAATTGAACGAGAGACAAATTGATCGCAAGATCGGCTTCTTTTTCTATTTGTTCTCGAGTACTTAGATCGATGGCAATATCCAGCGAGTTTGTGGCCATGTCGATGATGCTATCAGGTTTTTGATAGCTGTAGCTTCCGTTTAAATTGACGGCAATTTTAAAGCCAGCGCCTAGTTTATTAAGAGCTGATAGAGGAACGTTTTCAGTGAGACCACCATCTACGAGAATGCGATCGTTAATTGGCTTAGGTATATAGATTCCCGGAACACAACTTGAAGCGAGAAGGGCATCCTTCAAGTCACCTTTGTAGAGTGTGACGCCTTCTCCAGTGGAGATATCAGTGGTGTGAATTGCCAGTGGAATTCTTGCATCTTCGATTTTCGCTCCCTCTGGCAGATAGCGATCGACCAATTTTGAAAGAGGTTTATTTTTGAAAATACCAAGTGAATTGATATGAAGAGAGCTTATATCTACTGGCTTATATGTTTTAAGGTCCTTTGCCATATCATCGAGACTTATTCCAAAAGCGTAAAAGGCCGCAACAATAGCTCCTGCACTTGTCCCTGAAATGCTTTCTATTCCAATTTTCTTATCGTTTAATAGATTGAGAACACCCAGGTGAGCTGCCCCACGAGCTCCTCCACCACCTAGTGCTAAACCAATTTTTCTTTTGAAGACGCGATCGATAAAAGATGCCATATATACCCCTAAAAACTGACCATATTTTGCCTCTAGCCGGTGACAAAGTCTAGGGGGCCTTGTTATTCTGCAAGGAGCCAATTTCGGATGGAAGGAAGAAAATGACAAAGAAGATTAGTTTAACTGGAATTAAACCAACGGGGATACCACATTTTGGTAACTACATTGGTGCAATTAGGCCGGCGCTTAAAATGTTGGAAAACTCTTCGACTGAAGGGATTTATTTTATCGCTGATTACCACTCGTTAACAACAATGCACGATGGGAAAACTCTTAGAGAGAATTCTTATGAAGTTGCTGCTTCTTGGCTTGCTTGTGGTTTAGATCCTGAAAAGACGACGATCTACCTTCAAAGTCAGGTTCCTGAAGTTATGGAATTTAACTGGATTATGGCCTGCTTTACTTCAAAAGGTTTAATGAATAGAGCGCATGCTTACAAAGCTCTCGTTCAAAGAAATGAAGAAGCTGGTCGCGATCAAGACCAGGGAATCAATATGGGGATTTATACTTACCCAATTCTCATGGCCTGTGACATTCTTATTCATAAGTCTGATTATGTACCGGTTGGTGAAGATCAGCTTCAGCATATTGAGATGGCCCGTGATATGGCCAATGTTTTCAACCACACTTACAAAAAAGAAGCTTTCAAACTTCCTGAAGGAATTGCTCAAAAAGGAGTTCTTCTTCCAGGGCTTGATGGTAGAAAAATGAGTAAGAGTTATAACAATCACATTCCTCTTTTTCTTCCTGAGAAGAAATTGAGAAAGATGGTTATGAAAATTCAAACAGATTCTCAACCACCAGAGACGCCAAAGAACCCTGATGATTCACTCATCTTTGATCTCTACAAATACTTTACGACTGAACAGCAGCAGCAAGAGTTAGCTGATTGGTATCGTCGTGGAATCGGTTGGGGAGAAGCTAAGCAACAACTCTTTGAAGCGATGAATGCTGAGATTGCACCAGCAAGAGAGCGCTACAATGAATTGATGGCCGATAAAGCACAGATTGATAAGGCCCTTCAAATGGGGGCTGAAAAAGTTCGTCCTCAGATTCAAGAATATCTTCGTGAGATAAAAGAGTTAATCGGAGTTGGTTAGTGGGGAAAATAAAGCTTCGCGAATATAAAGAAGCTCCTACCTTTCGTAAAATAGCAATGGGGACTTGGGCAAATGCCAAGGACCCCAGCGTATATGGCCTACTAGAAATCGATATGAAAAAAACTTTGGAGCTTCTTCCAGAGTATGAAAAAAAGCACCAAATTAAAGTTTCTCCAAGCCACCTTGTTGGAAAGGCCTTGAGTCTTTGCATGAAAAATAGACCGGAGATCAATGGACTTATTCGCGGATCAAAACTCTATTTAAGAGATCATGTTAGTCTTTTTTATCAAGTCAGCATCCCTGGAAAAAAAGGTCATGAAATTGATCAAGCTAATCTTTCGGGAGCGACTATTGAAAAAGCTGAACAAAAAGAAGTCTTTCAAATAGCTAGGGAATTAAGTGAAAAAGCATCTCTAGTCAGAGAGGGAAAAGATAAAGAGTATTCAAAAAATTTGAATGCCTTTAAATACATTCCTTGGTGGTTTTCAAAGTACTATCTCAATATTGCCTCTTGGCTTGTCTATGGCCTTAATCTCGATCTTTCTTTTTTAGGAATTCCAAAAGATCCTTTCGGATCAGCAATGATTACAAACGTAGGAAGTATGGGAATCGATATTGGCTTTGCTCCACTTTGTCCTTATACAAGAGTTCCTTTGATTCTCCTTCTTGGAAGCATTCAAGAAAAAGCAGTCGTTGTCGATGGACAAGTTGTCGCTAGAGAAGTTTTGCCAATTGGAGTGACTTTCGATCATCGCTTTATCGATGGTGTCCACGCTTCCCAGATGGCAAAAGAACTTAAAAAATGCTTTGAAGAACCTGAAAAATTCTTACTCAAATAAATAATCAACTACTTAGACCTATGTAATCTTTCCAATACGATGAGCTAAATTAAAAATCACGCTATAGTTCTCAGACTCAGTGGAGGAATCATGAAAAAAGCTTTCATTACTTTAATGTTATCTTTATTGGTCTTTAGCTCAATGGCCGAAGAAAATTCCATCGAAAAAAAGATGATCACAAATCGTGATCTCAAGGAGTCGAATTTATGTTCACTCTATGCCCTTTATAAAAGAGGCAGCGAATTCAGTGAAGATATTCCAAAATTAGATTGTAATAACGGTTCTTATATTCTTCCTATGAATGGGACAATTATGGGTGGTAGTAGACAAGAGGTTCTAGAGGAAGTGAAAGTCATCCTCAATTCAGCTGGTCTAAACTACAAAGGAAAGCTGCCCATAACTCCAAATCAAGAAGATGAGAGAAATGGACTAGAAGTTGTTCAACATCTTTTTATTCGTTAATGCCACTTTTTTAAAAAGAAGTATGAACGTATTTTAACAATGCAATTTCTTAAGTTAAAATTTTTGTTCGATATATTAAAGTTTGTATAAAGCTCCAAGTGCAAACTTATCTTTAATCCATTAGTAATTAAAATTCTTCATTTTGACTTAACGTAGTCCTCTTCTAATTAGTCTTAATTACGATCTTCTAAAATTTAATTTTTAAAGATTTCTTCTTTATAATTGTCTATATCAAATAAGGAGTCAGTCTTTGAGTTGGAAAAATCTTATCTTTCTATTCATCGTTTTTTCATTCGCTTCATGCGGTGAAATTATTGAAACAGATTTGAACTTCAAAGATTCAAGTTATGTCTCTTCTTTTACAACTTCCGATCCACAATTTGATAAATACAAGAGGGCCTTTGAAGAAGATTATTATGTTGAAACGGGTCAGGTTATTTCAACAGAGGCAATTCATATTAATTTAAAAGATAAAGTCGACGACAAAAACTCTTATGTTGGAATCTGCATAATCTGGCCAGGAGGACGAGATATCATCATAAAAGAAGCCTATTGGAAGACACTAAGTGAATTTTCAAGAAAGGCCATTGTTTATCATGAGCTAGGTCACTGTGCTCTTGGAAGAACCCATGATAATAGTTTAGATGAGGATGGAAGAGCGACATCTATTATGAATCAATACCTTATAGCCGGCTCTCAGTTTTATTCTTATTACGAGCAATATATTCGCGAATTATTCACCGAATTCTAACCTCTTCTTCCTAGTAACTTTATCGCATAAATGGTAACTCTAGTGTCTATGAGCGAAATATTTACGAGTAGTTATCTTAAAAAACGTGGGCATTGTTGTAAATCAAATTGTCTTCATTGTCCTTATGGAACAACGGCAACGAATCTTGGTTTCCAGGTTCTTTCAATCGATGATTCAAATATTGAAACAGCTAGAAATTTACTTCAAAAAAATCAGGCATCTTCTGAGGATATTTCTTCAAGCCTACTTGCAGGTGCATTTGGTGCGAAGAAGGAAATTAAAATTACCGATCAGAATCGAGATAAATTTAAACTCCTCTATTTGAAAGATCACCTATGTGGTCTTATTGAAATGGGACTCTTTCAGGTTAAAAAAGTTTACCCACAAGAGGGCTTTGAGGATCAAGGCTTTGATGAAGAATTTGTTCAAAGCTTTCTTCAAGAGTAAATACTTGTCTATATGGAAAAGAGAAAAGAAAAGTTAATTGATTTATTACAAGAGAATTTTGGTTATGACTGCTTTCGTTTAGAGCAGGAGAATATTATCAATTCTATTTTAGATGGAATTGATACAATGGCCATCATGCCAACAGGGGGAGGAAAGTCTCTTTGTTATCAAATTCCAGCATTATATCTTGATGGAGTTTGCCTTGTTATTTCTCCTTTGATTTCTCTCATGCAAGATCAGGTTCTTGGTCTACAGCAAAATGGAATAGAGGCTGCATTTTTAAACTCAACGCAGAGCTTTGAAGAGAAGCTTGAAATTGAAAGGAAGCTTGTTTCTAAAGAAATAAAAATTCTCTATCTCGCCCCAGAGGCCATTCACGCTGGTTTTATTCAAAACCTATTGAATAAGCTTGATGTGTCTTTAATTGCCGTTGATGAGGCTCACTGTGTGTCTCAGTGGGGGCATGAGTTTAGAGCTGATTATACGCGTTTATGTGAGCTAAGGGAGCTTTGTCCAAACGCTCCTATGGTGGCCCTGACTGCAACTGCGGACAAAAGAACAAGAAAGGATATTGCGAATCAACTTAAGTTTGATCATTACAATGAATATATAAGTTCTTTTGATCGCCCAAATATCAAGTACCTCATTGCAGAGAGAACGGATGAGCTTAAGCAACTTCATGACTTCATTCAGTCTTTTCATAAAGAAGATACGGGTATTGTTTATTGTCTTTCGCGAAAGAAAGTTGAAAAGGTTGCAGAGCAGCTTCGTGGCCTTGGCTATAATGCTATTGCGTATCATGCAGGGTTGAGTTCTGATGTGAGAACTCACCATCAAAATCTCTTTAATCAAGAAGAAAAGATTATTGTTGTTGCAACAGTTGCTTTTGGAATGGGGATAGATCGCCCAGATGTCCGCTTTGTAGCTCACCTTGATCTACCTAAGAGTGTTGAGAATTATTATCAAGAGACCGGAAGAGCTGGTCGAGATGGTAATCCCTCTAATGCTTGGATGATTTATGGTCTTGCTGATGTCGTTAAAAATTCTCGCATGATTGAAATGACTGAGGCGCATGAAACTTATAAGAAATTTGCCAGACACAAACTTGATTTTATGCTTTCACTTTGTGAGTCGACGAGCTGTCGAAGAAAGCAGCTTCTTGGCTATTTTGCAGAGAAGATAGAAGATTGTGGGAATTGCGATAACTGTCTTGATACTCCGGAGCTTTTTGATGCGACGGTTTACGCTCAAAAATTTCTTTCAACTGTCTATCATACGGGAGAGTTCTACGGAGCTGCCTATTTGATTGATATTTTACGTGGGAGTAAGAACGCCAAAGTTCTTGAGAAAGGCCACGATAGACTCTCTGTCTATGGAATTGGAAAAGAAATTTCTAAAGACACGTGGAATGTTGTCATACGCCAGTTACTTACTCAAAACTTCATCACTATTAAAAATTGGGAATATCGTAACTTCGGTCTTATGGCCAAATGTTCACCCCTTTTAAAAGGTGAGGAAAAATTCTATATTCGAAAACTAGTTAATGATCGTTTTCAAGGAGTTCGTAAGAAGCTTAAAAGTGATGGAACTTCTGCTCATGGTAGAGATGATCTCTTTGAAAAGCTTCGTTCTCTAAGAAGAGAGATCTCTCTTGAAACCAATGTTCCCCCCTATGTCATCTTTGGTGATAAGTCCTTACATGATATGTGTCTTTTTCTACCAAAATCAATGGATGACCTCCTTATGGTTTATGGAGTTGGAAAGAGTAAGCAAGAGAAGTACGGGGAAGACTTTTTAAGAGTAATTAAAGAGTATCAAGTTTAATTCTTATTTGTGATAAGGATGATTTTGAAAAATCGTTTGTGCTCGATAAAGTTGTTCGACAAGAAGTAGTCGTGCAAGTTTATGGGGATAGGTAAGTGGTGAGAGCGAGAGCTTTCCATTGGCCCTCTTTAAAACTTCTTCTCCATGCCCAGCCGCTCCACCAATCACTAAAACAATAGGCTCTTGCTTGGTTTCAATATGATTGTATAACCACTTTGAAAATTTAGGGCTATCGTAGAGATTTCCATTCTCGGCCATTAAGACAACAAAAGCATTCTTTGCAATATCGTCAATTTTTTTTAAAACGTCATTAGCTTCGAGTTGAAGGTTTTCTGAATGGGATTTAACTTCGTGGATTTTAAGTTTTGGAAGCTTGAGGCGTTTTAAATAATCGTCCTCAAGCTTCTCGATATGCTTGTCTTTTAATTTACCGACAGTGATTAAGTGAAGCTCACGCATTAAAAGAAGCCACGATCATCAGATTGATCGCTATTGCTTTGGTCTTCAGCATCAGAAGAAAAATAGTACGATTGAGGAATCTCAATACTCTTCGCTCCTGACCATAGATTATCGAGGTCATAGACACTTCTTGTCGTCTCTTGGAAGATGTGAACAATAACATCTCCAAAATCGATTAGAATCCAGTCTGTATCAGTGAAACCTTCTCTAGAAATAGTTTCATGACCTAGCTCTCTCATTTGAACAGCAATTTCATCGGCCATTGCTTTTGCAGCAGTGATGTTTGTTGCCGAACCAAGAACAAAGTAATCAGCTAGTGAGCTGGTTTTAGATACATCGAGAATTTTAAGGTTAATACCTTTGTAGTTCCCTAAGATCCATGCAGCTGACATGGCCATGTTAAGCGGGTATTCGAGACTCTCGTCTTTGAAAATTTTAGTAACTTCTTTTGTGATAAATTCTCTACTCATATTTTTTCCGTTCTCTAATTTATTCTAGAGTTTTTAGCATTAAGTTCTTCAAAATATCAATATTTCTTCCTGATGGAGACGAAATAGGCAGTACTTTTCTATCGAGCTGCTCCTCAAAGAATGTTTGAAACTTTTCGATCTCTTCTTCAGTCATTGCATCAATTTTTGTAAGACAGACTATTTCTCTTTTGTTGAGAAGGTCTGAGTTGTATTTTTCAAGCTCTTGTCTAACGATGACATATTGCTCGAATGCCTCAAATTCATCAAGACACCAAGAAACATCAACGAGATGAACAAAGGCCTTAGTTCTTTCAATGTGTTTAAGGAACTTGATACCAAGTCCTTTCCCCTCTGATGCATCTTCAATAAGACCTGGAATATCGGCGACAACAAAAGATTCTTCACCTAGAGAAACAACACCTAGATTTGGTTCAAGGGTTGTAAAAGGGTAGTCTGCAATTTTAGGTTTTGCTGCAGAAACTCTTGAAATAAGTGTCGATTTTCCTGCGTTAGGTAGACCTATGAGAGCGATATCAGCAATGAGGCGAAGCTCAAGCTCTATCTCTAAACTTGTTCCTGGTTGACCTTCTTGGGCATATCGTGGTGCTTGGTTTGTCGATGTCTTGAAGTTCATATTACCAAGACCACCTCGTCCACCTTCGGCCAAGATTATTTTTTGCTCATTTTCAGTGAGGTCAGCGAGAATTTCACCAGTGTCTTGGTTGCGAATAATAGTTCCAACAGGAACTTTTAAGATGAGGTCATCTCCATAGCGGCCATGCATTTGGCTGCCTTTCCCGTTTTCTCCGTGTCCTGCTTGGTAGATACGTCGTCCTCTAAAATTCATTAGAGTGTTGATACCTTCATCGGCCTGGAAGTAGATGTTTCCACCATCTCCACCGTCTCCACCATCTGGACCACCAAGAGGCACGTGCTTTTCTCTACGAAAGCCTACGCAGCCATCTCCGCCGCGACCAGAGCTAATTGTGATTTTTACTTCATCTATAAAGCGCATATTTTCTCAATTGTTATTATAATACAATGCAGTATATATAATAAAAAAGGGGAATCATAAAGATTCCCCTCTTATTTTGTATTCTTTTTAGTGCTTTGAATTAAGCGTCTACAACAGAAACTGTTTTCTTGTTCTTGTTGTAGTAAGCGAATTTTACAACGCCGTCTTTAAGAGCGAAAAGAGTACGGTCTTTACCTTCTCCAACACCGTTTCCAGCGTGGAATTTAGAACCTTTTTGTCTAATAAGGATGTTCCCAGCAAGAACTTTTTCTCCACCAAATCTCTTAACACCAAGCATTTTTGGGTTTGAGTCACGTCCGTTATTTGTTGAACCACCGGCTTTTTTGTGTGCCATGATATACTCCTGTAAATCTAATTAATTATTTTAAAAATTTCTTAGCGTTCTTTGAATCAGCTTCGATTTTCTGAACGTTACCGCTACCATCGTTAACTTCTGTGATTAGAAGTGAAGTATAGTGTTGACGGTGTCCATTTTTTCTTTTGTACATTCCTGGCTTTCTTTTGAAAACGATGATCTTTCTAGATCTGTCATGCTTAATTACTTTCGCAGTAACTTTAGCACCGTTAACAGTTGGGAAACCAACCGCTGGTGTTTCACCACCAACAAAAAGAACGTTTTCGAATTCAACAGTTGTACCAGCTTCGTTAGCTAGTTTTTCAACGTCAAGAACGTCTCCAGCTTGAACTTTATACTGATGTCCTGCAATTTCTACAACTCCGTACATCAAGAATCTCCTATTTTCGACAAACCCAGGGGTTCGGTCTCTATGACCAGAAGCTTTTAAGCCCCGAATTTGAGTCATTAACCATATGAACCTATGACTTTTATTAGTTTTTTGGCCTCATGTCAAGAGGGAATAGGCCCTCCAGTAGGAAAGTTATGCCATTGCTCTATAGGTATTGTTTAGTTGGTTGGATTTGTTTCATTTAAGCCGATAAGTCATTTGGGTGACTGAAAGGAGTGAATGAGGTTTATATGAAAAAAATTGAAAAAGATCAGCTAGATGATGGTGTTGTATACACGTATTTTCAGTACTTTAAAGAAAGTGATCTTCCTATTTATCTGAGGGTTGCTCTTGAGGACTTTGAGCCAGATATTCTTGGGTTTCTTCAGGAGATGAAATTCGATGAATTAAAAGAAAATGAGGTCGAAGTTGTCTTTAAGGATATTAATTCGAGGCCAAATACGCGACTACTAACAATCTCTGAGGCATCAACTCAGGTGGCCAAGCAAATTGAGATGGCCCAGGATAGCGATCGTTATGGCCATGAAAGTATCATTCCTAAAAATGGATACAGTGTTTATCGCTATAAGAATGTCGGAATGATGGTCTATTCTCTCGCATCGAGAGAGTGGCA
Source organism: Halobacteriovorax sp. GB3 (assembly GCF_028649655.1). NCBI lineage: Bacteria > Pseudomonadati > Bdellovibrionota > Bacteriovoracia > Bacteriovoracales > Halobacteriovoraceae > Halobacteriovorax > Halobacteriovorax sp. GB3. The sequence goes on from NZ_JAQSLN010000002.1 coordinate 253,203, forward strand.
ACTTGGAGCGTTTCCCGATTTTGGCTCACCTCACTTCGAGGTTGCAAGTCGATCGATAATTAACCGCTACCTTGCTTGGTCTCTGAGTGCTGTTGGTATTCTAGGATTTTGGGCAAGCCCAGTAGAAGATGGACTCGTTGTCTTGAGACAGGGTGAAGCGAAAGGTGAAGCTGTCTTTGTTGATTTGAGAAATCGTTTTATGTACTCACTAGATGGTAAGCGAAAGATGAAAAGGCGTTTTAAGTTTTTGAAGCTCGATCGCAATCTTAAAAATAGAAATCTTCCGATGCAAACTGAAGAGCTTGCGAGCTTCTTATCAGTTCACTGTGCTTATTTCGATTATAAAGGTCTATCAACTGCTGTAAGACAAATGATTAGTGCAGTAGCGAAAGAATCCGTCGGACTTATCTATCCAGCGGAGAGTTTTGTTCCTAGAAAGGAAGCATCTAACTAATAAATCATTATATTTACACAACTAAGTGACGGGGTTAACATCGTGGTATGACATTTCCACAGATAGACCCCGTTATTTTTTCTTTAGGCCCTCTTCAAGTTCGTTGGTACGGACTGATGTACGTTATAGGATTTTTAATCGCAGGATTTCTTTTAAAGAAACTTGTGCAAAGAAATTTCTTTAAAGTTGGTGTAGAGAAAATCGACTCACTTATTACAACAATGCTCATTTGTATGTTTCTTGGAGCAAGACTCATTTATGTCTTCGTGTATAACTGGGATTATTATTCTCATAATCTAGCTGAATTACTTTCTGTATGGAAAGGTGGACTGAGTTTTCATGGGGCCATCATTGGACTTGTTGTTGGTGGTATTATTTTTGCGAGAAGAAATAATATACCTTGGTTCCAGGTCATGGACTCTGTAGCTCTTGCAGGTTGCCCAGGACTTTTCTTTGGAAGAATGGGAAATTTTATTAACGGAGAACTCTATGGACGAGTGACCGATTCACCCCTAGGAATGGTCTTTCCTAACGGTGGTCCTTATCCACGCCATCCTTCTCAACTTTATGAAGGAATTTTAGAGGGTGTCGTTTTAACTCTCATTCTCTGGCTTGTTGTAAGAAGAGTAAAAGTTTATGGAATCATCTGCGCGTTCTTTTTGATTGGATATGGATCATTCCGTTACTTTGTAGAATTCTTTCGCGAAGCAGATAAGCAACTCGGCTATTATTTCGCAGGGACGACGACCATGGGACAAATCCTATGTCTACTCATGATCATTGCTGGCGTTCTTTTAATGGGATTTGCTAGAAAGAAAAACTACAAAGTTTAATTTTAAATCTTCTTAAATAAATCGATATTCATAAATTGTTGGAGAAGGGGCTTAATGGCCTCTTCTTTTTTAGGCTTTTTCATCACGCTTAAATAAACGGGGAAGCAAGTAATCGTACAGGCTCCGTTATAGACAATCATATTTCCATTTGCATTCTTCCAGATATAAATGGCCTCGGATTCCTGCTTTTTATAGGTGTCTTGTTTTCCATATCGATTGATAAGAGACTGATGAAAGATATCGTGTAAAAAATAAGTTGGAAGTTTGGCGTAGTAGCCAATCGAAGTCTTATTTTTAAGTTGAATATAGACTGGATACTTGTAGCGAGTTTGGGCGACGTAGATTTTTATGATTTGTTCTTCACCAGATTCTTTAATGACATCAATATCTTTGTACTTCTCTTTGATCTTTTCTAAAGGCTGGCCTGGAGCGAATAATGCCAATTCATCTAGGCTGAAATTATAATTTTGTGCTTCAACTTTGGCGAAAGTCTTTACATTTAGAGTAAAAAAAAGAGAGAGCAGACAAGTCAGGGATATTAAGTCTTTCATAACAATATTTTACTCTATTACTTAGGTGAACAAAGATCGGAAAGTTATTCTAAAGACCGCTCAGAGCACTCAAGTTCTTAATATAATACTCTTTTTTGACGATAAAATTTATTGTAAAAGTAAAAAAATATTAGGCCTGTTGACTGGTTCTTATACACAATAGAGAATAAAGGGACGTTGCCTTCAGGATGAACATAAGGGTAGAGGTCATGGACGTTATATTTAAGCATACTAAAGTAGTAAAAGTTCTCGCGATTGCGGCTTTGTTTTCAGGATGTGCTACTCAATCAAATCAAAAAAGTGACAATGACGTTGCAAAATCAGTAAAACAACCAATTTCTAAGCATAAGGCCTGGACTCTCGAGGCTCAAGATTACCATGCCACTCATGATGATCCGAACTCAATTACGGGTTCAGCTTTAATTGAGAAGCCTGGTCTATACGAAGGGAAGACATATTTTCTCTACGGTGCTGAACATTTGAATTTAGAAAATTATTATTTCGATATTCCCGTTGTTTATAACCGCGCTGTTAAGAAGTGGATTAATTATTTCCTAAATAGAGGTAGAGGATTTTTTGAGCGCTATGGCGCTAGAGCTGGAAGATATGCACCAGTCTTGGGAAAAATTCTTGAAGACCATGGTCTTCCAAGAGATCTCATTTTCTTAGCGATGGCCGAGAGCGGATTCCAAAATAAGGCGAAGTCTTGGGCAAAAGCTGTTGGTCCATGGCAGTTCATGCCCTATACGGGAAGAAGATATGGACTTCATATCGATTGGTATATTGACGAAAGACGTGATCCGATTAAAGCGACGATCGCCGCTTCAAAATATTTGAAGAAGCTCTACGGAGATTTTGGTGCTTGGGAATTAGCCGCTGCTGCATATAATGCAGGAGAGGGAAAAATGTCTCGAGCAATCAGAAGATATAGAACAGAGAATTTTTGGCGTATTCGAAAGGGGAGATATCTTAAGCCTGAAACTAAGAACTACGTTCCAAAAATTATGGCCCTTGCCATTATTGGAAAAAACTTAAAGTCATTTGGATTTGAGGAAATTGAATTTCACGAGCCACTTGATTTTGAAGAAGTTAAAGTTCAAGGTGGTACAGATTTAATGATGGTCGCACAGGCCCTCGATGTCGAGTTTGAAGAAATCCAAAGATTAAACCCAGAAGTTCTTCGTTGGTTTATTCCAAACTCAATTGAATCTTACACTCTTCGAGTTCCTGTTGGTAAAAAAGTTGCGTGGAATGAGTGTTGTAGGGAAGCCAAACTTCTTGCCTCAGACTTTCAAAACTATCGCGTAAGAGGGAGTAGAACTACATTAAAAGATGTCGCTAGAAAATTTAAAATTAAAGATCCCAAAGTTCTCCTCGCCCTCAATCCTGTGGTAAAGTCTACGCGATCTCGATTAAAAAAAGGGGAGAAAATTTCTATTCCTTTTAGACAGGGTCAAAGCAAACGCGCTCCTATGTATGCTGATCTCTATGAAAAACCGAGAAAGAGTGTTGTTAGAAAAAGACGTTATAGTAAGAGAATTCATATCGCTAAGAGACGTGGAAAGAGAATTACCAATCCTAAGAAGTATTACACTGTCAGAAGTGGTGACTCTCTTTGGAGTGTCTCTAGAAAAACGGGAACAAGTCTTGATACTTTGATTGTTTCTAATCTTAATATCATTAAGCACAGAATGATTCGAGCTGGTGATAAATTAATCGTTGAATAAATAAATCTCATAAAGGCCTGACTATTCGTCAGGCTTTTTTTTGCCCAATATTCCTTAATAGAGCGCTTGCAAAGAGGTTTTCATTTGTTGTAAACTCGTGCCTTCACCTGTCTTCATCGTGGTTAAAGGAAATACAAATGGCCTATAGTGATCTTAAAAAGCTCAAGAAAGTTGACGTTAAAGAAAGCGAAGTTATTTTCGTTCGCAATCTTGTCGTTGGAAATGATGCTTTTGCTGTTAAGACATTCTTAGACCTGAAAGAAAAACTAGGTGAAGAAGTGAAGCTTTTAACAAATACAGAGCTAACGAAAGAGCACTTAAGAATTAAAGGGCCAAGTTCAATTAGAGGGCTATCTAATATTAACTATATTAAAGATAACTTCTCTGAATATGTTTTAAGTGAAGCAAGTGATATGCCTGTATTTTTTAAAGACTTAAAGCTTAAAGATTTTGGTGGTCGTTCAAAGTCTGAAACTCTGCTGTGGGATGAAGAGTACTACAGTACACCTGCACTTCATTTTGATTATGATAAGTACTTTTCTTTTTTAAGAGATGAAGAACTTATAAAGAAGATCAACGAAGAGTCTTTCAATAATCTTATTACTCATACAAAGCAAATTGAGCCAGAAGATCTCGTTGAAAATGCTCACCACGAAGTAGAGTGTGCAAATGGTACTATTTATCGCGTAGAAAATCTTTATTGGGCCATGGGACCAGAGTTCTATAAAGAGTGTTATAAGAACATGAATCAGCTTTCTGATTCATTCATTGAATTTTGCGAATCAACGGCTACACCGTGCTCTTTGTTCATTAAACTTGTTTTTGATAAACCTATTACTGATCTTGAAAAAACACTTTTTATTCCATTGAGTTATACGCATGATTGGGGCCATTTCATAGGTGATTTTCAAGAAGAAGAGGGTTCCCAAGTCGTAGAATTTCTCCACTTTGTAGATAAAAATAGTACTTCAGAAGAAGATTTAAGTAGAAAAATAAGAAATTTGAAAAAAAATTTAGAAAAAATTTTCGCAACATCTAAAGATGTTTCATTTAAAGAATTCATAACTCTCACTGAAAATACGATGAGTCTAAAAATTGACGATTCGATTTATGCTCAAACTAAGGGTGAGAATAAGAACCTAACTTTCATTAGCTTTAATGCACCTCTTGAAGTTTCTCTTAAAGAAGATGGTAGCATCGCAGATTCCTGTGAGTTTTTAACGCATTTTGCCAGAGCGCTTAAAGGGCAAGAGGAATTAGCGAAAATTCTCAGCTAAATTCGCTCCATTCATGTGATTTTAAAGTATTGACAAACATCCAAAAGGCCTCGAAACTTTTATTAATAAATAAATTAGTATTTCGTACTGCTATTAATAAAAGGATTACAACTAGGGATGTAATCGATTAATCAAGGAGAAGATTGATGAAAAAGCACGTACTTCTTGCAACTGGACTTGCTGTACTTTCAACAAGTGCATTCGCAACAAAATCAAGAATGGCCGCTCTTGGGCAAAACACTGACAGAGGGTCTTTCTACATCGAAGACACAAGAAACGTTTTCAGAAACGCTTCTGCTCTTAACAACACTAAAAACTACCTAGTTACTGAGTGGGGAGATTCAAATGCTTCTGAAACAGTTGAAGGTGGATTCTTTAGAGAAATGGGATCATTTGCTTACGGTCTTTACCTAGGTGATGAAGCTAACGGAACTTTTGACAGATCAAACTCAAACTTCCTTAAGCAAGATAACAACCTTGACCTTATGTTCGCTGGTGACATGGGTGTTAAATGGGGTGCAAGACTTCACTATACTTCTTCTGAAGATGAGTCTGGAGCTTTCAAGAAAGAAAATGACGGTCTAGGACTTGGTCTTGGTATCGAAATGGGAGCTATCGAAGTATATGCTAACCTAGATCTTAAAGATGAGTCTAAAGGTGCTGCAACAGCTGACGATAAATTCGAAGGTGACGGTATGGTACTTGGTGCATCATACAACATGGGTGCAATGACTTTCTTTGCTGATTACGAAACAAACACAAAAGAAGAAACTGTTTCAGGAACAAAAACTGAAACTGATTACACTGCAATGACTGTTGGTGTTGGTCACATTCACGAAGTTACTTCTACTGCAAGAGTTTTCACTGACATCGCTTATGCAACTACTGAAACAGAAGTTAAAGGTGGAACTAAGACTGAAACAACAGCTCTTCCACTTACAGTAGGTTTCGAGTCTGACGCAACTTCTTGGCTAACTCTTAGAGGTTCTGTTAAGCAAAACGTTATCATCAACGAAACTAAAACTGATGGTAAGAAGAAATCAACTAACAACACTACTGATGTAGCTGCTGGTGCAACTCTTAACTTTGGTAAGCTAAAAGTTGACGGTGTTATCGGAACTGACGGTTCAGGTAACGAAAATGGTAACCTAAGAACTGATGCTCTTATGTCAAAAGTAGCAGTTCACTACTGGTTCTAATTATTTGATTAAATGGGCCTCCTTTGCTTGTTAGAGTAGAGGAGGCCTTTTTTTTGGGTGCTTCCTGACCCAACGTTCATGGAGGAAAGATCATGAAAAAAATTATTTCTACACTTGCCCTTGCAGCAGTTCTTGCACCTTCTGCAAACGCAACAGTAGCTAGAATCAAAGCTCTTGGTAACAACGAAATCGATAGCGAAGGTTCTTACTACATTCAAGATAACAGAAACATCTTTCTTAACGTTGCTAATATTCACGATTACGCTAACAGCGTAATTCTTGAGTTTGGTAAAAACGGAAAGGTTCTTACTGGTGACTCTTCATCAAATACAACTGTTGATGCAGATACTAATCCAAAAGCTCAAGGTGGTTTTCTTAAGAAGCACGGTAACTTTGTTTACGGTGTTTACGTTGGAAATGAGTCGAAGACTTCAACTCTTTTAAGAGTTCTTTCTACTTCTCAAGCCGCTGTAGTTGCTGGTGCATCTACAAACAGTAGTTCTTCTGCTGGTCACCTTCTAAATACTTCAGATAACCAAGTAGACCTATTCTTTGGATGGGAAGCTGCTGGTCTAAAGTGGGGATCAAACTTCCTTTACACAAAGTCTGAAGATAAAGAAAGCGCACAAAAAGAAGAAGATAAGGCCATGGCAGCTCGTTTTGGTGTTAAAGCTAAAAACTGGGATGCTCACCTAAACCTATCTCTTGCTTCTTCTGCAAAAGAAACAGTTACATTTACAGGTTCTCTAGCTGGACTTGGTTCTTTCGAGCACGAGTTTGATGGAAAACTAGGTGTACATGTTGGTGGTGCTTACCACATGGGACAAAATACTTTCTGGGCCTACTACAAAACTTTTAAGTGGGATCAAAAAGATGGTTTCAACTACACAACTGGTGGAACAACTCTAGATGCAGCTTCTTCTGGATCTTCAGCTAGAGGTAAGCAAGGAACTTCTGAAGGTAGCTTCAATACAATTCAAGTTGGTTGGGGTAATACTATGACTAACGGTGATGGTACTCTTTACACTAGTGTATATTTCGAAAAGAAAGACATCGAAATTAAACTAGCAAAGACTGCTGAAGTTGGTCTTACTTATGTTCCAGTTGTTCTTGGATACGAGTCAAAGGCTACTGACTGGTTAACTCTTAGAGGTTCAATCATTCACAACCTTTACGGTAAAAAAGACAACAAGAACTATGATTCAATTAACGCTGTTGTAGCTCAACTTGCTGCTGCTGAATTTGGATCACAAGGTAAGGGATCAATCACTAACTCTACAGATGTAAGAGCTGGTGCAAGTCTTAACTTTGGTAACCTTGATATTGATGGTCTAATTGGTGCAACAAACAATGGATCTACAATTTCTGAAAATGGGAACCTAAGACTTGATCAACTTCTTTACAGAGTTGGTATGACTTACAAGTTCTAATTCTAGAATAAATTGTCAGATAAAAGACCCGGGCTTCGTCCCGGGTTTTTTTGTGTTAGATTTTCCCGTATTCACTTTTTAAATACTAACAAATAAGAGAGAATTGAAGAACAATAGGCTGAAGGGAGTTATGAATGCAGCAACAAATTATTGTGACAGATTTAGATTTTGAACGCTTAGAAGGCCTTATTGAAAATTATCATGGCTATGAAAAGATTGAACAAGAGCTAAAGAATGCCTGTGTTGTTGCTAAAGAAGAAGTTCCTAAGGATGTCGTAACCATGAATTCTGAAATTGAATTTATGGATCAAATGACTAATTCAAAGCTAGAGGCAACTCTAGTCTATCCAACCGATGTAACAAAGAAGAGAAAGGGACTTTCTGTTTCAGATTCTCTTGGTTCAAAAATTCTCGGCCGTCGCGAGGGAGATAATATAGAGTGGGTAAGTGAGAATGGGATCACTAAATTCATTACTATTTTAAAAGTCGTCTATCAACCAGAGGCCAATGGGGACTGGGATTTATAATTTCAGATTGATTTGTCTTAAAGCTTCGTATGCAGCAGTTGTTGCAACATTAGAAAGATTCAATGAACGTACATGCTCACTAAACATTGGAAGTGAAAACATTCTCTGTGGGTATTTATCAAAGATATGCTGGGGAAGACCTTTTGTCTCTGATCCAAAGATCAAATAGCCATTGATTTTGTAGTCGGCTTGAAAGTAATTCTGCTCTGGATTTTTTGAAAAGAAATAGAGTTGATCATTTTCAGGCTTTTCATTTTCTAGAAAATCATCCCAATTCTCATATTCGGCGATATCAACATGTTTCCAATAGTCGAGTCCAGCTCTTCTGACTGCTTTTTCTGAGAGGTCAAAACCATAGGGTTTAATTAAGACAAGGCGAAGACCAAGGGCCACACACGTTCTCCCGATGCTTCCAGTGTTACCTGGAATCTCGGGAGCGTAGAGTACGATATTAAAACGTGTGGGCTTGATCTTCACTCTTATCTCTTTTTAATTATGAGTTCTTAAGGAAATCAACAAGTGATCTAATCACAAGTCCAGAAGCCCCTTTAGAAGGACAGTATGGAAGATGAGATTGTGAATCACCAACACCTGCGATATCTAGGTGGGCCCAAGCAACATCATTCTTAATGAACTCACTAAGGAATGCCGCAGCTTTCGCTGTTCCACCAAATCTTGAACCACCAATGTTTTTAAGATCAGCGATATTTGATTTCATATCTTTGTGCCACTCAGGAATCACTGGAAGTTGCCACATGTACTCATCAGCATTTTTAGCTGACTTTAGAAGCTTGTCCTGAAGTTTTTGATCGTTACCCATAAGTCCACAAACTTCTGTTCCTAGAGCAATTAGACATGCTCCAGTAAGAGTTGCAGAGTCAATAAGTGCGTCTGGCTTTAGATCACAGGCATAGTCTAGACAGTCGGCCATAACTAGACGACCTTCGGCATCAGTGTTGAGGATTTCAACAGTTTTACCATTTCTAGCTTTTACGATTGCATCTGGCATTGTTGCATGAGAGTTAACTGCGTTATCTGTCATACCTAGGATACATGTCATTTTAACATTAAGACCCATTTCTGCAGCAGCTTTGAAAGCAGCATAAACAGTTGCAGATCCGGCCATGTCAAATTTCATGTTTACCATAGAACCACCTGGCTTAAGTGAGTATCCACCAGTATCAAAAACGAGACCTTTACCAACAAATGCAATGTGCTTTGTGTTCTTAGTTACTTTCTTTGGAGTGTAAGTTAGGTGAACAAGTTGAGCTTCATAAGCAGAACCAGCATTAACTGAAAGGAAAAGGTTCATCTTTTCTTTTTTCAGTTCTTTGTTTCCAAGAATTTTACACTTAACACCTTTAATACTCTCAACGTCTTTCTTGATACGCTTAGCATATTCAGTTGAACGAAGAACGTTTGGTGGTTCGTTTACTAGGTCTCTTGCAAAGTTAATTGCTGAAGTCACTGTTGTTGCTTCATCAATGGCCGCTTGAAATTTCTTTTTAGAAGTACCTTTTTCTGCAGAATCAAATGTAACTGTTTTAAGAGTTGGATTTGATTTCTTTGCTAGGTAAGTATCAAAAGAGTAAGCAGTCATAAGAAGAGATTCAACGATTGCTTTAAGTGAATCTTCCTTGCTTCCTTTTACAAAACCATCAAAAGCAACAGAAACGTCAGCATACTTAGAACTTACCGCCTTATAGAAGTTTGCAAATTCTTTTCTGATCTTTTCAAGGTCAAGAGCTTTCTTATCTCCAAGTCCTAGAACGCATACTTCCGTTCCATCTTGTAGAGCAAAGAAATATCTTTCTCCAAGTGAAGCCTTATAGTTCTTAGAAGACTTAATAGCTAGAAAAGCTTCTTTAAGTTCTTTTGACCAGTGAGTGTTAACAACTTCAGTTGTTTCTTTCTTTTTACCTTTTGCTTCAACTGTTTTTTGGAAAGCTGAAACAACGATTAGATCTTTTCCTGAAAAATCTTTCGTATTGAGATTTAGTTTAATGTCCATGAAGAATCTCCTTGGATGTTGAACATAAAATATATCTAAAGCATGTGCTTTATTGTTAATTAAGCTCGGGCGGTATAAACTAGCATAGCTCGATTCAAAATGCCATTTTGGGATGTGACGAACTATGTTAAAAATTACTGAGCGCTATTTAGCTGCTACATTCATTCCACCGTTTCTTTTTAGTACGTTCTTTTTCGTTACTTTCCTCTTAACGTCACAGTTATTTCGAATAACTCGTATTGTCACTAAAAAGGGCGTACCATTTTGGACCATCTTTGAATTAATTGGTCACATTGGTATCTCGTTTCTTCCTATGGCGGTTCCTCTATCGGCACTTTTCGCAACAATCTATACACTAAATAAAATGAGTGAAGATTCTGAGATTGTGGCCATGAGGGCCTTTGGGGTTAATAAATTTAAGCTATTTAGACCATTTCTCATCGTTGGAATCTTTATTTCACTAGGGATCTTCTCGCTCAATAGAAGTATTATTCCTTATTCAAAAACTCAGTATAAAAATACATTAATTCGTCTAACTTCAAAGGGCGTACTTGTCGACATTAGGCCAGAGCAGTTCTTTACAGATATTCCTGGCGTCACTCTATTTGCTGAAAGAGTCGAAGATGACGGAAATGTCCTTCATAATGTTTTCATTAAATTTAAGGCGAGTGGAAAAGTTGAAGAACAGGTTGTGATTGCTAAAAAAGGAATCATGATTAAGCACAAAATTGGACAGTGGGGTGTTCCTACACTGAGGCTAAGACTTTTGGATGGAAATATCTATAAAACGGGAAAGAATAACAGCAAAGAAAAAGTTATTTTTGAGCAATATGAATTTCCGATTATCGAAGGTCGCGCAATCAGTAACTTTGTTACTAAAGATAGCATGAGAACCAATGGAGAGCTTTTAAAAGAAGTGGAAAAGTATAAGGCACTTCGCGATAGTGCTAAAAATGAGACTGATAAAAAAGATGCCCACATAAAATTAGAAAAAACAAAACTAGAGTATTGGTCGAGATTTAATACTCCTATTCAGTGCCTGATTTTTGTTTTTCTTGGCTTTTGTCTTGGAATCAAGCAGGGAAGGGGAAGAGGTAAGAATACTTCAGCCGTTGCCTTAGGAATTCTTCTTGTCTATTACGCTCTCTTCTTTACGGGTGTAAGCTTTTCTAAACGAGGTCAATTAGCACCATTTATTACGGTATTCGTACCAAGTTTGATGGCCTTTCTTCTAGCTAGTTATTATTATCGAAAATTAGATTGGGCGAGTTAGTTCTCGCCCTGTTCTAAGTCACTTGATGGTGAGACTTCACCAGTTTTCTTATTAAAAATAAAGAGTGGGATTTTAAATTTAGAAACACTTTCTTCAGGGAAAACGAGACTTTTAACACCTGAACTCGATTTAATGTCGAGCAATTGGTTATTTAAGAAAATCTTAGTCACATGAACGTTACCAAAGAAGATTCTTATTTCATCACCACGAATGAGAAGTTGTCTCCCTTCCTTTAAGATGAACTTCTTAATAGGCTCATCATCAGCTTTATAAGTAATCCACGAGTCACCTTTAAATGCATTGATAAAAAGGTTCTGCTTTCCTTCAACAACTGATTGCTTATATTTTTCAGGTAGTAATTCTTGAAGTTCCTCATCAGTTGGTGAGGCGAAAGTATAAAGTGGAGTAGGGAGAGGTCTAAGAGTAATTTGCTCTTCTTCCTTCTCTTTCTTCTCTACTTTCTCTTCTTCAACTGGCTCAGGTGTCTTTGTTTCAACAGCGACTTCTTGAACCTCTTTTGTTACCTCAGGCTCTTTAGTGTCAGTTTCTTCTTGAGTTTCTTCTTGAACTAGCTCCTGAGTTCCTGCTTGGACAGTTTCTTCTTCAGCTGTCGCAGGAGTCGATTCCTCTACAATTTCTTGAATTTCATCTTTTACTTCTTGAATCTGTTGAGTGTCACTAGAAACTTGATTCGTTTCGTTTTCATCGGATGCTTTGAAAAAGAGGAAAGCGACAAGAGTTGCCAAAACAATGGCTCCACCAAGTTTATAAATGGCTCCGGTATTCTTATTAGGCGCATTGTAACTCGTTTCAGGAACTCTCGAGTCATCTTTTGAAGAAAGATCGACATTCATATCGATATTTTCGATTTTTGATGTTGGAGTTGAAACTTCTTTTTCAATATGGCCTTGACTTTGACAAAGAATATCAACAGCTTCTTTTTCATCTAGATTAAGAATCTTGGCATAATTTCTAACAAAGCCTTTGAGGTAGGCGATATTAGGAAGTTTGTCGAATTCATTTCTTTCTAAGTGTTCAAGGTTTGTAACATTAATTTTTGTATGCTGAGCAACGACCTTTATAGAGTAGCCCTTTGCTTCTCTATGAGTTCGAAGATATTCTCCAATTGTAGGAAGATCACTACTTTGATTTTCGTCGAGGTTATTTGTCTCGACTTCTTCAATCGACTCATCTGGAGAAATAACAGGACCTTGAACTTCATTGTTCACTTCTGTTTGTGTTTTAATGTTTCCCTCATTTTTTTTCTTTGTCATTTCATTTAAAACTTTGGTGATTCTATGTTCACATCATTATTTTGATTATTTGCTTTATAGTATTGTCTTCTAATTTTAGATCTTTGTTGATGGGTGAACATTTCTTCCTCTTTAATCAACGATATTTCACGTTTGGCCAAGCTTACATACTTAGACTCTGGAAAATTTTCCTGAATTTCGAGGAATTTCTTTAATGCGTGATCAGTCATATGAAGGTTTTTCAATGTCAGCGCCCATTGGTAATGTGGCTCTGGATTATTTGTACATGTACCTTTTGATGCATCTTTAAAGGAGTTTAGCGCCTTGTGATACTTGAATGTACTCTTGTAGACTAGGCCGAGTTGGTAATTGGCCGCACAATAATCTTTTTTAAGGTCAGTTGCTTTTGTTAGAAAGGTAACTGCTTTTTGTTTTTCATTTTGCTTAAGAAAAATTAAGCCTAAATTATAGTGAGTTCTATACTGGTGAGGGTAAGTCAGATCTTCTAAAATCAATTCATATTGTTGCTTAGCTTTTGAAAGTTGCCCCATCTCGAAATAAATTGAAGCAAGATTATTTCTTGCATCAGAGTTTTTTGGATCAAGTTCAAGTGATTTCTCCAAATGCTTAAGTGCGAGATCATTTCTTTTTTTGAAGTAGTAGGCCATTCCCAAGTTATTAAAAGTCCTTGAACTACTTGGATCAAGTTTAGCCGCTTGTTTTAAGTAATTAAGAGCATCTGTATAGTCTTTAGAGATAAGCTTTTGAGTTCCATGAGCATAGTAGATATCAGCTTTTTTCTCATTACTCGATTGTACTTTCTTAGATGCACAAGAAGTAAGAGTTGATATCGAAAGAATAATTAAAATACTTTTTAACAACGACATTGAAAAACCCCTGATTAAACTTAGTTAAATTGTACTTGAAGCCCTAGGGGAAAGCAATCATCGTCGTTTTAGTATTGCCAGAGTTTCAAAGTGCCGCGTTCCTGGAAAAAGATCAAAGAGGTGAACTTCCAGCAATTCATATCGATCTGAAATTTTGGCCAGATCGCGAACTAAATTAGGGCACTCACAGCCTATGTAGTAAATCATTTCAGGGTAAGATGCCTTTTCTAGAAAAGCGTCAATATTCTTAAGTCCACTTCGTGGAGGGTCTATGATGAGAGTTTCACATTTCTCACTAAAGAATTGGTCAAGTAGTTGAGAGAAATGCTCGGGAGCTTTTCTTCCATAGAGGTTGAGCTGGCGATAACTTTGATGCTCTTTGACTTTAATATATTTTGTTTCAGTTCCATCGATGACGAGAGTTTTGAGGTGAGCGCTCGTGGCCGTTAAATTACCGCTACCACCAAATAAATCAATCGCATTACCAGACCTTTCTTCAAGGTGGGTGCTAAGCGTGAGATTCATTAATTGGTTCATTTTCTCATTAACTTGACTGAAGCCGCCATGAGCATAATTTTTATTGTGGTGAACTGAGACTTCATGATCTTTTAAATAGATTTCAAAATGTCCTTGGGCCTTGTCTTTAGGACCAATCTTCCTTTGCCAATTCTGATAAAGTTGATCAAATTTCTCTTGGAGCTCACTTCTTAAGAGCTTGCATTTTGGAACTTCAACGATACTTTCTTGAAGCGCGTCAAAGTAGCCAAGTTTATTTTCTTCAACATCGTAATGAAGCTGAATACGGTTTCTGTAACCAAAACGCTCACTGGCCTTGTGAATATGAATCTTACTCGAATCTAATTGCGATTGAATCGTTCTAAAGTGCCTCTTGAGGGCCTCTTCTTTAAAGACAACCTCTTGCTCGTAGTCGGTATGGAGATAGTGGCAACTGGGGCATTCATGAAAGTGAGGGCACTGGTCCTCGATTCTTAGATCGCTTTTGCGATCAACTTTGGTGGCCTTAGCAAAGTGAACTTTCTTCTTTGATTTAAGAATCTCACAGGTACCCGACTCCCCAGGTAGGGTTTTAGGAATAAAAATTATTTTGTCATCTTTTTTACTGACACCCTGACCGAGTGGGTCAATATGCTCAATTTCAAACTTATTTACTTTCACGTTGACTCTTTAATATGTAAGGTGGAAAAAGTAACCTATCAAATCTAATAGGCAATTAGTATTATCATAGTCTTATGTTTCAAATTTTACTGAAAATTCCATTTTTGTTAGAGCTCTTTTTTAACGGCACATTTATCCTCTTTTATACAATGAAGACGATGGACCGTTTACCTAAGTCAATCGATTCGAGTCTCGTTGATTGGGGTCTTCAGCATGGGGCTAAGATAGTTCCTTTCATGATCTTTTTAAACATCATAGTAAATTTTATCTCAGGTAAAGGCGTAGAAGACTTTCTAAGAAAGCACATCTTCTCGGTTCTTTGCTTTGTTCCTCTATTGATAACTTGGGGAGATATTGAATTTGCTTTTGGTCTAAGTGCTGCTCACTTAATTGCAACAGTGCTATCGCTTTATGATGAAGAAGACAAGTCAGAACAAAAAGAAGATGAGCAAAATAGGGGACCACAAAAACCATCTGAGTTTTTAGGTATTAAGTTAAAGCCAGCACAATTAGTTCTTTTATCATTTGGACTTGTTATTTTGATTGGAGCCTTTCTGTTGAAGCTTCCTGTTTCCAGTGTTTCTGGAAAGAGTATGGACTTTATTGATGCTCTCTTTATGGCCACTTCAGCAACTTGTGTAACTGGACTTGGGACCATCTCTGTTGCGAGTGATCTTTCTCTTTTTGGCCAGATCGTCATTCTTATTCTTATTCAGATTGGTGGACTTTCTATTATGACTCTTTACTCTTCAATGACTATTCTTCTTGGAAAGTCGATGAGGATGAAAGACCGTATTATTATGCAGGATCTTCTGGATGTTTCATCTCTTGAAGAGCTCTTCCATATGATCGTTGATATTGTTAAATACACATTCTTCTTAGAACTATGGGGTGGAATTGTTTTAACAATTGCATTTACTTTTGAAGGCTTCGAATTTTCTAGGGCCATCTATTACGGTTTTTTTCACAGTATTTCAGCCTTCTGTAATGCGGGCTTTGCCCTCTTTGATAACTCTCTTGAAAGTTATGCAACGAGCCCACTTATTCACGGAACAATTTCCGTCTTAATCACATTAGGTGGACTTGGTTTCATTGTTTTAAAAGAACTAAAAGAAGTTGCAACTGGTAATAAATCTCTTGTTCGTCTTGGAATGCACTCTAAGATTGTTATCGTTTCTTCTTTTGTTTTAACTGTAATGGGATTTTTCATAATCTTCTTTGGTGAGTTCTTAAATGCACTTGATAACTATACAGTTTGGGAAAAGGTTCAAGTGGCCATGTTTCAGTCTGTCACTTTAAGAACGGCTGGATTTAATACCATTCCATTAACAAATTTAAATAACTATACAATTTTTGCGATGATCCTCTTTATGTTTATTGGTGGTTCTCCGGGCTCAACTGCTGGTGGTATTAAAACGAGTACCCTCGCCATTCTTGTCCAGTCTATTCGATCTACTTTATCTGGTAAGAAAGATGTAATTGCCTTTGATCGAAAGATTCCTCCGCAAATTGTTGTTAGGGCAACGGCCCTGACCTTTATCTCCGTTTTCATTGCTTCATTCTTTGTCTTTCTTTTAATGAAGCTCGAACCGGAACAATCATTTTTGCCACTTGTTTTTGAAGTCATCAGTGCTTCTGGAACAGTTGGTTTAACCTTAGGAATTACAAGTTACTTAAGTTTTATGGGGAAATTTGCTATTTCTGTTTTGATGCTCATTGGCCGGATTGGTCCACTAACTCTCATTCTTGCTATTGGAGAAAAGAGTGGCTCAAAAGGAAATGCAGAATACCCTCATGGCCGAATCATGATCGGTTAAGAATAAAGAATTGGAGATACTATGTTAGTTGCAGTCATTGGACTTGGAACATTTGGAGCTAAAACAGCTGTACGTCTTTATGAAAAAGGCGCCGAGGTTATTGCGATTGATAAAGAGCAAGACCTTGTCGATAAAATTAAAGACCGTGTTACACATGCCGTGGCACTAGATGTTACTGAAGAGAGGGCCCTTCGCTCCGTTAATATTTCAGATGTCGATGTTGCCGTCGTCGCAATTGGTGACTCTATTGAAAGTTCAATTATGGCCGTAACAATGCTTAGAAAACTAGGGGTAGGTCGAGTAATTGCAAGAGCAACCTCAGTTCTTCACGAGCACGTTCTCCATGAAATTGGAGCTTCTGAAATTATTAAAGTTGAAGAAGAGATGGGGGAAATTATCGCCTCTAAAATCGTCGCGCCACACGTACTTCAGAGATATAACTTCGCCGCAGGTTATTCAATTGTCGAATTGAAGCTTGGTAAAAAATTTGAAGGAAAGACTCTCGTTGAAAGTAAAATTAGACAAAATTACAACTTAAATATCGTTGCCCTTCAAAAGAAAGTTCCATTTATTTCAGAGGATGGAAAGTCTTCTTATCGAGTTGAAATTAACGATTGTCCAATGCCTATGGATGTAATCGAAGCCGATGATATCGTCGTTCTCGTAGGTAGTGAGAAAAACTTTAATAAATTATTTGCCGAATTGGCAGAGGGGTAAGCCGTGAACTTATCACTAAGAAATAGAGTCGCAACGAGTTTTGGTATCGCTACAATTGTAGTCCTGATTCTTACTTTTATGGTCTTTCATTTTTTGAATTCACTAAATAAAGACATTGAATCAATTACTTTAAAATCAAACAGAGCTTCTATTCTAACTGATGAAGTTCGTATCTCTGCGGTTTCTATCATGAAGAGATCAAGAGAGCTTTTAGCAAGAAAGAGAAAGGCCAATACGGTAGAGAGGCTTTCTACACTATGTGATAGTTTCACTTCTCAACTTCAAGCACTTGATACACTTTATAAAGATGGAGATGCTAAACAGGCCGTAAAGCAGATGCTCTCTTATGTTGATTCTTTAAAAATCGTTCTTTCTAAGGCCTCTGTTTATAATAGAGATGACCCTGGAATGAATTCAATTGGAGATCTTGCGGATAAAATTCTTGATGCCTTTTCTGAATTTCAAGACATCCAATATGATCACAATTTAGATCGTGACAAGAAGATTAAGAAAATTATTGAAGAAACCAAAAGAAATATGATGATCACGTTGATCATCGGTTTCCTTGGAACAATTATTCTGGCCTTAGTTGTACCTGGAAAGATTGCACTACCATTTAAGAAGATCAAAGATGCTATTCGTGAACTTCAAGATTGTAACTTCGATGTTAGTATTTACTATTCACAAGATGATGAGATTGGAGAGATTGCTCGAGAAATGAATAAAATGATTCAGTCATTTAAAGTTTTCGAGGAACTTCGTACAGATAGAATCAATGTTGAGAATAGAAAATTTGATGTTCTTGCTAATATGGTTAGAAGACCAGTTCTTATTGCCAATGCTAAGGGAGAGCTTATTTATATGAATAATCAGCTCTACTCACTACTTCAAGTTCAATCTGAAGATGTAATTGGTAAGCAGATGGATGATACTGCACTTCCAAAATCTATTATGGAAACTTTTGAAATTGCGATTAAACGTCGTTCAAAAATTGAAAATGCTGAGATTGGAATTGTTGCGAAAAAAGAAATTGAAAGCAAAGATGTTGGAGAGGCCATTTCACATGGAGTAGAGATCACTGATGAGGTTGGTGAAGTCGATGCTCCTGTCGAAGAGGAAAGCGAACCAGAGATTGAATATGTTTATCAAGGTTATGCTAATGTCATTCCTATTAGAGGAAAAGATAGCTCTCTCGACTATTACCTTATGGTTATGTCAAAAGAAGTTTATGCATAAAAATGGCGCATCACGCGCCATTTTTTTTGCCCACAAATAGGTTTTGTTTTACATTTGTTTTAATGCACAGTGTTTTTTTGTCGAAAAACAGAGTTTTATTTGGCTTTTTCGCTCGATTGGCTCAATTTCTATATTAATAATTCCCATTAACTTTGCTAGAATGATGTGATTTTTAAAATCAAATAGACTTCATTGAAAGGCCAAAAATGATAGACAGGAAATTAATTAGAAACTTTTCCATTATTGCTCACATCGATCACGGAAAATCAACGCTTGCTGATCGTCTGATTGAGCATACAAATGCCATCACAGATAGAGAAAAAACAGATCGGCTTTTAGATAACATGGATCTTGAAAAAGAGCGTGGGATTACAATTAAAGCTCAAACTGTTCGTATCTCGTACGATGCAAAAGATGGAAATACATACTATCTCAATCTAATCGATACTCCAGGTCACGTGGATTTTTCTTATGAAGTTTCTCGCTCTCTTGCCTCTTGTGATGGAGCACTTCTTGTTGTTGATGCTTCTCAAGGAGTTGAAGCACAAACTCTGGCCAACGTTTATATGGCCATTGAAAATAATCTCGAAATCGTTCCCGTTCTTAACAAGATTGATCTTCCTCACGCTGATGCTGATCGAGTAAAGCAAGAGATTGAAGATGTTGTTGGAATAGATGCATTAGAAGCTGATGAAGTTTCCGCCAAATCGGGGATTGGAATTGATAATTTACTTGAAACAATTATTGAAAAGATTCCTTGTCCTTCAGGTAACCCTGATGCAGATCTTCAGGCCTTGATTTTTGATTCTTGGTTTGATCCATACCAAGGTGTTGTCTTCATCGTTCGTGTTGTACAAGGAACATTGACTAAGAAAGATAAAATTTATCTCAAACATTCTGATCAAGAGTATGAAGTTTTAAAACTTGCAGTTAACACACCATTTTTCACTGAGCTAAAAGAAATTGGAGCAGGTGAAGTTGGAATGGTTATCTGTGGGATCAAAAATATTCGTGATGTCAAAGTTGGTGACACACTTATTCATGCGAAGAAAAAGAACACTCCAAGTTTAGCTGGTTACGAAGAAGTAAAACCAATGGTTTTCTGTGGGATCTTTCCAGTTGATTCTGTTGAGTATGAAAATTTAAAAGATGCCCTCGAGAAATTAGCTCTCAATGATTCATCATTTACATATGAGCCAGAAACTTCACAGGCCCTCGGTTTCGGTTTTAGATGTGGATTTCTAGGCCTTCTTCACATGAACATTATCCAAGAGAGACTTGAACGAGAATTCCAATTAAGTCTCATTTCTACAGCACCATCTGTATCGTATCGAGTGAATTTAAACAGTGGTGAAAATATTGAAGTTTCTAACCCTTCAGAACTACCTGATGCGACAAAGTTTGAAACAATTGAAGAGCCTGTTGTCGCTATTTCTATTCACGTTCCAAATGAATATGTTGGAAAAATCATTAAATTATGTGAAGAGAAGCGCGGTATTCAGACTGGGATGGATTACATTACTGAAGATAGAGTACAAGTTAATTACGACCTTCCTCTAAGTGAGATGGTTTTTGATTTTTACGATAAGCTAAAAAGTATGACTAAAGGTTATGCTTCTCTAGACTACGACTTTAAGGGATATGCAGCCGCTGAACTTGTAAAAGTAGACGTTCTTCTCAATGGTGAAAAAGTTGATGCTCTTTCAATTATTAGCCACAGAGACCACGCCTATAGTAAGGGTCGTGCCCTTACTGAAAGACTTAGAAAAGTAATTGAAAGGCAGCAATTTGATATTGCTATTCAAGCTTCCGTTGGTGCGAAAGTTATTGCAAGGGAATCTGTTAAGGCCCTTAGAAAGAACGTTCTTGCTAAATGTTATGGAGGGGATGTTTCGAGAAAGAGAAAGCTCCTTGAAAAGCAGAAAGCTGGTAAAAAGAGAATGAAAATGGTTGGAAGTGTAGAGGTTCCACAAGAAGCTTTCCTTGCTGTATTAAGTATGGATGAGGATTAGATGGATACAAACCTTGAAAAGCACATTCAAAATGCTCTCGTGAAGTTTACTTCTAAAGAGTATTATGAAGATCTCGTTAAAGCGAAAGAAGAATACTTCACAAAAGCCGGTCAAGTTTTCGAAGAAGATGACGATTACGAAAATAGAATGAGCTCTTTTAACCTTTGGTACCTTCTACAAAGATTGCCGAGTAATTCTAATGCAACGTTAATGTCAAAATATATTGAAGAAGAAGAGGTTGAAGAAGAGGTTAAAGAATCTCTTCTTAATGTTAACCACTCTCTTTTTGAATATACAGGTCAAAGTTTTACTAAGAAGCATGTTCTTCGCGATATTTTACACGATAAGAAAATTGTTCTAGAGAAAAACTACATCATGCCTTCAATTGTAAAAAATGATATTTTCATGGGAAGAACAATTGATTTTAATAGCAAGTCATACCTTCTTGAAGGTATCACAACGGTTCCTGTTGATGTGAGGTCCGTTTTGATCAAAGAATCTAAAAAGGTAAGAAAGCTTCAGGATGATAAAAGGGACTTACAATTTCTTATGAAAGTAGAGGCCTTTAAGACAAAGTGGCGCAGATACGGCCACATTGATGCTAAAAAGATTTTTCAATTCAAATAAAAAAAGCCTCTCTTACGAGAGGCTTTCTTTTTTATACTTCTCTTTATTTATTTCTCCATATCTACTGATACTGTCATTTGTGCACGACTGCCTCTTAGGTTGTTCGATACTGCCTTAATTCGAAGTGTTGTTGCTTTTGCTCCTTGATTGGCATTGAGTTTAACGGCTTCTTCGACACCTTTTCTTAAAACTCCTTCTAATCTTGGAAGATCAATAACACGACCATTTGAAAGAACAAGGCTTGCTTCAAGTACGGTTGTATTATTATCCGCTTTAATTTTAATTGCTTTGATTTGCTTTGTTGGTAGTTGAATATGTCTTTCAGTTTCGATCCATTTTGATACTTTAAATGTTCTAAGTTCCTTTGTTACGATCTGTGGAAGGGGAGGTTGTTGTCTTTTTTCATCGACAATAAGAACGACTTTTCTAACTTTAATATTTCCTTTCAATTTAAGTTGCCATACTCCTTGTGAGCTAAGAGCTGGGTTTCTTAAAACGATTCTCGAGAATGTGCTTCTGTGAGAATCATCGAAGTCGTAGGGACGACCATCAATAATTTCTTTGAGAGAATCATCTTGGCCAACTGTGAGATGAACTTTTCCATGACCTTTTTTACTCTTGGCCACGATGGCAACTCTAAGGAGTTCTAGTCCTTTTGCTGTTTTACCTGTTTGTGCTTTTAGGAGTTGCTTGAGTTTTATAGTGCTCTCACCCCTTAAGTGTTCATCTTGTAATGGTAATTGGATTCTCTGGACGGCTGCTTGAGTTCCTAGTGCTGATAAGAGTAAACCGGCCAACAATACTTTTTTCATCATCCTCTCCCTCCCAGTTTGTGGATGTTGTGACTATTCATCAATTCGTTTGATGTTTGATCGTGATGAAAACAATAAAAGCAATTGTTATGCCAAAAATGGTTTATGAGATTTCAGTAAGAAGACGCGCTGCTCGGTGCAGATCGAACCGAGCAAAAAGGCACTGTGGTTTCAGTTTGTCCCGTGTTCGAACTCTTCTGCCTCTTTTAAGTTATGTTGCTTACCAAAAAAGAGAAATGGAATAACTCCTAAAAGGTTATTGAAGACAACGACAACAAAGAAAATATTAAAGAGTGATGCGCCATTACTAATTCCTGCATAGGAAAAGAGTTCATTGAAGATAAGGTGACCAACTCCTGCTCCAGATGGTGAAATTGGTACGGCTACAGCGATAAGACCAATTGGAATGAACGTGAAGGCCTGAGTTAAAGAAAGATCTTTTCCGTAGAATCCCTTCGTTAAAAGCCAAAAGGCCATAATGTTACTAAATTGAAGAAGCATACTAAAAAGAAGACATTTGATTGTCGTCTTTTTACTTTTACCAATATGCCAAACTTGCTCCATGACATTGGCCACTTTTGGACCAATGGCCGGAATCTTATTAAGAATTTGAAGAATAGGTTCTCTAATTTTCTTTGGTAGAAAAAGAAGAGTTATAAAAACAATTGATCCCAAAAAGAGAATGAAGTTAAAGCTGATCAGTCCTTTCATTTGTGGGCTAATCGCTACCATCTCTTTATAGTCAAAGATTGTAAAAAGCCCCATGAGAAAGAGAAGTCCTATAAGTCCTAAAATTCTATCAATAAGCACTGATGAAAAAAGAAAACTTCTATCAAAGTTCTTATCTAAGTCTTTGGCATAAACGAGCTTGAGGAGGTCCCCACTTACTGCACCTGGCAAAACAGTATTAAAAAGCAGTCCTATCCAAGTGAGATTGAGCGCCGCAAAAGGCTTAATTGGTTTAGAGGCCTTAAGATCTAAAAGCCATTTCCATCTAACAGATGATAGAGCAGCCTGTGTAATAATGAGAACCACACCTAGATAAGCGATCGAACCACTTGAAAAAGCTTTTTTAACAAGCGTAAAATCCAACTTTCCGCTGTCATACATCCAGTAAATAATGGCCGCAGCGCCAAGGAATTTGAGGGCAGTTTTGAACATAAAGAGAACCTATTTTACTTTGAAAAATACGTTTTATAATGCGAAAAATAAGTGCTATTGTAAATAGGTTTTATAAAATAAGAATTGGAGTAAAATATGAAAGTATCAGTAATTGGAACGGGATATGTTGGTCTTGTTAGTGGAACATGTTTCGCTGAAATTGGGCACGATGTCACTTGTATTGATATTGATGAGAATAAAGTACAAATGCTTAAAGATGGAAAATCTCCAATATATGAACCAGGTTTAACTGATCTTTTAGAAAGAAATATTGAAGGAAAGAGATTACATTTCTCTACTGGTTACGAATCAGTTGGTGAGGCTAAGGCAATCTTTTTAGCGGTTGGAACTCCTTCAAGTGATGATGGGCAAGCTGATCTTACTTATTTAAGAGCTGCTGCTGTTTCTGTCGCAAAAGAACTTTCTGATGATGCAATTGTTGTCATAAAATCAACTGTACCTGTTGGTACATGTCAGATGATCGAAGCCCTTGTAAAAGAGAACACGAATAAAAAGTTTCATATTGTGAATAACCCAGAATTTTTAAAAGAAGGTTCAGCGGTTGAAGACTTTATGAGACCAGATAGAGTTGTTATTGGTCGTAAAGATCAGTATGCAGCAGATGTTATGACTGAACTCTACGCACCACTTGTTCGTCAAGGTAATCCAATTTATATGATGTCTAACTTGTCTGCTGAAATGACAAAGTATGCAGCAAATTGCTTCTTAGCAACTAAGATCTCTTTTATCAATGATGTAGCAAAACTTTGTGACTTCACTGGTGCCGATATTAATGAAGTGAGAAAGGGGATTGCCTCTGATCAAAGAATTGGTGGTCACTTTCTTTACCCAGGTCCAGGATATGGAGGAAGTTGTTTTCCAAAAGATGTTAAGGCCCTTATGTACACGGCAAATGAATACGGTATGGACCTAAGAGTTGTTCGTGCAACAGAAGAGGTTAATGATGATCAAAAAGTTAGGCTTTTTGATAAGATGAAAGCTCACTATGGAGATGTAAAAGGTAAAACATTTACATTTTGGGGTGTTGCTTTCAAGGCCAATACTGATGATGTTAGAGAGACTGCAGCAATTTACATGGCCAAGGTCTTAACTGAAGCTGGTGCAACAGTTCAATTTTTTGATCCAGTTGCTTCTGATAACTTTCTCAAGCTTATGGGAAATAACGACAAGCTAATTCGTTTTGAAAATAAGTATGATGCTCTTAAAGGAAGTGACGCTCTTGTTACAATGACAGAGTGGAGAGAATTTAGTTCTCCTGACTTTTCTGAAATCAAAGAGAGACTAAACACTCCTGTTATTTTTGATGGAAGAAATCTGTACGATACTCAGAAAGTGCTCGATGCTGGTTTCACTTACTATGCGATTGGAAAATATATTCCAGCAAACGAGAAGTAGAAAGTGAAAGTCAGTCTTATCCAATTAACTTCGGTATTAGACTATAAAAAAAACTTGGAGAAGTTAGAAGAGCTTCTCCAAGTTGCAAAAGATAATCATTCTAAAATGGCCTTTCTCCCTGAATGCTTCTATTCGCTTTCAGATGGAACTGGACCAACTCCTTACCTTGTATCTAATAATAACGAGCACTATAAAAACATTCAAAACCTCGCCAAACGTTTTGATCTTTATTTAATAGGCGGATCTGCTGCTACAGAAAGTGAAAAAGGTATTTTAAATCGTGCCTATAACTTTTCACCGCAAGGGGAAGACCTTGGTCACTATGATAAGAGATATCTCTTTTCGTGTGATATTGTTCGCGATGGAAAGAGAAAGAAAGTCGATGAAGGTGATATCTATACAAGAGGTCAGAAAGAGAAATTGATTGATGTCGATGGCTGGAAAATTGGTCTAGGGATTTGTTTTGATATTCGCTTTCCTGAACTTGCGAGAAGTTATCGAAATCAAGGTGCAGATATTTTGACTTTCAGTTCCGCTTTCACTGTTCCAACTGGTCAAGCTCACTGGCATTTACTTAATAGGGCAAGGGCCGTTGAAAATCAAAGTTACGTCATTTCTTCAGCGCAGTGGGGGAATCATAATGAGAGAGTCAATACTTTTGGTCACTCCCTTTGTGTTGATCCTTGGGGCGATATTCTTTGCGATAATGGTGAAGCTCAAAATGTTATGACAGCAACTCTATCTAAAGAACGTATCCAAGAAGTTCGCCAGTCTGTGATAATGGGTTAGTCTCTTTTTACGAGAGTCTTAACTTTACCAAGTCCATCAAGATATTCAATTTGATTATTATTTAAAGAAGAAAAATACTTTCTTAAGCTCATTCCACTTGGTCCGTCATTAAAGATGATCAGATTTCTGTAATCATTGATTTCGTAAGATTCGTAAACTTCAATCGTGTTACGGCTGTGAACATAGGCCTTCCCATTTTGAACTTTAAATTTCAAAAGGCCGTCTTCATCATACCAACTTCCTTCTAGCTTACCCATAAGCGGGTGGCATGAAGTGATCATGATAAGAATAAGGAATGTGATTAAGTTCTTTATATTTGTCACGGAATATTTATGCCATAGTCTGATTTTCATGAAAAGTTAAATAATCTTAATGATTTTAAGTTTCCGTTAAGATTGTAATGCACAAATATTCGAATTTCATTACTTTTTTAATAATGTGCGCTTTTTGCCGATGAGAGAAGGGTAAAATAAGAAAACAGGAGGCATTTATGGGAACGACTGAAATGATTATTATTGGAGTTGTCGCTGGCCTGTGCTTCGGTGGTGGAGCAATTTTTATGACACTTCGCTTTTTCTCTGATGAAGTCGAATATTATGAAAAGACTCATCCAGACGAAAATGTCATGCCAATGCGCCCTCATGAGAATCAAGTGACGGAAGCCGAGGCTCGTCTAGGTGATGACACTAAATCTGCTTAATCAAAAATAGGGATGCCCTTTCTACATGAAAGGGTTTTCTCCCTTATCGTGTTCTGTTAAATCAATTACTTCTTCAATTTCAGGAAAGTGTCTCTTCAAGAGAGTTTCGATTCCATCTTTTAATGTGGCATTTGAGCTAGAACAGCCTTGGCAACCACCTTGAAGTCTTACATAAACTTTGTTGTTGTCGATATCGACGATTTCAATATTTCCCCCGTGGGCGGCAAGGGCCGGGCGGATTTGCTCATCTAATATATGTTCTACTTTTCTAAGCATAATAAACTCCTTATTTTTTTATTATATACCCTAAAGTCAAAGCTTCGGAAACTTTAAGAGTTCAAGTTGACCGAGGGCACTGTAAGTCGCTATTTCGACTCTCAAGATATGTTCAGAGATTTTAACTTCTTCATATCCCATCTCGTTAAAGTTTTGAAGTTCTTTTGCTGTCCATCCTCTCTCTGAACCAATTGCTAATTCAATGGGCTGACTAAAGTCTATAGAAAAGTCTTTAAAGCTCTTTTTAGCAAAAGGACTTAAAATAAATTTTTGCTTCATCTTAGGGCCTTGGTCTCTTAGCCCGCTAATATGATTTGAAACGTTAACTTCAGGCAATTGATAGAGGCCGTTTGATTGAGAAAGTCCTAGATGAATAAGTTTTTCATATTCTTTATTCAAAAAGAGATTTGATTTTGCATAACTCTTTTCGCTCAACTCAGAAGTAAAGAAATGAAATGATCTAACTCCTAAAGAAGTTCCATGCTCAATAACTTTCTTGCACGTCATAGGTCGTGAAAGGCCTACAGTTAAGTGAATATCAGCTTCTCGACCTACTTTTGTTTCACTCTCTAGTTCAAAGACTGCGCAGTTCTTATCGATTGTTAAAATCTTAGCCTCGCAAAGGCCAACGTTTGCTATGGTCACTTTAAGTTGATCACCTTCACCGAGTTTTAAAATCTTTTGAATATGCTCAGCTCTAAGTGAACAAGAGATCTTTGCTAACTTAACATCTGATTGTGTTTCAATTTCATCTTCAAATATGACGATTCGATTCATTTTAATCCATCTTTTTGATGACTTAGAAGAGCTCTCTGTAGTCTCTTCTTGCTGTATTCTTTATTTATGGAACATAGCATACACTTTCACCAACTCGTCAAGAATCAATCACACTCTGCAATTATTATTGCTCCCACTGGATGGGGAAAGACTTCTCTTGTTTTCGATTTATGTAAACGCGATAAAGTTGTGTTTATTAGCCCTCTAAGAATTATTGCTGAAGAAGTCTTTGATCGAGCGAAAAAGAACCTAAATACTTTTTACCTAAGTAAGCCGGAAGATGTCTCAGCTTTTTGTCGTTCAAAGAGAGGTCTTCTTGTTGCAACAGTAGAGAAAGTCTTACAGTTTCAAGAGTTACTTTATGGCAGGGAGCTTCTCTTTGTTTTGGACGAATTTCATTTATTCTGGCTTTGGCAGTCCTTTCGACCGAGCTTAGAAGAATTACTTATGGGAGTGTGTTCTCATAGTGAAAGGTTAATGGCCCTAAGTGCTACTTTTGGTCCCGAACTAATTAAAAGGGCCGGAGAATATTTTCATGGTCACTACTTAAAACAACATGTCATTGATTTATCAAGGTCCCAGTCTTCGAAAAAAGTACTCCATGACCGTTGCTCATATTATCTATCTAAATATCGTTTTTTAAAAATGGCTTCTTTTCTCATTCAAAGAGATGGGGTTAATACTCTTTATTTTGTTCGATCAAGAAAAGAAGTTGATTTTGTTGGAGAGTATTTTAGAAGGCAAGGACTCAATGTTTTAACTTGTAAAGGTGGACAAGTTGGCCAGTTCTACGAAGAGGTAACTAAGGTTTGTTCACCATTTGTTATTGTATCAACCTCTGCTCTTAGTCATGGTGCCAATCTTCCTGTACTTCGAAATATTTTTATAAGTTATCAGGTAAGGGCCAGTGAAATGTTTTTTCAAATGAAAGGAAGGGGCGGAAGAGATAATAAGGGCTTCTCCTTTTATCATAGAAATCCAGGTCCGATCGAATGGAAATGGTTGTTGATATCATTCATCTTTAGTACGGTTATAGGAGATATTCTCAGCAATAAACCTAAGATAAGAGATGAAGACAAAAATAGAAGGTATTCTTCTTTCAAAGGTCCCTTATGGAGATCGACATATTATTGGAAAGCTACTTTTAAGAAGTGGAAAGAAAATTAGTGTCCTCTTTTACGGTGGTCAAGGAGGAGGCTCTAAGAAGAAGTCTTCAATTTTGGAATTGGGGTATATGCTACAAATTGAGTTAGGGCATAGTCGATCGACTGAACATATGTACAGGGCAAAAGAAACAATTCTTCTTTGGGCCCACGAAAAAATTCGCTTAAATCATAAGGCCTTTTACTTAACATGCTTTTATCTTGAAATGTTATCGAAGCTTGCTCTTGAAGATGATCTTCATGATGAGCATGGTGAATTTGATCAGTCTTCAGCAGGGCACTTTCGAGTTTTGAGTAATGCTCTTTTTTATCTAGATCAACAATTAAAGAAATCTAGTTTTAGTGAGTTGGATCAGGTCTTTATCTTTTTAACAAAGCTTTCTATAGAGACAGGAGTATTCCCAGATGTGAAACACTGTGCTCTTAGTGGTGAAGAATTAAGTAAAATTGAAGACGTGATACTTTTAAGTGAACAAGGTGGTTTTGCTGATCTCACATGTATCAACTTAGAAGATCAACAACATTATTTTTTACAGGGAAAAGATCTTTCAAAGTGGATGCGCTATATTTCTACGACCAAGTATGGAGAGATCGAGGAGCTTGGCATTCCTTCAACCTCTCATGTGCGAGCATTACTTTCTTTTTTATGTTTTCAATATCAATTTCAAGAAAGTGATTTTAAATCTTTGACACTATTTCTTTAAACACTCTATTGAAGAGAGTACTTCTTTAAGATCGCGACCATATTTCTTCAATAGATAGTCTGTTACTAGTGTCGAGGCCGTATACATTTTGTCATTACAGGCGAAGAAGTAATTCATTTCATGGAAAACGAGATCGTCTTTTCTATAAGTTAGTCCCATTGTTGCGCTCTTACCATTTTTCGTGATTTTTTTGATTTCAAATGGGTAAAACGATATGAGTTCGCCACTATTCTTTTTAAGCCAATTCTCTTTTATCGACTTATATTTGTCGTAATCACCCCAGAAGTTCTTCTTGGAAATATCCTTGGCATCCTGCTTTGTATTGTAGATAGAAAGAACAACACGTTTTGATCCTGTATCTGGACCCCAAATCATGAGGGGAGCATTGAGGAAACTCTCAGCATATTGCCATTCATTTGGGGCATCAAACCTTAAGGTTTCTGGCCCAATCTTAAGGGTAACTTGACCTAGGCCTAAGACTTGGGCTGGACTTAATAAAAGCGCAAATACAATAAGTTGAGCCTTCTTAGTTAATCTTACTAAATACTTCATTTTCTTTTTCATTTTGGCAGTCTCACTTTTTATTCTTTTTTCCATCATACCTTATGGCAATATCGTAAAAAGAGAAAAAAATATTTAAAGATTTTTTGACTTTTATACGATCAATCTAAAGACAAAATTAAGGAACCGTAAAGGAAAATTGAAGTTGTTTATGAAGAGAATTGCTGCCATTACACTTACTCTAAATTTGTTTTTTACAACTGCCTTTGCTCAGTTGGCTCAGCCTCCTTTTAGGTATGTTGATCAACCTTCTGAAGTGAAGACTATCTCAAGCGAACCTGAGGCTCTTGCTGAAGATGACCTAATCAATGGAAGTGAAGATGTTCTTGCTTTCCATGATGCTTACATCGCCTTTGGAAAGAATTGCTTAGATAAAGAGGGAAAAGAACTTGCTCCTAATGTTTTTATTGATGCTAAAGTTGAGGCTTGCTCAGCTGAGGCCGATGCTCTTGCTAAGATGTATGAGGATTTACAAGAGAAGGCTGACTTTGAAGATGATAAGTTAGTTTCATTGGCAAATTGTTCTTCGAAAAAAGGTTTCAAAACAATTGAAGATCTTATTGCTGGTGTTTCAAATGCCAGTTCTAAAGTTTCTTGTACTGAAACAAGAGATGAGAATACTTGCTTTAGTGATCTTGGATGTAACGTTGCTCGATCAGTCTTTAAGGTCACAGATAATGCCAACTGGATGCTAAAAAAACTTGGTGGCAAACTTAAGAGTAAAATCATTGATTCAGGATATGCAGATCAAAGCTGTTTTAATAACAGTGAAGGTGACTGTATGTCCGATCTTGTTAATGCATTTGCAGGAAGTCTCATTGGAACGGGAAAGAGTTTATGGTCACTCGTTAAAAAGAGTTTTAACTTCTTTGGGGATGTCGCAACAGGTGAAGCTTTGGATAATGTTTCCAATAATCTTCATAAAGCAATGGATCAAAGTTCAAAAAGTGTTACTAGTTTTACAAATGATCCTTTTGCTTGGATAAAAAATAAAATTATGTCGGGAATCAAGTCTATTAAGACTTGGGTAAAGGCAAGTGTCTTCTGCCAGAAGTGGGAGGGAATGCCATATAACTCAAATTGCTCCGAGCCACTTGAGCAATTTGAATGTCTCGATTGTAATGACTCTCTCAATGCTGTTTGTGGTGCAGTTGGAGTTCTTGGTTCAGAGATGATTGTAATGGCCCTAACTGGGGGAGCAGGGACTGCTCTAGGAGTAGGAGCTAAACTTACTGCAAAGTATGCAAGTTCTGCTTTTAAAGTAAAGGCTCGAATTTCTGCAATGACTCCTGAGTTAAAATTTTTAAAAGGTAAAAAGAAAGCTGACGCTAAGGCGAGCAAGTTAAAAGGCAGTCTGAATAAATCAAATGCCTTTCTTGCGGCATTTTCGAAAGTAAAAGCAAAGGCCATTGAGAAATCTCTAGGTCTCTTTAGTCCTGAAAAAATCGCTCTAGCAAAAGCAAGTTATGAAAAAGCGAAGAGAGCGAAGAGAATCGCGGCTATCAATTCTAAAAAAGCTGGACAAGTTGTAGCTCAAAAGGCTGCAAAAGCTGTCGAAGTGGCAGTGAATACAGCAACGAAGGCGAAAGAAGTTGTCGATACTGTGAAAAATGCAACAGGTGTTAAGTGGGTGGAAGATAAACTTGAAAATTCCTATAACAAAGGTCAAAAGTTAACTGAAGCTGCCCTTTATTTTGGGACGGGAAAGAAAGTTCGTCTTAGAAATTCTGGTAAGGGTGATATCGTTCAAATTAAGCTCGATGAAGATGGAAGTCTTTCAAAGATTACAATCAACATGGAAAAGGCGAATAAAGTCGGCCAAGTTTCAGCAAAAGTTGTTCACGCCAGAAGACTTTATCGTTCAGCTACAAAGACAAATGCGAGAGTAAAAAGTGATACATTTATGGATCACATTAAAGATCAAGCAGAGACTCTTAAAGAAAGTGTAACGGGTTCTGGAAATCATGGCCATCAGACTGCAAAAAGTAAGAGTGAGCCAACAGCTCCTTCTCAATCGAAACAAAATGAACACCATCAAAAAGAAGAAAATACTAATGGCAGTGGTGCATTGGGTGTAAGACAGTTAGCCCGCTTAGGGAAATATGAAAAGAATCTCGATCCTAGAATTGCTGGAAATGTACCTCTACCTGTTAAAGCAGCTATTAAGAGAAGAATTCCTTCAAAAACATCGACTAAGAAAAAAATGGCGCTTGGAGCTGTTGTCGCTGCTGATGTTTCTAATAAGATAAATGAGAAGAATAAAGAAATGAAGAATGATCTATTCTCTAATTCTTTTGCGGATGAAAATATCGAAGATGAAGTTAATCATGTTCTAGAGAGTTCATCAAAAGTAAATTTTTCTAAGCTTGCTAAGAATGAGAGAAGTTTGGAGACTGTGAAAGAAGCTTTAAATGTTAGTGGATCAAATATTGATCACCAAGTACTCAGTGATAGAGTCTCTAAAGCGGCCGAAGCTTTCTCGGAAGGAAATAGAGATAAGTTTGTTTCGGCAATCTCTAAAAAGACTGGTGTCTCAAGTAAAATGGCCAATGAAATCTTTGAAGAGAGAAAGCAAGAGGTTCTCGCGGCGAAAGATTACTTAAGCAATTATAAGAATGATCTTTCAAATACAATTAAGTCTGCTGTGAGAGATAGAGAAGATGCATCTCGTAAAAAGAGCAATGATCAAATGATTGCAAATCTCGAACAAAAAAGAAGAGATCTTGAAAAGAAAATTGAAAGTGCTCAAAGTGATCTAAGTGGCAGTTCAAATAAAAGAGTTGCCGCTAAAAAGACTGAAGTAGAAAGAAGTCAAAAAGAAGCTCAAACGCCATCACGTTCAATCGCTAGCGTAGCTCCTTCAAAATCATCTGGAAGTTCAACTCGCAATGCTGTCGCTCCAAGACAAAGTTTTTCTTCTGGGTCATCTGCAAGCTCTGGAATAAGTGCTCCCGCTCCAACTTCTGCAGAGTCATTTTCTGATGTTAGTTTTGTAGATGAAGGACGATCAAATAACCTAGAGAAGAATAAAGATCTTTCTAACTTCGCGAAAGAGAGCGATACTGAATTAGCAGACGCCTCTGAAAGTTCAACACTTGCCGTTAGCTCTAAAGATGAAGAGATTCGCCCGAAGGCTTCGAGAGCAAAGAAGCTAGATAAGATTCTTGATTTTAAAATGAAAAAAGATTTAGCCAGTGGGGTTGAGATTCCATGGAGTATGAATGATATCGCTGCCGTTAAGGGAGAGCCACTGCTTAAGGAGAAACTTTCGCAATTGATCTCTAAACAAGAGAAGGTTAAGCGCATTGAAAAGCAAGAAGGTAAGGGCTATGTCCTTCATATTATTGAACTTATGAATGGTGATAAGATCACTGTGAAAGAGAGTTCAGGTTCAATGGAAATTATGGACATGGCAAGCTCACTCGAGCTAGATAATAAATTGGTTAAAAATTAGACCTTGAAAATAAGCATGCCTCGTTTACGATCTTTAGAATTAAAGCTAAACTGAGGCATGCTTAAATTACTTAAAACTCAGTTATTTCCTTATATTATTCCATTTAAAGCAAAAGTTGTTGGAACCATCCTTCTCTCTTTTGTTATCGCTGCCGTTGGTGCGCTACAAGTTCGCTTGGTTAAGCCGATTTTCGATCACGGCCTATCACCTGAAGCGACTTGGCAAGATGTCTACCTTTTGGCCGGTGCCCTGGTTGGTTTAAGTATGATTCACTTTCCAGCGCGCTTTTTACACTTCTATTGGATTCGCTTTATTGTCGACCGAGCGACGTGCTCAATTCGTGAAGATATCTTTCGCAAGTTGCAGGCCCTTCCGACTTCTTACTTTGCAAGAAGTAAGCAAGGGAATTTGATTTCCAGTATTGTTAATGACACCCATGTATTCTCTCTTGGATTCAAGTCGATCGTCGACCTTGTAAGAGAGCCTCTCAAGGCCGTGGCTTTTCTAGGAATGGCCTTTTACAGTGATTGGCAATTAACATTGGTGATCTTTTTTATTGCTCCATTTCTTGTCGTTATCTTTGGCGTGTCGGGGAAAAAAGTAAAAAGAAACCAAGGGCAAGTTCAAGAAGAGCATTCTGATTTAACTCACAATATTGCTGAAGGTATTTCAGCTAATAAATTAACAAAGGCCTTCAACTTACAAGATTATATTGTCAGTCGATTTAGCATGGCCCAAGACAAGTTCTTCAACGCTCAAATGAAAACGACTTTCGTTGAAGAAATGGCCCACCCTCTCGTTGAATTTGTAGGAGCGATGGCCTTTGGAGCAACGATTCTCTTTGCCCATTATAGAGTTTCCTCTGGAGCAACAACTGTAGGTGACTTTGTCTCTTTTGTTGCAGCACTGGCCCTCTTTATGGACCCTATTAGAAAATTCTCTCAGGCCAATGTTAAGCTCTCACAGGCTAAAGCTGCTTCAGATAGAATTTTTGAAGTTCTAAAATTGGAAGAAGAAAAAGATGATGGGAAAGTTGAGTTAACTAGCTTTCAAAAAGAAATTATTGTTAAAGACCTAAGCTTCTCCTACGGTAATGGGGATGTTATCAAGAACATGAATTTAGAGGTTAAAAAGGGTGAAAAAATCGCCTTGGTTGGACTTTCTGGATCAGGGAAATCGACGCTCATTAATCTTCTACTTAGACTCTATGATTTTGATAGAGGGGAAGTTCTTATTGATGGTCACCCTCTTAAAGACATTAAGCTTCATTCTTTAAGAGAGCTCTTTGGACTGGTCTCTCAGGATATCTTTCTCTTTCACGATTCAATTAAAAATAACCTCTCGCTTGCTAAAGAATTCTCTGAGCAAGAGATTAAAGAAGCTCTTGATGTCGCTTATGCTAGTGAATTTGTTGATAAATTAGAAGAAGGAATCGAGACGATCGTCGGTGATCGTGGGGCGAGACTTTCAGGTGGTCAACAACAGCGTATTACAATTGCTCGCGCATTCTTGCAAAATACAGAGGTTTTACTCTTTGATGAAGCCACTTCAGCTCTTGATAATGAGTCGGAAAAAGTCGTTCAAAAGGCCCTTGATAGCATTGCTGGAGAAAAAACAGTCATTGCTGTGGCCCATAGACTGAGCACAATTCAAGATTTTGATAGAATCTATGTTCTTCATGAAGGTGTTGTCGTTGAGCAAGGAAATCACAGCGAACTTATGGCCAAGGGTGGAGAATACTCTAAACTTTATGAGTTGAGTCAAAAGTAGCGCTCGGCACTAACTAAAATCCTTATCAATCAGCGATTTTACGCTTATCAACTATGCTTGTGTATTGTACAATGCAGAGGCATTTTAGTTTTTAATTAGTCGAATTTAGTTGATAGGAGCGCGTTGTGTCAGAAACCAACCTAAAAGATATGCAAGACCTCGTTAGTCTTTGTAAGAGAAGAGGATTTATTTTCCAAAGTTCTGAAATCTATGGTGGTCTCTCTTCTTGTTGGGACTACGGACCATTAGGGATTGAGCTTAGAAAAAATATTAAAGATCGTTGGTGGAATGCCATGACTCTTCGTGAAGATGTTGTGGGTATCGATGCTTCAATTCTTATGCACCCTGAAGTTTGGAAAGCTTCTGGACACGTTGATGGTTTCAACGATCCAATGGTTGACTGTAAAGAATGTAAGTCGCGCTTTAGAGCAGATAAAATTGATCTCGCTGCAAACTGTCCAGTTTGTGGAAAATCTGGAACATATACTGAGCCAAAAGACTTCAACCTCATGTTTAAAACTCAAATGGGACCAGTTGAAGACTCATCAGCTCAAGTTTATTTAAGACCTGAAACAGCTCAGGGGATCTTTGTAAACTTTCTTAACGTTCAATCGACAATGAGAAAGAAACTTCCTTTTGGTATTGCTCAAATTGGTAAGGCCTTTAGAAATGAAATTACTCCCGGGAACTTCATTTTTAGAACGAGAGAATTCGAACAAATGGAAATGCAATTCTTCGTTAAGCCTGGATCTCAAATGGAATTCATGGAGCAGTGGAAAGAAATCCGTTGGAATTGGCACCTTGAAAATGGTCTTCGTCCAGAAAGACTGAGATGGGAACCACATGGACCAGGTGAACTTGCTCACTATGCTGATGCGGCAACTGATATTGAATATCAATATGCTCATGGTTGGGGAGAGATGGAAGGTATCCACTCAAGAACTGACTTTGATTTAAAACAACACGAATTATTTTCTAAGAAAAATCTTAAGTATCTTGATGCTGAAGATGGAAATAAAAAATATCTTCCATTTGTTATCGAAACATCTGTTGGTTGTGATCGTTGTCTTCTCGCAGTTCTCTCGGATGCATACCGAGTTGAAAATGAGGGAGACAAAGAAAAAGAAAGAACTGTTCTTAAGTTCTCTCCAAAAGTTGCACCAATTAAAGTTGCAGTTCTTCCTCTTCTTAAAAAGGAAAAGCTTGCTGCACCTGCAAAAGAACTTTTCAATAAACTGAATAAGAAATACCCTGCAGAGTTTGATGTAACAGGAACAATTGGTAAGAGATATAGAAGACAAGATGAAATTGGAACTCCGTTCTGTATTACTTTTGACTTCGACTCTCTAGAGGATCACGCTGTTACAATTCGTGACAGAGATACGATGGTTCAAGAGAGAGTTTCGCTGGATAAAGTCGAGCAATATCTACAAGACAAATTACAATTATAATTGAGAGAGGGAGGCATTGATGCCTCCTTTCTTTTTGGACCATGATACGGAGGGAATCTGATGAAGTGGGTCTATCTATTTAGCAAAGAAAATACTGAAGGTAACAAGGAAATGAAGAATCTTCTCGGAGGTAAAGGTGCAAACCTTGCTGAGATGTCTTCTCTAGGACTTAATGTTCCTCCTGGTTTCACTGTAACAACTGAAGCTTGTATTGATTTTCAAAAAGCTGGAAACCAAATAAGTGATTCAATCAAACAACAAGTTCAAGAAGCGCTGAAAGAAGTTGAAAAAGTAACGGGAAAAGTTTTCGGTGACAGTAAGAACCCTCTTCTTTTTTCGGTTCGATCTGGTGCTAGAGTTTCTATGCCAGGAATGATGGACACTGTTCTCAATCTTGGAATGAATGATGAAACAGTTGAGGGAATGAGTGAGCTCACAGGGGACGCTCGTTTTTCTTGGGATTCATACCGTCGTTTCATTCAGATGTATGCTAACGTTGTCATGGGTTTCAACCACTCATTACTTGAAGCAACTCTTGAAGACTTAAAAGATGCAAGAGGTGTCGATGAAGACACTGAATTAACGGCAGAAGATTTAAAGGATCTTGTGACTGTTTATAAGCAAATCATTTTAGAAGAAAGTGGACGCTCATTTCCAACAGATCCAATGGATCAATTATGGCAGGCCATTGGTGCTGTTTTTAGATCTTGGACAAATCCTAGAGCGATTAAATATCGTGACATAAATGGGATCGATCACAACTGGGGAACTGCAGTTAATGTTCAAACGATGGTGTTTGGAAATATGGGTGACGATTGTGCAACAGGTGTTTGTTTTACACGTGATCCAAGTACTGGAGACAAGAGGTTTTTTGGAGAATATCTAATTAATGCTCAAGGTGAAGATGTTGTTGCAGGTATTAGAACCCCGGCTCCAATCAATGATGAGTCTAAAAATGATTCAAATAGAAATTTGAAAACATTGAAAGAAGCAATGGGTGAAACATTTGATGAACTCACAGAAGTATATCAAAAACTTGAGGCCCACTATAAAGATATGCAGGATATCGAGTTTACTATTGAAAAAGGGAACCTCTTTATTCTTCAAACGAGAAATGGAAAGAGAACGGCAAGTGCTGCTATTAAGATTGCCTCAGACCTCGTTGGTGAGGGGATTCTTTCTAAAGAAGAGGCCATTCTAAAAATTGAGCCTGAACTACTTAACCAACTTCTTCACCCAAGACTTGATCCTAAGGCTGATAAAAAAGTCGTAGCTAAGGGGCTACCAGCTTCTCCTGGTGCGGGAGCGGGAGAGATTGCCTTTTCTTCTGAACTTGCCATTAGCTTAGCTGAATCTGGAAAAAAGGTTCTTCTGGTTCGTCAGGAAACTTCTCCTGAAGATATTGGAGGAATGAATGCTGCTCGCGGTATTCTAACGGCTAGAGGTGGAATGACTTCTCACGCTGCCGTCGTTGCCAGAGGAATGGGGAAACCATGCGTAGCAGGTTGTTCTGATCTTGTCATTAATTACAGTGCTAAGACTGTTTCAGTGAATGGCAAAACATTTAAAGAAGGTGACCACTTAACAATTGATGGTGCAAGCGGAGAAGTATTTGAAGGTCTTGTTCCAACGATTGATGCTGAAATTTCAAAAGAATTTGCTAACTTTATGAGTTGGGCAGATGAATATAGAACTCTTAAAGTAAGAACAAATGCTGACAATCCTGAAGATAGTGAAGTTGCAAATAACTTTGGTGCAGAGGGGATTGGACTTTGTCGAACTGAGCATATGTTCTTTGAAGCCGAGAGAATCTTGGCCGTAAGAGAAATGATTTTTGCTGAAGATGTTATGTCTAGAGAGAAGGCCCTTTCGAAATTACTACCATTTCAAAAGAAGGACTTCCTAGGAATATTCAAAGCTATGGATGGGAAGCCAGTTAATATTCGTCTTCTCGATCCACCACTTCATGAATTTCTTCCACACTCTGAACAAGAGAAGAATGAACTTGCTGAGTATCTTGGAATTGATATTCGTGAAGTTGAAGATAGAGCTGAAAAGCTTCAAGAGTTCAACCCAATGCTCGGGCATCGTGGTTGTCGTTTAGGTGTGACTTATCCTGAAATCTATAAGATGCAAGTTCGTGCAATTATGGAAGCAGCCGTTGAGTCTAGTGAATCTAATATTACTGTTATGCCAGAGATTATGATTCCACTCGTTGCTCTTAAAGGAGAGTTGGCCATTTTAAAAGAAGATGCTCTTGAAGTTATTAAGGCCGTTTTCAAAGAAAAAGGAAAAGAGATCAAGTACAAAATTGGAACAATGATCGAACTTCCAAGAGCAGCAATTACTGCTGGAGAAATTGCTAAAGAAGCAGAGTTTTTCTCTTTTGGAACGAACGATTTAACTCAAACAACATTTGGTCTCTCTAGAGACGACGCTGGAAAATTTCTTCCAGAATATGTTGGAAGAGGTCTAATGCCTAATGATCCATTTGTTTCACTTGATCAAAGTGGAGTTGGATTCCTTGTTGAGCACGCTGTTAAAGAAGGTAAGAAAACCAATGCAAATATGCATATGGGAATCTGTGGAGAGCATGGTGGTGAACCTAGTTCTATTGATTTCTGTCACAGAGCAGGTTTAGACTATGTTTCTTGCTCTCCTTATAGAGTACCGATTGCACGTCTAGCGGCCGCTCAAGCAGCTTTGAATAACAAATAGAATGGAAAAATTACGAAAGTATTGTTTAGATGAATTAAAAGACAAGAACTTCGATCGCTTAGCGGTCGCAGTTCTTGACTTTAAGAACTTTACTTTCGATGCTCTTGAATTTGAAAATGGCCGTGAAGTTCAAGTTGGAGCAGCTGTCTTTGACCTCGCTTCTCTGACTAAGCCATTAACATTGGGCCTTGCTTTTCAGCTTTTCCCTGCCGATTTTTCGATAGATCAAATCCTTTTACTTGAACACAGAGGAGGACTTCCCTCATGGGGAAGGTTGTCTCGAAGTGATTGGAAGGAACAGGTTTTAAGTTATCCTATTTCAAAATCTAAAACTCTCTATTCTGATTTTTCTGCCCTAAGACTTATGCTTGATCTGGAATCTAAGTGGGGAGAATCGATTTACCAGAGACTTTCTTCTCATTGGGATGGGGAACTCAAAAATTGGCTAGATTTGGATTCAAAACTTCATTGTCCTGTTACAGGCTGGAGAAATGGACATCCGATTCAGGGTGATGTTCATGATGATAATGCTTTTGTCATAAATGAGAGAGTTTCACATGCCGGACTGTTTTCTAATATAAACTCACTGGCCCGAACTTTAATCGACTTTGATCAGAACAACCACTTATTAGAAAATATGCTTAAAGAGGACTGGGCTGTAGCAGAGCGTTTCATAAAGGGATGGGATCGTCCAACAGATTTAGAGAGGACACTAGCAGGAAAAGGATGTTCTAAAGAGACATTTGGGCATCTCGGTTTTACTGGAACTTCAATTTGGATTGATGCTCGAACTAAGAAAGGACATATCATTTTAACCAATGAAACAAAGAAGTATTGGTATGACCGCGCTAAAATCAATGAATTTCGTCGAAATGTGGGCGAAATGATCTGGAACGATCAGATTTAATCGTTGTTTCGTGCTTTCAAATATTTACCCCACTGATTTTTCCTAATAGAATAGAAGTATTCAAATCAAGGAAGAGTTATGAATTTAGATAATAAAATAAGCTGGGAAGAACTTAAATCTAAGAGTACTTCGATTAAAAAGATCTTTTTCTACCGTGTTTGTGGAACAGGTATGGGAGCAGCAGCTTGCTTGCTAAAAGAAAAAGGTTACGAAGTTGAAGGGGGAGATAATAATTTTTATCCTCCAATGTCCACTTATTTAGAAAGTACTAAAATACCTCTTTATCAATTAGATGAAATTACACCTGATTTTCTTAAGCAATTTGATCTTATTGTCGTTGGAAATGTCGTTCCAGGAAGTAGTGATCAAGCGAGAATGATTGAATCTCTCGATGTTCCTTTCTGCTCATTTCCTCAGGCCCTAGGTTCACTTGTTCTTAATGATATAAACGTTGTTGGTCTTGCTGGAACACATGGAAAGACAACGACGACTTATTTTGCAACCCAAGTTTTTGAAAAGCTTGGAGAAGCTCCTGGCTATTTTATTGGTGGTGTTGTTAATGGAAGAGCTTCATCAAAACTTGGAGAAGGAAAGTACTTCTTTATTGAGTCTGATGAGTATGACAGTGCATATTTTGAAAAAATCTCAAAATTTAGACTCTATTCTTTGAAAAATATGATTTTAACTTCTCTTGAATTTGATCATGCTGATATTTTTGATTCTATTGAAGACATTAAAAATGAATTTAAGCAAGTTGTCCCTAATATTAAAGGGAGTCTTATCTTTAATGGCGATTATAGTGCTATTAACGAGTTGATTGAAGAAAGCGAATTAGACAATGTTGTTCTCTATGGACTCGATCAAAAGTTTGGACCAAAAATTTTAGATGAAAATGACAAGGGTACTCGATTTGAAATCATTTATAAAAATGAAACATTTGAGTTTTCAACGAACCTTATTGGAAAGCATAATATTTTAAACCTCACTTCAGTGCTTCTCTATGCGCTTGAAGAAGGTTTTAGTTATGAGTCGCTGACTCAATCAATTCTTGAGCTAGAGATGGTGAAAAGAAGACAGGAAGTAAGGGGATTCTATAAAGGAGCTCCTGTCATTGATGACTTTGCTCACCACCCTAGAGCGGTAGAGTTAACAATTGATTCAATTAAAACGAAATATCCCAATAAAGAAATTCTTGTTGTTATGGAACCGAACTCCGCTACGGCCAGAAGTTCTATTTTTCAAAATGAATTTGAACAAGCACTAGAAGATTCTGATTATCTTGTTTTTACAAAACCTAATCGTCCAACAAGCGTTAAAGGTTGTGGTAACCTTGATTACGAAAAAATTGTATCAAGTCTCAATGAAAAGGGGCGTAAGGCCTTTGTTGCTAATGATTTAAATGATCTTTTAACTGTTTTTAATGAGCATGTTGATGAGAATAAAGTCATTCTTGTTTTAAGTAATGGTACATGTCTTGGTCTTTGGGAGTCTGAATTTGTTAAAGAGATTTCGTAATTCGATTTTTGCTCTTTGTACTTTTTCTCTCTCGTTTCACTCTTATGCAAACCAGAGTCATAAGTCTTTATTCTCTTTTAAGAATAAAGAAAGTTATGTACTAAAATCATATGACAAAATTCATAAGAAATTTTCTCGTACAGTTTGCGCTCCTGGAGTTGAAGAAAAATTTTGGCAATTAGATAAAAACTTTAGGGGTGACGGTCATTTCATCCCAACATTAGATGATGAAACTCTCGATAAAGAAGCCATAAAGAAGAACTTATCAGTGTTAAAAGATAAGCATCGTTTTCTTCAAAATGAGCTCGTTAATTTAAGAAAGAAGAAATTATTTAAAAAAAGTATTAATGAAGTACGAATATTAAAGAAGAAAATAAGCAAACTTCTTCATTATAAGAAAGAAAGCTATGGGCCTTCAGCAGGTGAGTTGAAACTAAGAGCCAAGAGTGACTATGAGAGCTTTAAGTCTGAGACGATGGCGTTTCTAAACTCGATCACATTTCTTCATACTTATCCCTTTCCAACTGATTTTGCGAATCTTCGTATGAACTTTGATCTGGTAAAGGATTCTGAAGAGATCTCTGATATCAAAAAGAAGAATGAAATTTATCTCTATCGAAAAATCGTTGAAGATGGAGCGCAGAATAAGAAACACGAAAGACCAGATCGTTATTTAAGGGCAAATATAAGTACTGTTTATTTGCGACTACAAAATACTGATGAATATCTTTCTGAAGATCTTCGCTATGATTTAGAATCTATTTTTGATGGTATCGAAAGGCAACTTCGCTATAGTAAGAGAAAGAAGATTGAGCGCATGCAAGAGTGGACTGAAAGGTCGAAGAGGGCCCTCGACTTCTATGAAATGCTTTTGCAAGACAAAGTTGTTTTAGATGGAAAAAGTCTTTTAGCGACAGACCTATTGGGTCAAAAAGCTAAGGCACGATATGTTTTAAAAGATTTTGTTTTAGAAAAAGAAAAAGAAACTTATAAGTTTTGGATTAAACAAAACCCCCTTTATAGAAGTCTATTTGCTCTTGAAACAATTCTTTATAATGAAGTTGGACGAATCGATTCAAAAGGGGCTCCCGAAAGAAGAAGTGTTGCTCAGGTTGTAATCAATCGTCGCTTTAATGATAAATATAATTCAATGGGCGATGAAACGGATCTTTATACAATTCTTGAAAGAGAAAGAGTCAAAACTAAAAATTATCCTTGGCTAAATGTAATGTTTAAAAAGGGAGAGTTCTCTTTTACTTATTTTTTTATATCAGCAAACCTAAGGATCTATTGTCCTGATCAGACGAAAATCGGAAGGAAGCTTAGAAAAGAGAATTTGAAATTAGTTCTTTCACTGCTTAAAAAGCCAAACTTTTCATTTGGTGCTCTTAGATATTTTTCTAGGGCCTCAATGTTAGGCCGTATTGATATGGCCCCCTTGTGGAGTGACTATCATTCTTTACCAGAGGAGCCTGGGGTTAGAATCTATAAGGACAAAAGGCTTAAAGCACTTTATAAAAAGGGTGGTTATCAATTTCTCTATCGCTTCAAAGATGCAAAGGGAGCTTGGTTTCGCGTTCTTAGAATAGGGCGAAGAAATTATGTTCTCAGTGAGAAAAGCCAGCGATTTTATACCTATCGAAACCCGCATTACTTTCGCTATTTTGAGCAAATAAAAAATAGTTAGTGTTCGGTTTTTTTTCACAGTACATTTTAGTATTGTCCGCCTATGACTATAGGTGTATAGTCACAAAACTATAGTGTATTATTTATTTAATTAAAAAATGTTTATTACGAAATACGGAGTAGAACAATGCTAAAGGACTATACATTTACTTCAGAGTCAGTAACTGAAGGACATCCAGATAAGATTGCAGACCAGGTATCAGATGCCGTTCTCGATGCTATGCTTGCACAAGATCCAGCTTCAAGAGTTGCCTGTGAAACAATGGTGACAACAGGACTTGTTGTTCTTGCTGGAGAAATTACTTCAAAAGCGCAAATTGATTTTCAAGAAGTTGTTAGAAATAAAATTAGAGAGATTGGATATGATCACTCTGACAAAGGTTTTGATGCTAACACTTGTGGTGTTATGGTTGCACTAGATAAGCAATCTCCAGACATCGCTCAAGGTGTAAATGAAGGTGAAGGTACATTCGCTGAAATGGGTGCAGGAGACCAAGGTCTTATGTTTGGTTATGCAATTAACGAAACTGAAAGCTTTATGCCATTAACGATTGATCTTTCTCACAAACTGTCTAAAAGACTTTCAGAAGTAAGAAAAAATGGAACTCTTCCAGAGCTTAGAGCTGATGGTAAGACTCAAGTTTCTGCTCAATATGTTGATGGAAAGATTTCTCACATCAACAATATCGTTATTTCTACTCAACACTCAGAAAATATGTCTCTTGCACAAGTTCAAGAGTCACTTATGGAAGAAGTTATTAAGAAGACTGTTCCTACTGAGTACATTACTAAAGATACAAAATTCTTCCTTAACCCAACTGGTAAATTTGTTATTGGTGGACCAATGGGAGACTGTGGTTTAACTGGTAGAAAAATCATCGTTGATACTTACGGTGGTCACGGAGCTCACGGTGGTGGGGCATTCTCTGGGAAAGATCCTTCTAAAGTTGACCGTTCAGCTGCTTATGCAACAAGACAAATTGCTAAGCACATTGTAGCTGCTGGTCTTGCTGATAGAGCTCTTGTTCAAGTTGCTTATGCTATTGGTGTAGCTGAGCCAATGTCTCTTCTTGTCGATACTTTTGGAACAGAGAAAGTTGATGTTAAAAAGATTGAAGGTGCTGTAAATGAAATCTTTGATATGAAGCCAAAGGCAATCATTGATAGATTAGACCTTCTAAGACCGATCTATTCTAATACTGCTGCTTACGGACACTTTGGACGTGAAGCTGTAGATGGTCTTTTCCCATGGGAAAGGCTAGATTTCGTAGATCAGCTTAAATCACTTCTATAATAGGTAAAAAAGAGCTCCCTAACTGGGAGCTTTTTTTTGCTCTCATCTAAAGTTAAAATAGTAGAATGCAGGATTTAATT
This sequence comes from Halobacteriovorax sp. GB3, assembly GCF_028649655.1. Lineage (NCBI taxonomy): Bacteria > Pseudomonadati > Bdellovibrionota > Bacteriovoracia > Bacteriovoracales > Halobacteriovoraceae > Halobacteriovorax > Halobacteriovorax sp. GB3. The sequence continues at coordinate 297,444 of NZ_JAQSLN010000002.1, forward strand.
TATTTTATCGTTAAGTATATTCCTTTTTGGGCAACGCCTATCATGCTTATGGCCCTCTCTTTTGCCTACGTATACTGGATCAAGGACATTAGAAGTATTGCCTTCTATTTGGTTATTACGTCCTTCCTGTGTTTTCTCATTAACTTGTACTGGTTGGTAACAGGTGGTCCAAGTGGAAGTGTCAGATTTATTCAAGAGTTTGTTTTGTAGCCCCTTGTGTCAATCGGGCAGACCCTGATTATCACTCTTTTACAGGGACTAAATAAGATACTGATATTTAAGTACTTTTTACCATGTAAGATTTCTTCAAAAAGAACATGTGTTGAAAAATTGACACCCATCCTTTAATTCGCTAGCATTTTTTATATCGGAAATGATGTTCCGATTTCAAACCTCAAATGGACTATTCAAGCATGAATGATTTTGATTTTCTTCATAATAATCTAGGTGAAAATTCTAACGATTTTCAAAATTTTGATGACGTTAAAATTCCCGATGTCGTACTTGTTGAAGATGATCAAACTCTAGGTAAAACAATTAAAAAATATCTTGAGAAAACGTTGAATTTAACGATTCACTATGTTCAAGGTCCATCTCAATGTCTAGAGCTAATTTCAACATTTGAGCCTGATAAGAGCTTTTGTTTAATTTCTGATATTAGTTTTGATGAAGGGGGGGCTGACGGCCTTCTTCTTATTGACCTCTTAAAAGAAAGGTCTCTAAACTTTGTTTCAATTGTTATGACAGGTTTTGCATCGATTGAAACGGCCATTACAGCGACTAAAAAGGGTGTTTATCACTATTTAACTAAGCCATTTGAACTTCATATCCTGCAAGATCTCATTGTTAAAGCAATGGATGAAAGATTTGGTGTTGAAAAAAATCTTCTCTTCAAAAAGAAGACCGCCCCGTCTTCTTCGAAAATACAAACGAGTACACTTTCTGAAAGATTTAAAATTGAAGCACCTACAAAAGAAGATATTTTTTGTGGAATGATTGGCCGTTCTCGCGTTATGAGAGAGGTTTTTGAGCGCATTCAAAAGGTTGCTGCTTCGGATTCAACAGTTCTTATTAATGGACCATCTGGTACAGGGAAAGAGCTTGTCGCTAATGCTATCCATACTCTTTCTCTTAGAAAAAATAATGGAAACGTTTCTGTTAACTGTGGAGCGATTCCTGGAGAACTCTTAGAAAGTGAGCTATTTGGTCACGAGAAAGGTTCTTTTACAGGAGCTATAAGCGCTAGAAAAGGACGTTTTGAGATAGCTGATAAAGGAACTATCTTTCTTGATGAGATTGGTGATATGCCTCTTCTTCTTCAAGTAAAGCTCCTTCGCGTTCTTCAAAATAGAACGATTGAAAGAGTAGGAAGTACAACTTCAACGGCCATTGATGTTCGAATTATTACTGCCACTCACCGCAACTTAGAACAAGCTGTCATGGATGGTAATTTTAGAGAAGATCTCTATTATCGTTTAAATGTTATTCCTATTAAAATTCCTGCTCTGTCTGAGAGAAGAGAAGATATACCACTACTTATTTCTTATTTCCTTTCACGTTTCGTTAGTGCTGATGGTAGAAACTCTATCGAGTTTGATGATGAAGCTTTAGAGCTCCTACTTACTTATGATTGGCCAGGTAACGTTAGAGAGTTAGAAAACCTTATGGAAAGACTTGTTATTTTGAAAGGTGGAAGCCTTGTTAGAGCAAGTGATTTACCAAAGAAGTTTTTGGCCCATTCTTCTAAGACTTTTGCTTACTATGAAACAGAGAATTTTATTTCACTTCCTGAGCAGGGGATTGATCTTAAAAAGATGCTTTCTGAGATTGAGGACTCTCTCATTACACAGGCCTTAGAAAAAACCAGCGGAAATAAGAATCGCGCTTCCAAACTTCTTAGTATGAATCGTACGACTTTGATTGAGAAAATGAAGAAGAAGGGCATTCAACTGGAAATTTAGTCAAATAACCAACTTAATCAGTTTTTAAATTACTTGGCCGTTACTAATGTAACGGCTTGTTTTTTTTCGCATTCTTGTCAATGTCATTTTTTTGAGCAGAAAAAAAATCCCACGAGCAAAATTTTCCTTTTAAATTTTTTAAAACACGGTAGAATTATCTCAGGTGCTAAAAAGATCTTCAGGAAGAAGAACTTTTAGTTACCGCCTAGTTATTACTTTATAGAAACAGGAAGTTTCAGAAAGTATGAGAAAACATGCATTCAAATTATTGACATTCTTATGCCTGCTGGGTGCCTCTGGGGAAATTCTTTCCAAGGGATACTTTGATCAGATTCAAAACGATGATTTCCTTCGTTTATCTTTGCACGCACAAACTTCTGAACAACTTATTATTAGTCGCAAGGGAAGTGAAATTGAGATCAAGACTCTCGATCTCGAATTACTAGATAACATCGTTAATGACTTAAAGAGTGAGAAATTAAACGCTAAGTACTTTTCTGGCTATCAACTTCTTGAACCCAATGCAAAGAACAATGTTCCTTCTTTAAAGATCACTTTAGCTAGTCCAAGTGTTGAACTCTTTTCTTTCTATAAAGAAAGAGAGAAGAAAAAGGTTCTCGACTTTTGGATTGATTCAGATTCTCTTGGTACAAAGACTGCTGCAACAAAGCCAGCGGCTAAGGTTACTTTTACTAAACCAATTAAGGGAAAGAAGCTAACAAAGAAGGCTGCTGCTAAAAAGATAGAGAAACCTATAGTTGTAAAAAAGAATAAAGACTATAGAGACTTTAGATATGGAGCTTCTTTTATTTGGGACTATGAGGCGCTTTCTCCGAGAGTTAGTAAACCTTTAAATATTGAGAGAAAGACTCCGGAGTACTTTTATCCTGTAGCGAATAGAGAATTCAATAAAAGTGAAAAAGAAGCTCACTTACAACTTGCTGTAAATCTCTTTAGAAAGAAGAAGTGGGGGCTTATGTATAAGTCTCTTCGTCTATTTGTTCAAAAGTATGGAGAAGATACAGAGATTGATTTAATCGAATATCTCAAAGCTAATGCTATCTTGAGAGAGAATCTTGAAAAAGGTGAAACTGAGCCCGTAAAGATGGCCATTTCAATGTTTCAAAATATTTTTAAAAGAAGTGAAGTTTACGATATGAGAAAAGGTGTTGGGAAATACCTTTTAACTTATTATTTGAACAATAATGAAACAGTTCAAGCTCTTGATCTTGCAAAGAAGATGTACGTAGATTCAAAAGAAAATTTTGACTACGAAGAATCAGATAAAGCAGCAGAATATATCCTTTATACTCTTGCGAAGCTAAATCAAGTTGATAAGGTTAGACAACTAGTTAAAGAAAAGACAATTATTAAGCTGCTTCCTAAGCAAGTTCTTATTGCTTATGAGATGTTCTCACTTTTAAAACTTGGAAAGACTGAAGATGTTCTTTCATATTATAACGAAGTAAAAAATAGTCTCACAAAGCCGGTTCACGAGGCTATTCTATTTAATGTTGCTGAAGCATATTTTAGAGAAGCAAATTACGAAAAAGCAGTTGCTGTTTACGATAGCTTCTTGGCACAGCATTCATACCACATCAAATCATCTGAAGCCCGACTTAGAATTGCTCTAGCCTATGATCTTTTAGATAGAGAACCTAAAAAGGTTGAAGAACTTTATAAAAATGCAATCAATAGATCTCAAAACCCATTTGTTAGCTATGAAGCTAGAATTAGATATGTTGCTCATAGAAGTATTAGAAAAAATGCAATCAATGATGCTGATAGAGAAGTTCGTGTCTTTCTAGATAACGATAATTTAAAAAACATTTCATATGATCTTAAAAAGCTTCTATGGCTAACTCGTTTAAGAACATTTATTAAAGATGCTCAATATACAGAGGCCTTGAGCTTCTTAACTGCTCTTCCATTAAAAACAATGAAAGAAGAAGTGAGAAGAGTTTATGAAGGTGATGGTGCAGAGATTGTTTACGGAATTATGATGGATAATTTCGAAAAAACAGAATACTCAAAAGTATATAGAGCTTGGGAAATTTATAAAGACTCTTATATTAGTCGAGTTGCCACTGATCCATACCTCAATTACATTGTTGCTAAATCACTACTAAAGCTTAATTTCAATGATCTCTTTGAGAAGTTTGTTAGTCGTCTAGAAGGATTAAAAGAAAACAAATTTAAAAGTTTTCCAGTATGGGTTTCGAGAGCGACTGATTCAGACTTCGATACTGTTATAAGTGAGTTAAGGTTGCTAAAGCAATTTCAAATGCAGGATTGGGATGGTGCTTGGAGAAGTATTGCTTCGATTAAGTTTTCTAACACAAAGAAAAAACACTATTACCAAGCTCTGATTCACTATCATCGTAAGAACTTTGATAAAGCAGAAGAAGAGTTTGAAAAGTACTTAACTGAAGCTGGAAAGATGGAAACTGTCGATTCAGTTGAAGTTGCAAAACTATTAAAAGCCTATACTGATTCAATCTATGAGCAGGGGAAGGCCGATAAGTTTGTGAAGGTTACAAGAGCGCTTTTAAGCGATACAGAGAGCCTCAAAGAGAAGAATAAGTATGTTCAAGGAGTTAGAGAACGTATGAATTATCTTCTTCTCGAAATGGTCGGTGTCGAAATGAAACCGGATTTTGTAACTTTTTCAAAAGATGTTACAGCGTTTAAAAAAGACTACCCACAATCCCAATATCTTGGGAGAATTAACTACCTTTTCGGGATCAACCTCGTTAAGGCCGGAAATTCGAAGGAGGGTAGAGAAGTATTTGAAGGGATTTTGAAGGATACAAAATCTAGCGAATACTTAAAAGAAATGGCGAGAACGGAATTATCATTACTCGCTATTAAAGATAGAAAAATATAACCACGGAATAGGTTAAGGTTTATTCAAGACAGGAGGTCAAATGAATACGGTAAATGTCGAACTATTTGGGAAGGATCCAAAAATTGTTAAGGCACTTTCTATCGCAAGAAATGTTTCGGTTACGAAAGCACCAGTGCTTATCACAGGTGAAGCTGGACTAGGAAAGAAGACACTAGGTCACTTCATTCATGACAGCTCAACAAGAGCAAATCAGCAGCTAATGGTCGTAGATTGTTCAGCTGAAGGAAAAGAAGTAGAAAATAAAATTTTAGGTTACAGAGATGAAGAAACAGGTCGTTTCAATCGTGGTGCTCTCGAAGTTGCTAACGGTGGAACCGTTATCTTTGCAAACATCGACGGACTTGAAGATGAATTTCAAAAGAGATTTCACAAAATTCTAACTGAATTATCTGACTATGATATCGATGTAAGAATTGTTGCTACGACAACTAAAAATCTTTCAAAGCTTGTTGGTGCTGGAAGATTTTATAGAGGTCTATATACATTTATTTCACCAAACACAATCAATCTTACTCCTCTTAGAGAAAGAGTTGGTGATCTTGAAATGATCGCAAGACATTACATTACAGAACTTTCTTCTGAAGAAGTTACTCTTAATGACAATGCTCTTAATAAGATTCTAAATCACTACTGGACACATAATGTTCAAGAGCTAAAAGCTGTAATCGAAAGCTCTGTTGCTAATCTTCAAGATGGTGTTCTTGGGGAAGAAGCTCTAGAGATCGGTGAGAAGAGAGCAGTTAGCATGATTTCTGAAGAAGATTCAGAAGGAATTAGACTAATGTCTCTTAAAGAAGCTGAAAGACTACTTATTAAGAAAGCTCTTATTCACACAAGTGAAAATAGAACGCAAGCTGCAAAGATCTTAGGTGTTTCTATTAGAACTCTTAGAAATAAGATCAATGAGTATAGAAACTCAGGAAATGCATACTTCGTAAACTTAAGATAATAAGGACGATACATGATTTCGGACGATAAAACTCTACAAGCACTGGCGACATCACTAAACTTTAGACAGATGAGACAAGAAATCATCAGTTCGAATATCGCTAATGCCGAGACTCCAGGTTACAAAGCAAAGAGACTTGAATTTGAAGAAGCTCTTGCTCGTGCCCTAGATGTTGATGGAAATTTATCGATGTTGACCTCCGACGAAAAACATCACGATGTTGGAAGTGGTGGTTTTGATAATCTTCAGCCTGAAGTCGTAGAAGATTCAAATGGAATCGTTAGTGAAGACGGAAATACAGTTGATAGAGATGCCGAAATGGCAAAAATGGCCGAAAATAAAATCATGTACGATGCATCAGTTCAGCTACTGAATAAAAAGCTGGGACTAATGAAATATGCCGTGAGCTCAGAGAGGTAATAAATGGATCTATTAACAAGTTTGAAAATTAGCTCATCAGGACTATCAGCAACTAGAAAGAGAATGAACGCTATCTCTTCTAACATTGCTAATGCTCAAACGACGAGAACTGCTGAAGGTGGACCTTACCGTAAGAAAGAAGTTGTTTACGGAGCGGAACCTGCAAGAGAGAACTTTTCAGAAATACTTGAAGGTGAAATTGATGCTCAAGCTCAGTCTGTCCACGCGACAGAGGTAATTTCAACTAATAAACCACCTATTCTAAAATATGAGCCACATCACCCAGATGCAAATGCACAAGGTTATGTGGCCTATCCTAACATTAATGTTATGGAAGAAATGGCCAATATGATCTCAGCTTCAAGAGCATATGAAGCCAATGTTAATACAATGAATACTACGAAGAATATGGCCATGAAGGCCCTAGAAATCGGTAGAAACTAAGGGAGAGATAGTTTATGCCAATCAATAATGTTTCATCAATGAACGAAATTTTAAGTAAACATGGTGCTCACGAGTGGTCTAAGTCCGCTGAGGTGAATATCAAAAAGCCACTTGATTTTAGTGATGTTAACTTTGATGAACTACAAGTTGGTAAAACGAGCCAAAGCTTTAGCGACATGCTAAATGCTTCTATTAAAGATGTTAATAAACTGCAAAAGGATGCGGATGTTGCTGTTCAAAAGCTCGCATCTGGACAGTCTAAAAATCTACACGAGACAATGCTGGCGGTAGAGAAGGCTGAAATTGCTTTCAAGACGATGAACCAAATTCGTATGAAAGTAATCGACGCCTATAAAGAAGTAATGAGAATGCAAGTCTAATTTAGGCTTGAGTTAGGGCATGAAGCCCGCTAGAGAATCAGGAGGATTCCCTTGCAGGACTTTTTAGAAAAAATTATAAGAAATTTCTCGGAATTTTATCAAAGTCTAGATGCTTCAAAGAAGATCGGTCTTGTCTCAATTTCTGTCTTTATTGTAGGTGTTTTATCGGCACTTATTATTTGGGCATCGAAAACGAGATTTGAAGTCCTTTATACAGATCTTAATAAAGAAGATTCAAAGAAAATTGCTGTCATCCTTGAGCAGAACAAGATTGATTATCAACTGACAAATGATGGTAAAACAATCATGATTCCAGAGGACATGGTAGAAGTATGGAGACTTCAACTTGCAACGAAAGGTGTGAACTTTTCGGGAACAGTTGGTTATGAAGTTTTCGATAAGCAATCATTTGGAACGACAAGTTTCGTTCAAAAAGTAAATAAGCAAAGAGCACTTGAAGGTGAGCTGATCAAGACGATTACTTATCTTAGAGGAGTTAAAAGGGCCAGAGTTCACCTTTCAATCCCTGAATCAAGTCCATTTGCCTCTGAGAAAAAACCACCTTCTGCTTCAGTTGTCCTAGAGCTTAATAGAGGTGTTGTTCTTACTGAAACTGAAATTAGAGGAATCGGCTCACTTGTTTCATCTACTGTTGAAGGAATGAGAACTGAAAATGTCGTCATTCTAGATCATAGGGGTAAGAAGCTTTCTGATAATATCGGCGATATTATGACAGCTAATACGGCGAATCGTTTAGCTCTTGAATCAAAGTTAAACAGCCAGTATGAATCTCAAATTGAAGAAATTCTAAGTAAAGTTGTTGGTGCGGGTAAAGTTATTGCGAAGGTAACTGTTAAGCTAGATTACACCGAATCTGTATCGACGAGTACAGAATATGATTCAGAAAATAAAGCTGTTCTATCCGAAGTTGCGAATGTTCAAAAACTAAATGGTTCAAGACCATCTCCACAAGGAATTCCTGGAGCGAGATCAAATGTTCCAGGTGAGCAACCGCAACCAGGTATCCCTGAGACGAGAAATAATGTCGATAAATCTCTGACGACAAGAAACTATAATGTTCCAACTAAGATTACGAAGTCGAAAAAACCAACGGCATCTGTGAATAATATTTCAGCTGCTGTTATGATCGATGGAAAGATGGTTCCTATGAAAGGTGAGGGTGGACAGACTGTTATGCAGTATGAGCCATGGTCGGAAGCTGATATCGCCAACTTTCAAGCGATTGTTGCTTCAACACTTGGGATTGACAATAAAAGAGGTGATAAAATTGTTATTAAAAATATGCAATTTCATCACGAAGATATGGAAGGTGTTGAAGCTCTGATGCGAGAGCGTGAAAATAGAGAACTTCTTAAAAACATAGTAAAATATGTAGCAGTTGGTCTCGTTATCTCACTTTTCTTCTTCCTTGTTGTTAGACCATTTATTCAGTGGATTACTGATAACACGGTTGAGACTGTTGAAGACTTTCTTCCTAAGACTCTTGAAGAGCTTGAGAAGGTACAGGCTAACCAGAAACTTCCTGGACTTGAAGATGCTCTTCCTCAGATTGAAGAAAAACTCAATCCAGAGAAGATTGAAGGAAATATGCTACGTGAGAAGATTATCTCTCTGGTAGAAGGAAACCCTGGTAAAGCAGCACAAATCCTTCATGAAATGATTCATGCAAATGAGTCGGATAAACAAATCGCTTAATGGTAAAGGAGAACCGTTGTGAGTAAGAATTTAGATCCAGATGTAGAATACTCCCTGCTTACCGGGCAGGACAAAGCAGCACTGCTTTTGAGTTCTCTTGGAGTAACAACGACACAGTTAATCTTTTCTTATATGAAGGATAACGATGTAAAACGAATGATTAATGCGATGGCAAACATTCGTCGTGCTCCAATTTGGATGATTAAAAGAGTTCTAGAAGAATTCTACTCACAGCTTAATGAAGAGAACGATCTCCTATTCTCTGAAAACTCTGGGCGTGACTTTATCGTTAATGCTCTTGGTGAAGATAGAGCGAAGCAACTTCTTGGTCAGATTGTTGATGTTGGAGCTTCAAACACACTTGAATCTCTTGAGCTTGTAGATACAAGAACTCTTGCTAACTTCCTTATTAATGAACACCCTCAGACGATTGCCTTAATTGTCGCTCACCTGAATCCAGAAAGAAAAGTAGACGTCCTAAGACGTCTTCCGGAAGGACTTCAGGCAGAGGTTGTTCTTAGGGTGGCAAACCTTGACCACGTATCACCAGAACTCATTGCTCAACTTGATGATGTTCTTAAAACTGAGCTTAGTACTCTTGGCTCAATCGATACGAATCAACTTGGTGGTGTTGAACCTATCGCTGATATGCTTAACCTTATGGATAAGAACAGTGAGAAGAACATCATGGGAAGAGTTGAAGAGAAAGATCCTGAGCTTGCTGAAGAAATTAGAAAACTCATGTTCGTATTTGAAGACCTTGTCTATGTTGATGACAAAGGGATTCAAAACCTTCTTAAAGAAGTTGATGGTCAAAAACTTGTTATTGCTCTTAAAACAGCGCCAGAAGATGTTAAAACTAAACTCTTTAAGAACATGTCAAATAGAGCGGCTACACTTCTCAAGGAAGACCTCGAGACGCTTGGGCCAACGAAGTTATCAGATGTTGAAAAAGCTCAAGCTGAAATTGTACAGAAAGCAAAAGATCTTGAATCTCAAGGTAAAGCATTTATCTCTCGTGGTGGAGACTCAGACGCTCTCGTTTAATTAGAGCACTAAAGGATAATAATGGATTTTGATGTTAAAAATTACGAGTTTCAATCTTTCTCTGGATCTAAGTTAAAAGACGGGGAAGTTTCTGATTTCGAGTTTAGTAACTTGGAAGGAAAGACGATTGAACAAATTGAGCGTCATCAACAGATTATTAAATCTGAAAGAAAAGTTGCTCGAACATCAAATTTCAATATTTCTCCGATTGTTAGACATCACAGAGGAATTCAAGATCAGGAAGAAGCTGAAACTGAAAGACGTATTCAAGATGAAGTAGAACGTCGTGTTGCTGCTATTCAAGAACAAGCTTATGCCGATGGGTATGATAAAGGTGTTCAAATTGGTCGAGAAGAGGTTTACGAGCAAACAATTAAGCAGACTGAAGAGAAGTTAGAAACTCTTTCTGCAATTATTAATGATGTTCTTGTTTCACAAGAAGACATATTACAAAATCAAAAGCTTCAAATCTATTCACTAGTTAAGACACTGTCTAAATGGGTCATTTTGAAAGAATTAGAAGATGATGGGCAATATATTGAACGCCTTTTAGAAAAGCTTATTCTTGAAATGCAAACAAAGAAGAATCTTCTTATTCGCGTTGATCAAAAAGATTTTGAACAAATGCCTGAAGTTCTCGAACATGTTCAAAAGAGATTAGGGGAGCTCGTCAATGTAAGAGTTGAGACAGACTATGACATTGAGGGGCCAGGAATTGTCCTAGAGTCTGAAAATGGAATTATCAACGGGACAATCGAGGAACAATTTAAAAGCCTATCGAAACTATTTGAAAGTGTTGGAGTAATTGAAGATGCCAACGAATAATATCCTCGATTTAGAAGCAATTCATAAAGCCTACGAATATGCGACTCCCTATCAAAAAATTGGAAAGGTGAGAGCATCGAAGGGAATGCTTTATGAAATTAATTTGGCAAGAGCCGTTATTGGTTCCAATGTTGAATTTGTAACAGAGTTTGGTGACTCTTGTTTAGGAGAAGTTGTTTCTATTGATGGTAACCGTTGTTTGGCGATGCCGTATTCTGAAATTTCTGGAATAAATTCTGAAACAAAAGTTTATTTAAAAGATTTAACAACAACGATAAGAATTTCTCATGAGATGATTGGTCGTGTTATTGATTTCCAAGGTAATCCTATCGATGGTAAAGGGCCAATAGAAAACTTTGTCGAAAGTAGAAGTATTTTTGGAAAACCGATTAATCCTCTGGAACGACCTCCAATTCGCGAACAACTCGACACTGGAGTAAATGCAATCAATTGTTTTATGACTGCAGGAAAAGGTCAGAGAATGGCGATTATGGCCGGGTCTGGTGTAGGTAAGTCTGTTACCTTAGGAATGATTGCAGAAAATTCTTCGGCCGATGTTAACGTTATCGCCCTCATCGGAGAGCGTGGTCGTGAGGTTCTTGAATTTATTGAATCAGACTTAGGTCCAGAAGGACTTAAAAAGTCGATTGTTGTTGTGGCAACTTCTGATACATCTCCTTTGATTCGTATGAAAGCTGCTTATGTCGCAACGACATTATCAGAATATTTTCGTGATCAAAATAATGATGTTCTTCTTATGATGGATTCAATCACACGTTTTGCTATGGCAAATCGTGAAATTAGTTTAAGTGCCGGAGATCCTCCAGGACAAAAAGGTTATACGCCATCTGTTTTTGCTCAATTACCAAAACTGATGGAAAGAGCTGGAACAAAAGCTGGAGCAGGAACAATTACTGGAATCTATACTGTCCTTGTTGAAGGGGGAGATATGGATGAACCTATTGCTGACGCGGTTCGAGGGATTTCTGATGGTCACATCATTCTCTCTCGTGATCTCGCATCAAAGAACCAATTTCCTGCCATCGATATTCTTCAATCTCTTTCAAGGGTTATGAATAAAGTTGTTTCAAGTGAGCATCGAGTTGTTGCCGGTCACTTAAGAGACCTTCTAGCTTCATACAAAGAAAGTGAAGATCTCATTAGTGTAGGAGCTTATGCTAGAGGATCGAATCCTAAAGTAGATAAGGCCTTATCTATTTATGATGAACTTATGGATCTTATGAAGCAATTTCAAGGAATGAGTGAACCAATGACGATGGAAGAACTTTATGATCGTATGGTTGATTTAGCGAGAAAAGCTGAGCAAAGTATACAACCAGTAGGATAAGGATATTAGATGCCTAAGAAGTTTAAATTTAAATTAGAAGGGCTATTAAAGGTTCGAGAATTTAAAGAGAAAAAGATCAAGATTGAGCTTGGTGAACTTCTTAAGGAAATGAATGACGTAGAAGATAGAATTCGTGTTCTTAAAGATGAGATTGCGCAGACCTATGAGGCACAAGAGGCTTTCGTTGCTGAGCCCGCAGCTGGGAGAATGATTCAATTCTTTCCTGCATTTATTGAGGCCAAAAATAACGATATAAAAAATAATGAGAACCTCCTTTACTCTCTTAAACGAAAATATGATGAAAAAGTTCAAGAGATGAGTAAGGCCAAGGGTGACGTTAAAATTATGGAAAACTTCAAAGAAAAAAAGAAGACTGAACATTATAAAGAAATAGAAAAGAAGTTATTAGAGGCCATTGAAGAACATACAATGGCCAAGAAATTTAGAGAAAAGGGAGAAAATCTCTAATGAAAAAAATAATTTGTCTCCTCGCCTTAAGTTTATGCTTACAGACGATGGCCAATGAAAATAAAGATTCAGACAAGCTTTCTTTTACTAAAGAAGAATTTAAAAAAGCTGTCATGGATGAGTTAAGTAAGAAGATGAAGCAAACTGGTCGTGGTAACATGATTGATTTTTCGAAAAGTCTTATAAAAAAAGAAGAGGAACTCAAAGAAAAAGAACTTGCGATCTCTAAGAGAGAGGAGCAGTTAAAACTTAATGAAAAGCAGTTTGTCTCTCGTGTAGAAGCTTTCAAGCAAGAACAATCGAAGTTCATTGCCTGCCTTGATGAAGTTGATAAGAAGGCCAATGATCGCATTGCTCATATGGTAAGTATTGTCTCTGGAATGAGACCACAAAAAGCCGCAGATCTACTATCTGAACAGGAAGCTGAAATTTCTGTAAAAATAATTAGTGAATTAGATGGAGCTAAGAGCGCGAAAATATTCAATTTAATGGATAAGGAAATATCTGCCCGGCTTCAAAAATTATACCTAAAGATGAAAAAATAATACAGTGTGTTACCGGTGGGTAAGGAAAAATAAATGTTACAAGGAAATATCTTAGCAAATTTAACAGCAATGAAAGGAGCAAAGGCTACTAAGGGTAGCGCTGTAAACTCTGATCAATTGCTCTTAAATAATGAAGGAGCTCTTCAAGGGGAGAATGCTCTTTTTTCTAAGGTACTAAAGCTTGTTAACTCAGATGCTTCCCCAGAGACGATCATTAATTTTCTAAATGAAGAAGGGAAGGGATTAAATAAAGAAGATAAGTCACTTCTTTTCGATATGGTTTCTCAAAAGCTTGAAGCAGAAGATAGTTCATTAGAAACTCTTTCTAAAGAAGCACAATCAATTCTTAAAGAAAGTGATTTTGCTCAAAATACTTTAGCGAGAGAAGTGAATCAAAAATCAATACCAACTCAAACAAATGGTAATGACCTCCTCGCAAAACTTAAAACAGATTCACCTGAAGTTAAGTTAAATGAGCTTCAAGAGGCAACACAAAATTCAAATAAAGAATCAATTAAGGGTGAAGGAAATATTCTAAGCTCTATTTTAAAAACAAAGTCTCCTAAGGCGAATGCTGAAAATAATGAGTTAACAAAATTATTTAAGAATATGCCTGTTAGCGAGTCTGCAAAGTTAGATTCTGAACAAGTTGGAAAAGATTCAAGCAAGCTTAAATTAATCAAAAGCGGTGAAGATTTTCTTGAAAATAGAAAGTTCATTAATAAAAAGAATATTCAGACCACTGAATTGTTGAAAAACTCTAGTGAAGGCAAGAGTATTCGTAACTTCAGTGGTATTACAAAATTTCAACAAGAGCAGTCTGTTCTTGAAAATGGAATCATCAAGACTGATAAAAAAGAAGTTATGAAGAGTTTAAAAGGTAGCTCTTCAGCTGATGGTGAAATGAAAATTGATATGGCCTTACAGGGGCAAGCTAAAACTGCTTCAGAATTAGGTCTATTAACAAATGATGGTATTAAGCCACTTCAAGCTAAGACTGCATCAGTTGAAGCTAGTGTTCAAAATAAAGTCATTGATCTCACTAGTATGAATCCAACCGATACAGAGCAAATGATTCAAAAAATTTCTGATTATGTCGTTCAATCAAGAGTACAAAATGCTGATCGTCTAGATCTTACAGTTAAGCATGACTCTCTTGGGCAATTCAATATTCAAGTAAATAAACAATCAAATTCTGAGTTCGTCGATTTACAGATTAAAACGGCAACAGCAGAAGGAAATCAGTTCTTTGCAAAGAACGAAGTTGAACTATTAAAACACCTTTCACAAAAAGGTGTTAAAATTCAAGATATTAAAATTGCAATGAATGATGCTCCTCAAATGGCATCAAATACTAAAGAATCTTCTGATAATTCTTCGTTCAATCAAAACCAAGGTGATAGTCGTTTTCAAAGACAGGATCAGCAAAGTTCAGATAGAGGAAGTGAGAGAAGAAGACAACTTTGGCAAGAATATCAAGAAAGGCTAGGGGCTTAATTAGATGCCATCAATTGGAAAACCTAATCAAGGTAAAAACGACTTCGCAAATATCCAAATGGCCCAAAAAAGAGTTGGGACAGGTGGAGCAAAGAAATCTGTTGGAGATAGCCTAAACCAATTGGCCGGTGTTGCACAAGAGAGCCAATTTGTTGAACGTGAAAAACACAACAAAATGGGAAAAGATGGATTCTTAAAACTTCTTTCTCACCAAATGCAAAATCAAGACCCAATGAAGCCAATGGATCAAAAGCAATTTGCAGCTGATCTAGCTCAATTTTCTCAATTAGAACAAATGACAAATATGAATGCTAAGCTTGATGGTATGAAACAGAATGCTCCACAAGAGTTGAAGTTTTATGGTGCAAGTTTCTTAGGAAAAGAAGTCATTACATCTGGAACAACTCTTAATTACAATGGTTCTGATCGTTCTGTTGATGTTCCATTCTTTTTAGAAAAACCAGCAAAGCACGTTATGGTTAATATTTATGATAGTAAACGTCAGCTCGTAAAGCAGCTTGAGGTTGAAGGTCTAGGAAAAGGTCAACAGTCTATGACATGGGGTGGAGATCAACTAGATGGTACACGTGCAGTAAAAGATGCTTACACATTTCAAGTTATGGCCTGGGATGAACAAATGAATGAGTTCAAAGGTGAGACGAAAGGTGTTGGTGTTGTTAAAGGTGTTGACTTTGAAAATGGTGAAACTGTTCTAACCCTTGATGGTGGAAAAAAAGTTTTCCTAAAAGACGTTGATAGTTTTAAACTACCTGAGCAGGCAAAAAATTTCGGTGAGCAAAAAAATCCTGCATTGCAAAAAAACGCAGCTAAAGCCTATAATGGTATGGAGCAACAACTCTAGTAAGTTGGAAAAAATATGACGAATAACAAGATTAACAACATTCTTATTCCTAACGTTTCGAAAACTTCGAATCATAAGAACGTTAATCTTAAAGAAAAACTCGATGGTAAAGTAGATAAGAGTGAATTTAAAAATCTACTTAATGAACAACTAGAAGTTCCAAGAAAAGAACATGGTATTTCTCTTTCAACTCATGCAGCTAAGAGATTGCAAGAGAGAAATCTTCAAATGGATAGTGAAGAATTTTTCAAATTGAAAGGTGCCATTGATAAATTGAAAACGAAGGGTGGGAGAGACTCTCTCGTTATCACTGATAAAGCAGCCTACATAGTAGATGTAGGAAGTAATAAAGTTGTAACAGCTATTGATAAAGACAATATGCTGGAAAATGTTTTTACAAAAATTGATTCTACAGTGATTGTGTAGAAAAAGTTTAGAAGGTTGTTGGCTGGTCCTTTCCGGAAGCCTTGTAGAGATCTGTAGTTATCTTTACCTCCATCTAAATGGTTATAAATTCAAGGTCTAGGAGGGACTTAGATGGGAATCTTACGCTCATTCAACATTAGTGTATCTGGTTTAAATGCTGTTGGTCAGGGTATGGGTGTTATCGGTGATAACATTGCTAACTCGGGAACAACTGGTTTCAAGGCATCACGTGCAGAATTTCAAGATGTTTTAGCAAAATCCCTCAAAGGAATTGATGGTGGTGATCAATTTGGTGCAGGTGTTAAGCTAGCACACATCAAGCCGATGATGACTCAAGGTGATGTTGCGAGAACTGACTCGATTACTGACCTTGCAATCAATGGTGATGGACTTTTTAGAGTCGAAGCTCCATTTGGTCCAGGTTTCACAAGAGACGGTTCAATGCACTTTAACAAAGAAGGTGAACTTGTTAACTCTGACGGTTATAGAGTTCTAGGTTTCCAAGTTAATGGAGCAGGTGATATCACAAATAAGCTTGGTCCAATCAAACTAGGAAATACAACAATTCCTGCTGAAGCAACGAAAGAAGTTAAGGTTAATATGAACCTTGATTCAAGAGCTGAAATTAAGCAATTTGATATTAATGACCCTGATAATACTTCTAACTTTTCTAACTCAATCACAGTTTATGACAACGTAGGTACAGCAAGACTTGTTTCTGTTTATTATAACAAGCAAGCAGACAATACTTGGACTTATCGTGCGCTTGTTGATGGATCTGATGCAAGTGGTGGAGAAGATGGTAAGTTTACTGAAATGGCATCAGGAACTCTAAGTTTCAATGCTAAAGGACAGTTACAAGAAGAAGTAGAAGGAAGTAACTCATTCAACTTCAACAAAGGTGCGGCTCAAGATCAAAAGATCAAATTTGATTTTGGTGTATCGATTACTGAAGGCGGAGATGGGCTTGATGCTTCTACTCAATATGGTTCTGAATCAGCTGTTGCAAGACATACACAAGATGGTTCAAGTGCTGCAACTCTAGGATCACTATCATTCAATGATAATGGAGTTCTAACAGCAGTTTACGATAATGGTGTTGCTAGAGATATTTCTCAAATTGCAGTAGCTAAATTTGAAAATAACGAAGCTCTTTTTAAAGTTGGTAAGAACCTTTTCAAAGAATCTCGTCAATCAGGTCAAGCGGCCATGGGAAAACCAGGTGAAGGTGGACGTGGAGAAGTTCTTTCTAAATCAATTGAACTTTCAAACGTTGATATTGCCAACGAATTCGTTAATCTTATGACGGCTTCAAGAAACTTCCAGGCAAACGCGAAGACGCTAACAACAGCAGATCAGATGTTACAAGAAGTGCTTAACATCAAGAGATAATCCCTAGATTAAAGGCCCTCTTTTGAGGGCCTTTTTTTTATTGTCCTACAAATTCATCAATACATTGATCATATTCAGAACCATTGTAAGGCTTACAGTATTCATGGGCCTTAATAACTTTCTGACGATACGTTTGTTTCGTATCTTTTGGAGAAGGTGACTGTGTTTTGATTGGTTTAACTACAGATTCTTTATCTTGTACTGGGCTTAGTTCAGTAAAGGCCTGAAAGTCTTTACTTGATTGGCCAGTGATATAAACACATCTTTTAAATGAGAAAGGGAAGAAGCCCTCAATGGATGTATCAACAGTTGAAATTGTTTCAATCTGAGCGTTTTTAGCAGCACTAGAAATTAAGTTATCACCACCAGCATGGAAGCCCAATACATAATCCGTACAGGCCTTTGTTCTCACATTACCAAGCTTATTAGAAGTAACTTGAACAGGATTGTAGAGGGCACAACTTGAAAGTAATAGTGAAAGTATTATCAATTTTAAATATGTCATAATGAATCCTTAGATTGTTTCCAGAAGGCATAATTATAATTTAGCTTTTCTTTAGATGTCTATGAACGAGAATTGAATTGACTAAAATATGACAAAAAAAAGGCCAGTATTAAAACTGGCCTTTGTGATAAGAAATGTTATTCGCCGTCGGTGCCAATGGCCTCAACTGGGCAAGCTTCCAATGCCGATTGACACTCTTCTTCTTCATCTGGTGTCGTCGGTTGAGCCTTAACATAGGCATGACCATCTTCATCGTTCATTTCGAAAAAGTTTGGTGCTTCCATGACACAAGCATCACAGGCAATACATTGATCATCAACATAATATCTTCCCGTAACGTTTTGTTCCCATTTTGCACTTTTATCGGCCATGTCTTCTCCTATTGGTTATTGAAAAGAAATATTTCCGTTAATTTTTACAGAAACTTTTTCTTTTTGCTCTTTAACAATATTTTGTTGAAGAACTCTCGTAAGGATTCTCTCTAGAGATCCTTCATCTTTATTTTTAGTGATCTCTTTTTCATTCATTTTCTCAGATTTGACAAGTGTCACTTTGGACGCCGAGTCAAAAGTGTAAATTTTATTGATGGCACCTTGTGAAAAGAGGGCCATGATTTCGTCATCTGAAAGTTGAGAAACAGTGCGGTTAGAATCAAGTTGGTTAACTTCAACATTTGCACTTAGTGCAAGATCATATTGTGAAACAACTTTATCAAGTGTCTTCTTATTTCCTGACTCTAGGGCCGATTCAACTGAACTTTTAACTGTAGCAAGAAGCTCTTTAATGTCTTTAGACTTTTGAATAAGTTCTTTTGCTAGTGCCATCTTGTGGTTGTCCAGCTTTGCTTCAACGGCAGCTTTCTTTCCTTCAACTAGAATAAGGTGATAACCAAAGTTCGTTTTGATTGGAGATGAAATTTCACCTTTTTTCATTGAGAAAGCAGCTTTTTCAAACTCGGGAACCATTCTTCCACGTCCAAACCAACCTAAGCTTCCTTTTCTATCTTTAGCCCCTGGTTCTGTAGAGAATTTTGCTGCCATAGATTTAAAGTTCTTTGCATTTGTCTTTTTAGCGATGTCTTGAATTTTCTTAAGGGCCTTGTCTTCACCGTCTTTAGTATCGATAAGGATGTGGCTAGCAAGAACTTGTTCTTTTTGATCAAGTGCTCCCTTTCTCTCTTTAAAAAGATTCTCAACTCTTTTCATATTTGTTTCGTCTTTAAGGAATTCGTTGATTTCATTGTTTGAAATCTTGATCTGCTTCTTTAGATCTTCCTTATTAATATTTACAATAGTGGCCTTAACAGCTGTCGACTTGATTGTCGCTACTTCTTTCTTGTAAGTATCTGAAACTGGAATTTGTGCCATGAGGTTTTGAACTTTCTGTAGCTTAATTTGGTTAGCTGTATCATTTTCAAAGTCTTCAGGAGTAATTCTATTGTAAGCGAGGAGTTGCTTATACTTGTTAACATCGAATTGCTCGTTTGTTTTAAAGTAAGGCATATCCTTAATTTGCTTTTTGATTTCTGTTTTACTCGCTGTTGCGCCAACTTCATCAGCAAATGTAATCATCACTTTAGAGTTGATGAGGTTATTTAGTGCATTTTTTCTCACACCAAACTGCTTCATTTGAGAACTTGTAAGAGGCTTTCCTCCATTCATAAAGTTACTCATAAATTGCGTTTGTCTTTGAACTTCGTTTTCGTACTCGCTCAATTTAACCGAATAGTCCCCAACTGTAGCGATTGAATCTGGAGCGCCACCGTTGAAAGAGTAAAGTCCTGAGACGACGAAAGCAATAACGATCAATCCGATGATCACATTCACTAAAAAACTCGAAGTTTTCTTTTGGAAAGAGTTCGACATAGTTTTCCTGTCCTTTTTTAGAGATTTCTCAATATTCGAAGTATTATCACCTAGGTGAGACTGAACGTAAAGAATGTTGGCACTTGCCGACAATTTCGGTAACCTTTTAATAAAACAGAATTTTGAGGTGTATGTTTTGAATTTTTTGGAAGGTGAGAGCGCTAAGCTTAAAATCACATTGAATTTATTTATTTTGTCCTTTGCGTTGTATGGTGTGTCAAAAAGAGACGTTTCTAAGATGGAAACGACAGCATTTGAAAATGTCATGATCGAGACGTTTGCCCCGATGCAGCAAAGTGTTCGTTTTATTCAAGAGAGAACAACATCATTTGTTGATAATTACTTTCTTAATGTGAACGCGAGTAAAGAAAATGTTCAATTAAAAAAGAAAGTGAATGATTTAGAAGACGATATTTTTAAGTTGGAACAAATTCACTTAGAAAATATTCGACTTAAAGAACTTTTAGATTTTGGTGAAGAAATTAAGAAGAGAAAAGTTCTTGCTCAAGTTGTCGCGTGGAATGCCAATTCTGATTTTCGTGTTTTAAGAATTAATAAAGGAATTAAGGACGGGATTAAACTTCAATCTACCGTTGTTACTTCTGATGGTCTTGTTGGGTATATTTACCGTATTACGAATCACTTTGCCGATATTCTAACGATCTTGGACTCAAACAATCGAGTAGATGGACTTATTGAGAGAACAAGATCTCACGGAATCATTGAAGGAGATTCAAATTCAAAAACAATGATGAAATATATTGCGACGACAGATCCTGTTATTTTGGGGGATCTCGTTTTAACCTCTGGTCTTGGGAATATTTATCCAAAAGGTATTCGAGTTGGAAGTGTTACTAAGATTGAAAGAGAGAGTCATGGAATCGAGCAATCGATTGAAGTTACTCCGGCAGTTGATTTCTCGCGACTAGAAGAGGTTGTTATTCTTGTTCAAGAAGGTGATGAGACGAGAAAACTAGAGTGGGAAGCTCTTGATGAGCCAGAACAATCAAGGAAAAATTAATGAAGTTACAGTTAAAGAATATACTTATTTCTCAATTTATTACGCTACTGATTTTAATTGTATTGGAAATCGTCTCAACGGGGATTTTACCTCTCTTGGGATTACAAAAGTATACAATCCCATTTAATATTTTGATCGTTCTGTTCATGGGATTTAAATTAGAAACGCCTTATATTGCTGTACTTATTTTTCTCGTTCAGTATTTTCATTCGTTCTTCTCGATTGAAGGTTGGGAAATGGGAACAATTGCGGGGGTGATCATTTGTATTGTCATTTCATACGTAAGAGATCTTATTCACTTTCATTCGGCAGCAGCAACGATGTTTGTTACCCAGGTATTTCAAGTCGTATGGTTTGTTATTGTCTCAGGTCTACTTTACTTAAAACTTGATAACATGGATTATCTTGTCGAAAAATTTTGGCGCTTTCTTCCTGAAAGTATTCTTATCTCACTTATGGCACCTTTTTTCTTTTCTCTTTTAGATAAAATTTGGGGCGTTCAAGAGAGAGGTCTTCTTGGAGATGAGTCTTAATGTTTGGTGAAGATGATATTGTAAAAAGTCACAAAACGAGAGCAGATGTTATTTATAACCTCATCCTTTTGTGCTTTTTAATTATTGTTGCAAGACTTTGGTATCTACAAATTTATCAAGGTGATCTCCTTTATAAGTACTCCGTCCAAAACAGACTGAGAAAAGAAGTTGTTAAAGCTCCTCGTGGACTTATTTACAGCCGTAATAACCAGAATATGGTAAATAATGTTCTTCGATTTGATGCCGTAATTATTCCTCAGTATTTAACAAGAAAAAAAGAAACGATCGAAAGAGTTGCAAAAATTCTTTCAATGAGTACTGATGATATTAAAAAAGTTCTAAAGAAAAATAGAGGGCAAGCTCGTTATCGTCCTGTCGTCATTAAGAAAAACGTTTCTCAAAGAGAAGTAGCCGTTATTGAAACTGAAAACTCTTCACTTCCTGGTGTTCGTATTGAAACATTTATTTCGCGTGAATATCGAGACAAAGAAGTTGGTGGGCACCTTTTAGGATACATCTCAGAAATTTCTCAACAGCAACTTCCAAAGTATAAAAAAAGAGATGGGATCGATTACAATCTCGGAGACTTCATTGGTCAGTCTGGAGTTGAAGAGCGATATGACCAAACTCTTCGTGGGGAAGATGGTTATCAATTTATGGAAGTCGATGCTAGAGGTCGAATGAAGCGAGTTATTCGTTCGAACAACCTCTTTGCAGGAATTGAGAATAAAGAAGCACTACCAGGTGATAATATTCGTCTCACAATTGATAGAGACATGCAGCTTCAGGCCTATAAGTCCCTAGAGGGAAAAGTTGGTTCTGTCGTTGCTATTGATGTTGAAACAGGTGAAGTCTTAACGATGGTTTCTCGTCCCTCATTTGATCCAAGTCGCTTCAGTCGCGGAATTACAACTGAATATTGGAATTCTCTTCGTAACGATGAAAGACGCCCTTTAAGAGATAGAACAATCCAAGAACATTATATGCCTGGTTCTACCTTTAAGCCTTTTGTTGCGATTGCAGCTCTAGAAGAAGGTATTTTTAAACCAGAGCAGAAGATTAATTGTAAACCGACATTTAAACTTGGACGACGAACATTCCACGACTGGAAAAGAAGTGGTCACGGAATGACGGATGTTGTGAAATCACTAAAGAGATCTGTTGATGTTTACTATTATAAAATTGGAACACTTCTCGATATTGATGTTCTTGCTGACTATGCAAAAAGCTTCGGACTGGGCTCTAAAACAGGTGTGAATCTGCCTCGTGAAACTTCGGGTCTCATTCCTACAAAAGAGTGGAAAAAGAAAAGATTTGGAGAAGAGTGGCAACTTGGTGAAACAGTTTCATGTAGTATTGGTCAGTCTTATGTTTTAACAACTCCAATTCAGCTTGCTGTTGCTTATGCGGCCATTGCAAATGGTGGACGAGTTTATAAGCCAAAAATAATTAAAGAAGTTTTCTCTAATAATGGGAGAGTTTTACAAAAGGTAAAACCTGAACTTGTTGGAACGGCTAAAATTTCAAAAGAAACATTAAAGTGGATTAAGCAGGGGCTTAATGCTGTTGTCAATGAGAGAGAGGGAACCGCTTGGTGGCATCGTGGACGTGGGATTCGCATGGCCGGGAAAACGGGAACTGCACAAGTTAGAAGTATGAGCTCAAAGGAACTTTTTTCTCGCTGTAAAGACATGCCAATGCACGATCGACATCATGGTGTCTTTGCTGGCTTTGCGCCTTATGAAAATCCTAAAATTGCTGTTGCCGTTGTCGTTGAGCATGGATGTAGTGGATCGAGCTCTGCAGCTCCTGTTATGAAAGATGTTGCGACAGTTTATATGAAGAAATATCAGAAAGAACTTTATGAAAAATATGCTGCTGAAGATAAGCAGGCCTATCTCGCTTGGTTAAAAGAGTGGAGAGAGAAGCGCGCGAAAGCGGAAGATGCTAAAAAGCAAGAAGAGAACGAAGATGAAGATGAATAGTGATTCTGGTCTTATTCAGGCCTTAAAGAGATATGATTTTACTTTTTTTGGAATTTGTTTCGCCATTTTTCTTGTTGGAGTTGTGAATCTTTATTCTGCGACTCATGCTTCTCAATCAGCTCACATGGCCAATCTTTATAAAACACAAATTGGTTGGTATGCGATGTCACTCATTGTGGGACTGATCGTGAGCTTTATTCAACCAAAGACATATTTTCGATACTCTTGGCTTATTTATGGTCTCAATGTTTTTTTGCTCGTTTTAGTTCTCTTTCTTGGACATAAGGGAATGGGGGCGAGGAGATGGATTCTTCTTGGGCCTATTCGATTGCAACCATCAGAGCTAATGAAATTAAGTGTTATTCTCTTATTGGGAAGGTGGTTTACAAAGTATCACCCTGAAAAAGAATCGGGGATTAAGGAGCTTATTCCTCCTTTTATTCTCGCCTTTGTTCCAGCGCTTTTGATTATCCTTGAGCCTGATCTTGGAACCGGTCTTCTCGTTATATTGATCTTTTTTTCAATCGCCTTTTTTAGAAAGTTAAAGTGGAAGTCGATTCTTATTATTGGCCTGATAGGAATTCTCTCAGGTGGAGTCATGTATAAATTCGGACTCAAAGAATATCAGAGAAAGAGAATCCTCACATTTATAAACCCTGGTGCAGATGCGAAAGGTTCTGGATACAATGCCATTCAGTCAAAGATTGCCATTGGTTCTGGTAAATTTCTTGGAAAGGGTTTTCGAAAGTCCTCTCAAGCTTCACTCAATTATCTTCCGGAAAACCATACGGACTTTGTTTTCTCAATTTTTAATGAGGAACACGGTTTCTTTGGTTCACTCTTTTTAATTAGTTTGTATTTAATTTTGTTCTATCGATTTATATGGTTAGCAACCTCGGTGACCAAGGTCTACGATGCCATTGTCGTCGTAGGAATCATGTCGATTTTCTTTTGGCACACTTTCATTAATATGGGGATGGTTACAGGCTTAATGCCAATTGTTGGTCTTCCTTTGCCTTTGATGTCCTATGGAGGCTCCTCTCTAATGACCTTTGGGGTTTGTTGTGGTGTGGCCACATCGATAAGCAATTCTAGAAATCTCTTCTAACTATCAAAAACTACTAGGGTGTTTGGAAAATTGACGGCCCCTAGTAGTTCTTTCAAACTCCAAGATCTTTTCTTAAATTTTTATTAAAAAGATAACTGTAAGTTCTTGATATGGAGTTTTATCGAATGAAGCGCTTTGTGCTTTCTACACTTCTATTTATATTTGCCCTTGATCCTTCGTATGCAATTGAGAAGGTTCGCTCTATTGATATGATCGACAGCACGATACGATCAAATTTTGTGAGGCAGAGTGAGTCGATCATTAAAGATCTCGTTAGTTCTGCTGAAAATAGAAATGATCAAGCAACTCGTTATGTTTTTAACATTCTTCGTTCTTCGCTCTATGAGGCGAATGTCAAAGCTGTTTCAAACCTAAACTTTAATATTCTTGGAACAAAAGAGAGCCTCTATCTACACGTGCAAGATGGAACCGTATTTTTAAATAGGGATGAGTGGGTTAATGGAGAAATTTCCCACGATATTCGCCCTCTTCTTATCTATGCTCTTTTGCGTTTAAATGGAATCTATGATCAGGATCTAGTAGAAGAGCTCTATTTTTCTATCCTTGATGAAGATAAAGATCGTAAGGAGAAAGTTCCTTACTGTGGTTATTTAGGTGTAAATATTCGGCTTGATCGAAATGTTATAAGTGAAAGAATCTTTTCTCGTGAATCAAAAGAAAGTGCCGAGCTCAAGGCGATGGAGTATTGCCAAAAGAAGGGCCTAATTGATTGCAGGCTATCAAAGTCTGGATCACATGGGATGTTTAAATGGAAAAAATATTATTCTGTTTATTCTGGTTACGCCTATCAATCAAAGAACCTCGATTTGGGAAATAGTATTTCTGATATTTGCGAGGCCCAAAAGAGCTGTCGATCAATGTATGAAAAAATGGGGCTCGAATTCAACTATAAGACCTCTGGTTCTTCATTTTGCCATCCTCTATAAATTTGTGGCCCTGCCTTTGCATTTAATAACCTGAAGTTAGTATAAATCTTTACTTTCAAGGGGTTATATATGTTTAAATCGTCTATTTTCTTGGCAACTGTCTTCTTTTTAAGCTCTCAAACAGCATTTGCGACACCAAAGGAAATCAAAAACCCTGCTTTTGCCCAAGTAAAGCAAAGTCTTTGGTTTGGAGGTGTTGGTCTGATCTCAAAAGAAGATGCCGCGAAGCTTCAGGAGCAACCAGATAGTAAAGGTGAGGACTTCATCATTCCAGAGGAGCTCTACCAAGTTCTTTTGAAAGTTGACGTTTAAGAATTGAGAATGCTATAAAAGTACTATAACCATACTAACAGGAAGTTATTGTATGAAAAAAGTTTCTCAAATTGGCAGTCTTTTAAAGCGTATATACCGATTGTATAACAATGAATTACTGCGTCTTCTCCAATTAAAAGGTTTTACTGATCTTAGACCAAGTTTTTTGGAAATTCTCTTATATATCTGTGAAAATGATGGACCTTCAATCAAGTCAATTGGACGAGCATGTGGGCTTAAAAAGCAAACGATGACGAGTCATTTAAATGAACTTGAAAGAAGAGGCTATATTGAAAGAAAAGTGAACCCTTCTGACAAAAGAGAGCAGAACATCTTTTTAACTGAATACGGTGAAAGATTTAAGTTCAATCTTTTTGAGTCGATCAGCGAAGTTGAAAGAGTCTATGTAGATCAAGTCGGGAAAGTTGAACTTGATAGGGTTGAGCACCTCTTGAGTAATTTTCATACGAAGATTAATCAAGAGCAAAAAGACACTCTACAATCGCGAGTTCAATTGAATTTAAATCTCGATTTCTAGGCGCTAGGGGAAGGAGAGTGACTCTCTTTTCCTGGCCAAAACTCATGTCCACCTGAAATATTGTTTACGTTAAAAAATCCTTTTTTAACGAGCATTTCACAGGCCTTGATGGAGCGAAGTCCCTTCTCTGAAATAATCATAATGGGCGTCGTTTTATTTTGTATCTCTGCATATCTGCGATCAAGCTCTTCTAGAGGAATTTTGATAGCGCCAGCAATGCTTTTTCCAATATATTCATCTTCACTAACATCCAAAACGAGGAAGTCCATATTAACATTATTAAAAATATCAAAGGCATCTGAAGGGCTTAAATCATTGTAAGGTCTTCCCATTAAGATCATATTATCATCAATATTTTCACCATTCTTTACACGAATAAGATGATTTCTTTGAAGTGCAATTGAGAACTCTAACTTTTCATCGATACGAGAAATATTCTTTTCAATATTTGAAAGTCTCGTATTCATAAATTCTAACATTTGAAAAATTCTTAAATCCATATTGCACCTAAAATATTAAGAGTATCGATACTAAGCGATCTCTAGCTATTATATCAGGACGAAGAATTTGAGTGAAAAGGGCAAAAAGTAACCCGAGCACAAGGCCCGGGTATTAAAAGATAGGATAAAAAGTTCCAAAATTGATATTACTTGTGATGACCGTCGTTAAAAAACATGACGTAAAGAAAATGGCACCTTCATAAACGCCATATCCAAACTCTGCTTGAGTTGAGACAGCTTTACCGTCACTACTTTTGGTCATGAGATCATCTTGAACACTGAAGATGAAAACAAGTCCCTTTTTAAAGAAAGGAATTATAATAAGACTTAGGAGAATTTTTAAAATAACCCAAATACTATACCATTTAATATCGTTAAGTTCATGATTAAGAGCTGAAGAAATGATGATACACCAACCCCAAATAAATCCAAGATAGCTCACGCCAACGGCAAGGTTCTTTTGAACCATTAAGCGGTTAAAAGAAAGCTTTGAAATGAGAGAATAGGACTTCGTTGCAAAACCAATAAGGACAATAGCAAAAAGCCAAAGAAAGAAAATCATAACGACGCTCGTTTGAGATACCGCTACAACTGTTTTAATTATGTAGGCAAGACCAAGTGAGTGGGCCAGACAAACAAGAGCATATGAAAAGTTCTTTCTTTTAATGATTTCATCATTATATTCAAAGTTATAAAGAACAATACTTTCGACAATATAAATCGAGGCTAGATAGAACCCACTAATCAAGATTGCTTCAATGACAAAGTCAATGAGGGCCATCGAAATCCCATCGGACATATTAAAAGTAAATTCAGAAAAGATGATCCCGATCCCAACAATTCTTGCAAAGAGATGAAGTGTGTCTGGAGAGTTCTTTGAAGGAAAAAATCTTTTAAAAAGTTGATTTCTCGAAGACGGATAAAGAAATGAGTGAGCATATTTATACAAGAAAAGTGCTCCACAGAGAAAGAGGGTGAAGACAAATCTTAGGATTAATTTATCAAAAAGTTCATTCATGATTTTTTCTCCCATGGGGGAATTTGAAAGAGAGTTTTAAAGTGTTTTAAGAGATCAATACTCTTTTGATTCACATTGAGAGTATCTTCAAGGTGCTCTGAGGTAATAGAACCATTTGTTCCAAACTCTTGATTAAGTCCATAAAAAGGCTTCTCTTGGTTTACATAGATTTTTCCTCTTTCGTAGAAATCGTAAGAAGGTCTAAATGTTCCCCAATTAAATAGCTTTGGAAAGTGTCGATAGGCTCGGTGAAATGACCATACTTTTCTACCTGAATTCTCTAATCTCCATCTTCCATAGGCCCTGTCGCCAAGATAAATAAATCCTGGGGGCATAGGAAGATTACTTTCTTCGTGACTTTGAGAGATTTCACTTTGATATTTGTTTTTCTTTAACTCTTCAATTCTCTTTTCATAATTGAGCTCTTTTCTTCTAAAGAGTGAAAGGCCCTTGTTAGCAAGATTCTTCGTCCAATACTTTTTTGAAGTCCTTACAACAACTTCTTCAGGAACTTTAAATCCATGAACAATTTTATACTTATGAAAATAAGTTTTAATAAGAAAACCTGTTTGAAACGAGTCCAATAAGATAACTGATAATGGCGAGCCTTGAAAAAAATCAGAGTACACCTGCTCATTGGCAAGATAAGGTGTTCTTTGTTCCGAGGGAGAAAAACTTTTCGAAAGCCCAAGGAAAATTAATATCAACAAGACGTAGAGTGAGATTTTATTCATAAATCTAATTTCAAAGGTTTGAATTGATTATCGCTTAAAGAAGCTGAAGAAACAAGCTGAGCATTTCGCCCAGCTTGATAGATTTAATTATTGTTAATGAGTCTAATTAATTCTCTCTTTTGATCATCATTTAATTCATCATAATTACAGTGTAATCTGTTAACAGCATGAGAATTAGAGAATTTATGAAAGAGATCAGTGGCCTTATTAATATCAGAGTACTCTTTTTTCATCGAATTATGTAAATTCCTGACTACTTTCATCGTGTATTGGCTCTTATTATAAGAAGAGTCACTTGTGTAGTACTTAGAAAGTCTTCCTGTTGAAGAGCTGTGAATAAATTCGATTCCTTCTTTATTGAGGTAGTCTCGAATATCAGAGAGGCGCGCATGCTGATTTTGATTAAAAGATTCGTAAATTTTATCAGGGATCTTATTCTTGATGATCGCCTTAGCATATTTATTATCACTATTTCTTAGAACCTTCATAAGAAAGTGATCGTCGTGCTCAATATATTCTTCAATACAGGCTGGAATTTTATATTCATTCGGAGCCGTTTGAAAATAATTCATGAGAAGTTGCTCTAAGCAAACCGCTCTATAGTGAAAGTAGACCATCACAAACATGTGGTATCGAGAAAGGAGAAAGTCATCAAAAGTAACAACTGCTCTTTCTGAGATCCCAAGACTTGCTTGATTATCAATGATCGCAGGTTGCAAGTTATCAAGAAGCCAATCTAGGTCATATGAACCATAGCTTACACCACAGAAGTAACTATCTCTTAGAAGGTAATCCATTCGGTCACAATCCAGCTCACTTGAAACAAGTTGATGAAGAAGACCAAAGTAGTTAATACCATTTACTGTGAAATATTCTGGCTCATTAGTTTGTCCGTGAATAAGATCAGCAATATATTTTCTTTCAAGGCCAAATTTCTTTTCAACGAGTAGAAAAGAATCGGCAAATGAGCTATCGGCAATGGCCTTAATCGTATAGTCCTCGTGAGTTGCCTGACGAGAAAGATCAGCATTTTCATTTGCAAGAAATTGTTTTGGAATATCGAGTTCTTTAATTGTTGGCATGACCGACTCTGTTGAGTGAGAGAGTGGGGCGTGTCCAATATCATGTAAGAGGCAGGCTAGCTTGAAGGTCTCTTTGAGTCTCAAAATATCTTTATTGTCGAGCTTATCTCTAAATAGACGATCGAAAGCTTGAGTACCAATGTGCATAACACCAATTGAGTGGATAAATCTTGTATGGGTTGCACCAGGAAAGACGTATTCAGAGAATCCAAGTTGCTTGATATTTCTCAAACGTTGAAAGAAATCAGCACGAATGATTGGAATTTCTTCTTTTAAAATATGAATAGAGCCATGGACAGGATCTCTAATTTCCATCTTTACCTCTTAGTTAATTCTTTTCTAATTTATCGGCATTTGATTTGAGCCATTGAATAATATCTGAGGACTCATGCATTGGTTTATTATCGATGTAGAGACAAGGAACAGTTCGTCTTCCTGTGTCACTAACGAGTCTCTCTAGATTTTGCTGGTCTGAGAAGATATCTTTGTAATCAACTTTTATATTGAGTTCTTTAATGGCCTGAAGAACGATTTGGCAAAATGGGCAACTATCAAAATAGAATAACTCTAGTTTAGGCGTGTTCATTTGGATTCTCCGTTTTTTGGATCGTTGTACCGCTTAGCCTAGTAAAAGGCAAAAAAAAAGAGCCTCCATGGGAGGCTCTATAGAACTTATTTATCGTCTTTATCAAGACCTAAAGCATATCGCTCATCTTCATCGAGAAGATCAGGCTCTTCTTCTTCATCTGGCTTATCAAATGCGTCGTTATAACCCCATCCGTATCCAAATTGAGAAGAATCGTCACCTTCGTTATCGTCAGGATTGTATTCTTCTTCTAGAAGAGGATCTACTTCAGTTTTTGCTGGAGCTGTCGTTTCCATTTGGTCCTCTACAGCTTCATCAATTTCAAGAGTATTTTCACCCTTTGCTTCGATTTTATCTTCAAGTTCATATTCTTTTAGTGAGTCTTTAAGTTCACTATCGATCGTTACTTGATTTTTTTCTTTATAAAGGGCAATGGCCTGCTCTTTTGTTAGCTTTCCTGAATCAACAGTTTCTTTAACTTCTTTTTTAGATTCTTTCTTCTTTGAAGAAGTTGCGGCCTTTTTAGGAGCGGCCTTCTTTTTCGTTGATTTTGTTTCACTCTTCTTTACAGAAGAAGTAGCTACTTTTTTAGTCGCTTTCTTAGCAGTTTTCTTG